>JADZEF010000008.1 GCA_020850695.1 Planctomycetaceae bacterium | reverse complement strand
GGTCCCGCCCGGCAGCAGCATCGACGCCGTGACGACCCAGCCTCCGCTCAACCTGGCCCCGGGGGCGACCGACCCCAACGTGCGCAACGCCCCCGCAGCGGTGGCCTCCAACGGCTTCACCCCGCTGCCGAAGTCGCTTGAACCGATCATTCTGCGGAGCTGGATGCACGACAAAGATGGCAAGCTGGCGCCGGCCCCCACCTACGAATTGCGGCTGCTGGCCCCTACCGGTTCCGAGCAGGAGATGCGGAAGGTGATCAAGGCGCTGCCCGTCACGCCCGCGCCGGAGTGGTATCGCGTGAAACCGAATGAATTGAAGCCGACGGTCGAGTTGACGCCGTGAGCGGGTCGAGGGCTGAGGGACGAGTGTCGAGGGACGGAAGCGACGGTCGGCAGAGGAACGGTCATCGGCTGGATAACGACGCCGCATCGAGGTCAGACATGGCGAACACAACGTCAAGCACCCTCTCCACCCGCATCGGGGGGAGAGGGCAGGGTGAGGGGGGCCGAAGGGTGAAACAGCGTTCCATGGCCGTGGTCCTGATGATTGCGGCATTGGCTTGCGCCCCGAACGCCGCCTTCGCCCAGCGCCGCGTCAACTTCCCTCCTGCCGAAGCTCCGCCGCCGCCGGCCCTCAAGGCCCCGCCCAAGACCGAGGCAAGCGGCGAGGACACCGGCGTCATTCCCGACTTCGGGCCGTCACAGCGGAAGACGCAGACCCGCACGCCGCCGCCGCCGACCAACCTCACCGTCATGTACAAGCTGCAGTACGGCGAGACGCTCGAATACGTCCACACCGACGGAACGGTCCAGAAGTTCGAGCAGTGGAAAAGCTTCCCGAACGACGGCTACTACCTGATGTCGCAGACGAACACCCGTCTGGCCGACGGCAACAACTACCAGTATGCCACGAAGCCCCTCGCCAGCGACGGCTTCGATCCAGTCGACATTCCGCTCCTCTTCATGGCGGGAGACTACGACTTCAAGTTCAGCGACGCCGAGGTGACCAATCTCCGCAAGTACATCGCCGACGGCGGGACGATCCTGTTCAACGCCGCCCGCGGCCGCGAAGAGTTCTCGAAGGCGGTCGTCCGCGAAATGCGCCGCGTCTTCCCGCAGAAGCGGTTCATGCGCTCGCCCCCCGACCATCCGCTGTTCAACGCCCGCTACCGCATCAACCAGTTGATGACGCTGGTCAACGGCGTGCAGTTCCAGCAACCGCCCGAGATCTACACGCTCGACGTCGGAACGCGGGCCGCCGCCATCCTCGCCCCCATCGGCATGGGAGCCGCCTGGAGCGGCGAGACCTACCACCCTCAGGGCCGCCACCTCGTGGGCGAGTCAGCCTATCGCCTGGGGACGAACATCGTCTCGTACGTCCTTGGCAGCACCGAATACGGCCGATTCCTCGCGCAGGAATTCCCCGTCTACAACGGCCGCACCGCCAGCGGCGACATCTTCAAGTTCGCCAGCGTCTCCTACACCGGCAGCTGGGACGTCAACCCGGCCATTCAGAACAGCGTGCTCCAGGGACTGAAGAAGAACACCGAGATCGACGTCGACTACTCGCCCAATGCGGTGCCGCTCGACGATCCGCGGCTGGGCGAATACCCGCTCCTCTTCATGACGGGGCACTACGACTTCCAGTTCACGAAAGAAGAGGCGAAGGGCCTGCGCGATTACGTCGAGCGCGGCGGGCTGCTCGTCGCCACCGCGGCCGCCGGCCTCAAGCCGTTCGACGTCGCCTTCCAGCGGGAAATCAAGAAAGTTCTGCCGGACGCAGAGCTGCTCAAGCTTCCGCCGACGCATCCGCTCTTTACGTCAGGCTGGAACCCGATCGAGCGCGTCGAGTTCACGCCGTCGGCCTTGCGCGACGATCCGTCACTTGAGCACGCCGAGTTCTACGGCGTCTTCGTGGACGGCCGCCTGGCGGTCCTCTATTCGCCGTATGATCTGATGAGCGGCGTGAACAAGGAATCGAACGCCTATGCCAAGGGAATCGCCACGGACGACGCGGTGCGGGTGGTGACGAATATCATCACCTATGCGTTGAGTCATTGAACTGCGGTTGATGTCGTCGTTCGAGCATGCATGTTAGGGGGTCTTCCTTGAAGAAGGCGATCATCATTGGCGTTGTCATTTCCGTGCTGATCGCCGGTGTGGCCTTCGTCTCGATGACACGAAAGCCGGAGGACGATGGCGACAGGCTCGCGCGGTCGATCCGGGCGGGAGAGCGAGTCGAAGTCCTTTCGCTCGAGCCGCATTGGCCGTATGAGGACGGTCCCGACGTCGAGGATGATAAGCAGTTTCACGGCTACCAGATCAAAGGGAGCGTGAAGCTGGGCGCGGAGAGTGTGAAAGAAGTCGCGCAGCGGAGGAGGATTCTTGACGCGTTCAGCAATGCGGTCATCGAGCGTCCGAAGGATCGCGCCAAGGCGTGCCGGTTTTTCCCACGACATGGACTGCGCGTGGAGTCGTGCGGGAGAACTTTCGAACTGGTGATCTGCCTCGATTGTGGCGATGTGGATGTCGACGACGAGCGCTTCTGGCTCGACGGAGAGAGGCAACGGAGAGTCCTCCGTGCGGCGCTCAATTCCGCGCTGAAGGACGCCGGAGTAGCCTTGGCCGATGGGGCCGAATGATCGTCATCATATTTCCGTCGCATGCAGGCTGAGATCGACTCGCGTGTCATAGACCGTGTCGATCCGAGAATTTGAGGCTTCAACAATGCCCCTGCATGACTGGTCCCGCGTGCCGGCGGGGTTGTTTCATCATTTCCACCAGGACTGGTCCATCGAGATCGCACGCGAACTCAACCGCGGGCGATTACCGGCCGGATTCTCTGCTCTTGTCGAGCAGCGGGCCGGCGAGCGTGAACCCAATCTCCTGGCGATCGAGACGGGCGACCCACCAGATGAAGAGGCTCGCGAGCAAGTGCCGGGAGGCGGCGTGGCCATCATTGGCCGTCCCTCAGCACGCATCGTTCGCCACAGTTCAGCCGACCGCTACGCCGCGCGCGCCAACCGGATTGTGGTCCGGCATCATCTCGGTCGCGTTGTCTCCGTCATCGAGATCGTGGCGCCGGGAAATAAATCGAGCCGGGCCGCGCTTCGCGAGTTTGTCACGAAGACCGCCGACTTTCTCGCTCACGGCGTGCATGTGCTGGTCGTCGATCTCTTCCAGCCGACGCAGCACGATCCCGCAGGCATTCACAAGGCGATCTGGGACGAATTCGAGGAAGAGGCGTTTGACATGCCGGTGGGGAAGGATCGCGTCGCGGTGTCATACGAGGCCGGGGAGGAGCGAGTCGCTTACATCGAGTTGATCGGCATCGGCGAACCGATCCCCGATATGCCGTTGTTTCTCGACGTCGAACTCCACATTCCTGTCCCGCTGGAAAAGACATACGAGACTGCGTGGAACGCGTCCCCCCAGGCTCTCCGTGCCGCCGTCGAGAACGCTCCGTAGCGGCTCAGCCGCACTTTCAGCTCACCGCCCGCCGAACCTCGTCCATCGCCTGCGAGCACAAGGCGCGGGCGGTGGTCTGGTCGGGGGCTTCGGCGATGACTCGCAGGATCGGCTCGGTGTTGCTGGCCCGCACCTGCACCCAGCGGTCGGGCCAGTCGAGACGCAGTCCGTCTCCCTGCTGCGGGGTGGCGTCGTGGAACAGCGATTTGAGCGCCATGCAGGCCGCTTCGACGCGCTCGCGCGGGCAGGTCAGCTTGTCCTTGACGATGGCGTACTGGGGAAGCGAGTCGACCCATTCGGCCAGCGGCTTGCCGGACGCCGCCATTCCGCCGAGGACATACGCCATGCTGACGAGGCTGTCGCGGACGTAGCCGACGTGCGGTTCGATCACGCCGCCGTTCCCCTCGCCGCCGAGGATCGCGCCCACGCTCTTCATGCGGGCCACGACGTGGGCCTCGCCGACGTACGAGCGGTGGAACGGGCAGTTGTACTTTTCGGCGATGTCGGCGGTGACGCGGCTGGTCGAGCCATTGACCACGACCGGCCCCGGCGTGCGGGCGAGGACGTAATCGGCGGAGAGAGCCAGCGTGAGTTCCTCGCCAATATAGCGGCCGTTGCCATCGACAATCGCCAGCCGGTCGGCGTCGGGATCCTGGGCAAAGCCGACGTCCGCCCCGCGCTTTCGCACTTCGTCGCACAGCCCGGTCAGGTTCTCCGCCGTCGGCTCGGGGACATGTTCGAACTGTCCGTCCGGAGTTCCGCCGAGCACCTCGACCTGGCAACCGAGCTTCTTCAGAAGCCGCGGCGACAACACGCCCCCCGACCCATGATTGGAGTCGAGCACCACGCGGAACTTCCGCTTCGCGATGACCGCCGGGTCAACCAGTTTCAGCACGCGGTCGATGTGGACGTCCGCCGCTTCGGGGCGCTCCTCGACGTTCCCCAGGCGGTCCCATCCCACGAGCGCCGGTTGCTGCGATTCAAGCAGCCCCAGCAGCTTCTTTCCCAACTCTTCGTTGAACACCGACCCTTCCGGAGAGAACGGCTTGAGCCCGTTCCACTGGACGGGATTGTGACTCGCCGTGATCTGTAATCCTCCGGCGGCCTTCAGGTGCTGAACGACCACCCCGCACGTCGGCGTGGTGGCCACGCCCAGGTCGACGACGCGGCACCCGGTCGCCATCAGCCCTGCCAGCACCGCATGCCGCACGTAGGGCCCCGTCGAGCGTCCATCCCGCGCCAGAACCACGGTTCCGCCGCCGGCCATCGTTCCCAGGGCGGCGGCGAATCGGGTGATGTACTCCGGGTCGAGACCGTTGCCGATGACGCCGCGCAGGCCCGAGATGCTCAGAATCCGTTCCGACATGAGAAATCCATGACGTGAAAAGCGAAAGACCAACACAATCCGCGGAGATCAAGCTGAGTTGTAACTCCCTCGTGCAAGTTGTCCAGTGGGAGCCGGGGCCGATGCTGCCAGCTTCGAGTGGTGATGCCTTTTGAAAAACGGGACAACGTTCCGCGACGCCGGATCGTTACGATTCAGTGGAGGAACCGCCTATGCCCATCCGCAAGCCCAACCTGATCCTGCCGATTGTCGCCGTGGCCGTGCTGTTGCTGGGTGGGTACGTGCTGAGCTATGGTCCTGCGGCGGCGTGGTGCGACGCGAATCAAGAAGGGTGGGGCACGTTCTTCGTTTTCTACGCTCCACTGGAATGGCTATCCGGGCGGGCAGTCCTTATCGAACGCGCTCTGGATGCCTATTGCGAGTGGTGGATGAAATGACGTCGTCTGGCGTCCCCCTCGGACAAGTTTTCGGGGGTCTATTCTGAAAATGCGTCATTGTCCGGTTCTGCCACGATCTGCCGCATATTGACGCTGCTCTTCCGGCGCTGGATGCTGCATCGGAGCATCAGGAGACGAACCGGATCTTTCCGCCCCATGTCTTTCACCTCGCTTTCCCGCCGCGAATTAATGGCCGCGTTTCTTTCGGCGCCGGCCGTGATGGCGGCCGGGTGCGGAGCTCCCACGCTCCCTCCCCAGGGCGAGATCGTCGGCGCTTCGCATGCGGCGGGGCACCGGTTGCGCGAGCCGGCCCGCCCGCAACCCGAAGCCTCGCGATGGAAGCAGACTGAGGTGATCATCGTCGGCGCCGGCGTCGCCGGGCTCTCCGCCGCCTGGAAGCTTCGCAGCCTCGGGATCGAGGACTTCCTTCTTCTGGAGCTTGAGCCGGAGGCGGGCGGGACGTCGCGGAGCGGGGAATCGACCGTGGCGGCGTTTCCCTGGGGGGCCCACTACCTCCCGCTGCCGATGCGCGAGAACAAGCCGCTGCTGAAGCTTCTGGACGAGATGGGCGTGCTGGAAGGTGTCGACGGCGATGGCGAGCCAATCGCGGGCGAGCAGTTCCTCTGCCGTGATCCTGAAGAGCGGCTTTTCGTCGGTGGCCAGTGGCACGAAGGGCTCTTCCCCAAGGACGTTGCGACGGCCGACGACGACGCGCAGCTCGCCCGGTTTCGACAAGAGATCGATCATTGGGTCACGTTCCGCGACGCCCGCGGGCGGCGGGCCTTCGCACTTCCCAGCGCGTTGTCGAGTGATGACGCCGAGGTGACGGCGCTCGATCGGATCACGATGACTGAATGGCTGGACCGGCACGGATTCCGCTCGACGCGGTTGCGGTGGCTGGTCGATTACGCCTGCCGCGACGACTACGGCCTGACGGCGTCACAGGCCAGTGCGTGGGCGGGGCTCTTTTACTTTTCGTCGCGCGTTCGGAGAGCGGGTGACGAAGCTCGACCGCTATTGACGTGGCCCGAAGGAAATGGCCGGCTGGTGCGACACCTGGCCGACGGTGCCGGAACGAGGATTCTCAGAAATCACGTCGCGCTCGAGGTGCGGGAACGCGACGAGGACGGACTGGTTGAGGTCGTCGCGTTGCGGACGAATGGATCGTCAAAGGGAGAAGCGGTCGGTTTTCGCGCTCCCCACGTCCTCTTCGCAGCGCCTCAGTTCGTCGCAGCTCACGCCATTCGCGGATATCGGGACGCCCGCCCCTCGATCGCCGAGTTCGAATATGGCTCGTGGATGGCGGCCAATCTTCACCTGAAGGGGCGACCGCAATCGCGCGGCTTCCCTCTTTGCTGGGATAACGTCCTCGCCGACAGCCCGTCGCTGGGGTACGTCGTCGCCACGCATCAGCGCGGCATCGATGTCGGCCCCACCGTCTTCACCTATTACTATCCCCTCTGCGACGATGACCCCCGGGCCGCCCGCGCGCGGCTCCTCGAACTCGAATGGAAGCACTGGGCCGACGTCTGCCTCGCGGATCTCGAACCCGCCCATCCCGACATCCGCCGCCTGGTCGAGCGGATCGACGTGATGCGGTGGGGACACGCCATGATCCGTCCGAAGCCCGGCTTCGTCTGGGGCCCCGCACGCCGCGCTTCGTCGGAACCGTTCGGCCGCATTCACTTCGCCCACAGCGATCTGAGCGGCGTGGCGCTCTTCGAAGAGGCGTTCCATCATGGGTGCCGTGCAGCGGAGGAAATTGCGCGGCGCCGGTCCTCATGATGCTTCGATGTTGGTCGTCTATCGCAACCGCGAAAGAACGAATGGGTCTGATGATGAAGTCATGGGACGCGTATGAGACCCGTGCCCGGCTCGCGTTCTTGTGCGGGAGCGAGAGACGACCGTCTCACACCAGGTATTTCTTCCCGAAGACCATGTCCGAGTACGATCCGTCCGGCAGAGTGTCGGGATCGCTCAGTCGGTAGCGGTCGAGCGTCGATTGCTTCAGCCGAATGCCGAGTCCCGGAGCGTCGCTCAGTTGCAGGCGGCCGTCGACGACCCGCAGCGGCTCCTCTAGCAGTTCCTCGATGAACGGGTTTCCGGTCTGGTCGACCTCGACCGTTACGCCATGATCGATCGACCCGACGAGGTGGGCGTTGGCGAGGACAGTGGCGGCGTCGCTCCAGGTGTGAGGGGCGACGCGGGCGCCGAACTCGCGGGCGAGGTCGGCCGTCCGCTTCGCTTCGGTGAGCCCGCCGCAACGGCAGACATCCGGCTGGACGATGTCGACCGCTTTCGCCCGCAACAGTTCGCGGAATCCCTGCAGCCCGAATTCATTCTCTCCGGCCGCCAGGGGAATGCCGATCGTTCCGCGCAGCGCCGCGTAGTCGTCGATCGCCTCGGGCTCGAACGGCTCTTCGAACCAGAAGACCCGCTGCTCGGCGAGAAACTTCCCCAGCTCTCGAGCGGCGTCGAGCGAGTACCGCATCGATCCGTCGCACATCACGTCGTTGTTCGCGCCGATCGCCTTCCGCACCGCCAGGACCGCCGGCCGGTCGTAGTCGTCGCCGCGACCGAGCCGCATCTTCACGCGACGGAATCCCTTTTCGATCAGCGTCCCTGCTTCTTCGCCGAGTTCGGCCGGCGTCTTCCAGAGCAGGGCGCTGGCATAGGCCGGACAGGAAGGAGTCGAACCGCCGAGCAGCTTCCACACGGGCTTCCCGGCCGCCTGCCCCTTCAAGTCCCAGCAGGCAGTGTCGATCCCGCCGAGGGCCGACATGGCGGCCCCCTTGCGTCCGTACCACCTGGTGAGGCGATACATCTTCCACCACAGCGTCTCGGTGTCGGTCGGATCGTCACCGACGAGCAGCGGCTCGAGTTGCTTCTTGACGACGAGTTCGACGAGCCCCGGATGCGAATAGACGGCTCCGACGCCCGTCCGCCCATCGTCCGTGTGGACCAGCACCAGCGACGTGACGCGGGCGGTGCACTTGCCTCCGGCGTAGAGGAAGCCGTCGGCATATTCGAAGCGGAGATGGATCGTCTCGATGCGGTCAATTTTCATGGTGCTGATCTGGTGTCGTTGTCAGGCGAAAGGCAGTTTTAACGCAAAGGCGCAAAGATCGCAGAGGAACGCAATGGAGCAGCGAAAATCAGCAGAACGAGAGTGAGATTAGGCCTTGTCGGAAAACTCGATCTGGACGTAGCACGGGCACTCATGCCCGTGCGAAACCCTTCACAATCGTCTCACTCACGGGCATGAGTGCCCGTACTACGGGCGCGAATCAGCGCGAATGAAGAGGCAAAAGGAAGATCGGGATTGAATGGACTCCACTCTCTGCTTCATCACACTCGACATTTTCATCCCTGCCTTTATTCGCGCTGATTCGCGTTATTCGCGGGCAAGTCTTCGGGATTTCCACTTCTTCCTTTGCGCTTCTCTGCGCCTCTTGCGTCTTTGTATTAAATTCCTCCGTTCAATACCCGGCCGCCGCGCCGTCCTTGCGGACGTCGGTGCCGCCGTGCAGCGTGCCGTGCTTCCAGTCGATGAGAATCCCTTGATATCCGCCGTAAGATCCGGGAGACCGGACGAGCCGGTGCCCCCGCTTCTCCAATTCGTGGACGGTTTCGAGCGGGATGCCCGTTTCGACGCCGACGACTCCGCCGCCGGCGTCCATGGGCTGGCCGGTCGGCGTGGCCGAGCCGAAGTGCTGGATGCGGGCGGCGTCGCTGGCTTCCTGCACGTTCATGCCGAAGTCGATCATGTTGACCAGGACCTGGACGTGCCCTTGCGGCTGCATGTCGCCCCCCATCACGCCGAAGCTGAACCACGGCTTGCCGTCCTTCGTGACCATGGCTGGGATGATGGTGTGGAACGGCCGCTTGTGGGGTTCGAGGCGGTTGAGGTGCGTGTCGTCGAGGGCGAACAGGCACCCGCGATTCTGAAGGGCGAAGCCGACGTTCCCCGGAACGACCGACGACCCGAAGCCGTAGTAGTTGCTCTGGATGAACGAGCAGCAGTTGCGGTCCTTGTCGACGACCGTCATGTAGATCGTGTCGCCGTGGGTGAGCTTTGGATCGCCCGCAGGAACGTCCGTGGCCGCCTTGGCCATGTCAATCCGCTGCGCCTGCCGGGCGGCGTATTCCTTGGAGATCAGCTCGGCGGTCGGCAGCCGCTGTCCGGCGGGGTCGGCGTAGAACTTCGCGCGGTCGGCAAAGGCCAGCTTCTTTGCTTCGATGAGGAGGTGCAGGAAGTCGGCGCTGTGGCGACCCATCCGCGCGACGTCGTGCCGTTCGAGGATGTTGAGCATTTCGAGCGCCGCGATTCCCTGACCATTGGGCGGTAGCTCCCAGACGTCGTAACCGCGGTAGTTCGTCGAGACGGGGTCGAGCCACTCGGAGGTGTGCTCGGCGAAATCGCGAAGGTCGAAGTAGCCGCCGTTCGCCTTGCTGAACGCGACGATCGTCTCGGCGATCTTGCCTTTGTAGAAGGCGTCGCGGCCTCCTGCGGCAATGGCCCGGTAACTGGCGGCGAGGTTTGGGTTGCGGAAGAGTTCGCCAATCTCGGGAGCGCGGCCGCCGGGGAGATAGGTGCTCGCCGAGTCGGGCCAGCGGCTGAGGCTCTTGGTCGAACCTTGCCACCCGCGGCCGATGATTTCGCTGACGGGGAAGCCTTCTTCGGCGGTCTGGATCGAGGCTTCGAGCAGCTTTGGAACCGGCAGCCTGCCGAACTTTCCGTGGAGTTCGAACCAGCCGTCGACGCAGCCCGGCACTGACCACGACAGCGGGCCCTGGTCGGGAATTTCGGTCAGTCCCTTCTCGGCGAAGATCTTTCGGTTGAGTGCATAGGGACTACGGCCGCTCGCGTTCAGCCCGTACAGCTTCTGCGTTTTCGCATCCCAGTAGATGACGAAGAGGTCGCCGCCGATCCCGCAGCTCATCGGCTCGACGAGGCCGATCATCGCGTTGGCTGCAATGGCCGCATCGGCCGCCGTTCCGCCGGCCTTCAGGATGTCGAGCCCGGCCTGGGCGGCGAGGGGATGGCTGGTCGCGACGATTCCATGCTTCGCGATGACGACCGAGCGGCTCTGTTTCGGGTTCTTTGCGGGACGGTCGTACTCGGCGGCGGGGAGCGGGGCGGCGAAGTCGATCGGCTCGGCGGCGAACGGCATCAGCAATCCCCCGCACAGAATGACGGCGCGTCGAAGCGTCATGGCGTCTCGTTCCGGTGGCGTGACCGCCGGCGTGCGGTCTCCCGGGAGATCGGGGGCGCGGCCAGCGGCCGCGTCAGCTTAGCGAGTTTACGAGAGGATCACACGTCGCGCCAGCCGCCCACTTTCTGTCCGAGGACCGCTGGCCGGTGCGGACGCGGCAGCTACGGACGAGATTGATCGTTGGTCAGTTGGTATTGGGGACTTCCTCCATGACCAATGACGATTGATCAATGACCAACGATCAATTGCATTCCTGCCACCTGTCAGGGCGCTTCACATCAGATTGCGGCGGCTCATCCACACGCTTTTCGGCAGGCAGCCGAGCCCGCCGATGACCAGCTGGCTCAGGCAGAAGAGCCCCAGCGCCAGCAGCACTCCTTCGGTGAAGCCGTAGGAGTGAAGACCGACGCCCAGCTCGTTCACGCCGAACCACGACCAGCTCGTCACGATGTTGCCGCCGACGGCCAGCACCGCCAGGCCGCGATCCTTCACCATGCCCCCCCAGCGGGCGTGCAGCACGAGGGCGTTCCACAGGACGATGATGAGGGCTCCATTCTCCTTCGGATCCCAGCCCCAGAAGCGGCCCCACGAGTCGTCGGCCCAGAGGCCGCCGAGGACCGTTCCGATGAAGCTGAAGAATGTCGCGAAGCACAGGATGCCGTAGATCATCCGCGTCAGTTCGCGGCTCGTCTGCTTCGTCAGCGTCGTCGAGAGCACTCCCTGCACGATGTAGACGATGCCGAGGAGCCCCGCCACGTACGTGGTTGCATAGCCGAACGTGATGCAGGTGACGTGCGTGGCGAGCCAGAACTGCGTGTCGAGCACCGCCTGCAGCACCGTGAACGTATCGCCGTCGGCCGCCAGCATGTGGGCGATGAGCAGCGTGCTGAACCCGCTCACCGAGGCGACGACGTTGCCGATGCCGAGCTTGAAGACCACCTCGAGGATCATTCCCAGAATGACCGCACCCCAGCCGATGAAGACGGCCGAGGAGTAGAGGTTGGTCACGGGCGGACGTCCGGAGATGTAGATGCGGCCGATGAGCCCGAAGGTATGCACGACGAAACTGACGGCGATGATCCAGAAGGCAGCCCGGTTGAGGACGGAATAGGTGTCTTCCCCGTGTCCCTTGCCGAAGCGGAGCCACGTCGAAAGCCGTCCCCACCGCAGCCAGCCCCAGTTGGCCAGTATGAAGGCGAAGACGTTCAGAATGGCCGCATAGTAGAACGGAGCAAACCGGTTGAAGAATGCTTCGAAGCGGATCTTCGACATGTTCAGCTCCGGCACGCTGGTTCCGGCGAGGAGTTCGCGATACTCGTCGACCGCGCGGCGGAACTCGGCCTTCTGCCCCTTCGAGTACGAAACGAGGATCTTTTCCAGCGCCATCAGTCCCGGCGGCGGTTCTTCATTCAGCAGTTCGCGCATCATGAGAGCCCGGCCGTACGACGACGCGTACGGCTCCCAGTCGGGAAGCTCTTCTCCCTCGATCGTCTTTCCCTTCGTTTTCGAGAGGAGATTGCAGATTGCGAGCGGGGCGTGCATCTCGCTGAGGGTGCGGGTCATGTCCTTCAGCGCGCCGTAGTACTCGGCGACCTGCGTCCGCGCTTCCATCGGGTTCCCCTTGATCTCTTCGGCGGTGGGCAGCGGGGGGAGCGGCGGATGGCGGAACGTCGCATGCAGCAGCGTGTAGGTGCGGATGCGGCCGTCGAGTTCGATCAGCTTGCGCTGCACGACGTCGCGGTCGCGGGAGTCGACCTTGCGGGCCTGGTCGACGGCGGCGTTGAACTCTTCGGCCTTGGGGCGGATTTCGTCGATCGAGTAGAGGAAGCCGGCCCGCGTTTCGAGTCCGAGGATGGACTGCACGCTGAGATTCTCGATGCGGATGACGCGGTGCTTCGCGGCGTCTTCGCTGCCTGAGATGACATCGAGGAGCCAGCGGATGGCGGGCTGTTTCTTGTCGTTCGCGTCCTTGTATTCCTGACGGCCGCCCGAAATGATCGAGAGGGCGTTGCGGGCGAGGCTGTCGAACGGCTTGGCGCGCCCCTGCTCGACGATGGGGAGTTGTCCGAAGGCGTTGTAGTCGAACTCGTCGGGGCTGACTTTGGGGCTGCGGGCCTTGCTGGCGATGTAGCCGCCGGCCAACGCGACCACCAGCGCCGGGACCACCAGGCGGGACCAGGCGAAGCCCGGGGACACGGGAGCGTCCGGGGCCGGCGCGACGTCGTCCTTGCGATGGGCACCCTTGCGGCGAGTGCCGCGTGTATCACGCGAGTCGTCGACGGTCGGCGCCGCCACTGCTTCGGGGGGGCCCGTCACCGCTGCGTCGGCCGCGAGCAGCGTTTCATCCTGACGCTTCAGGAAGCGTGCCAGCGTGAGGGAGAACTGAGCCAGCATGCCGACCAGCACGATCATGCAGCCGACGTACGGAATCATCCATTGCGTGTTGCTCACGACGGCGAGCGTGGTCATCTCGACGATCTTCCGCTCGGGAATCCCCGTGGTCGGATCGGTGACCGTCTTCGCGACCTGGTTGTAGCCGCTCTGGTAGAACGTCTCGCCCGCGAAGCGGAGCGGGTTGTTCATCCAGATTTCGACTCCCTTCTCGTCGATGTTGCGGGTCTCGTCGACGAGATGCACCTTCGAGCGATAGTCGCGCGGCGTGCTGGTTCCCATGTAGTCCTTCTTGACCACATCGAGCAGCTTCACCGAATACGGTTTATAGTTCCGTTTGAACTGCAGGTAGACGTCGTAGTCGCGGCCGTTGACTGAGATACGCTCGGGTTCCCGGCGTTCCGAGAACTCGACGCTGACCAGACGGGTCCCCAGCGACTTGCCCGATCCTTTCTCCAGGAACTCGACATAGGCCGACGAGATATCGACTTTCGAGTCCTTGTCGGTGCCGGTCCCCGCGGGGATCTCCTCGGCCAGCCAGTGCTTCCCCTGGCCGTCGGTCGCGCGGTTCTCATCATCCGGCAGCACGCGGCGGATCGACGAATTCTGAAGCCACGCGACGGTCTTCACGTCGAAGGGGAGCAAGTCGTTGGCGAGGGTCGTTTCCTTCTCAAATGACTTGCGCAATTGCTGGCCGGGAATGACCGTGACCGTGTCCGATTTGTCCGAGGAGCGGTCGATAACGGCCAGTTCGATCGAGCGGATGTCCTTGACGTAATTGACCGTCTCCCCTTCCTCGATCATCATTTGCCCTTCGACGTTCGTCACGCCGACATAGAGCTCATTGAACATCATCAGGCCGATGCCGGCATGCAACAGCACGATGCCGGCCCGCCGCCGAAACAGCATCCAGCAGCCGGCCAGGAGCACCAGCCCGGCCATTGTTCCCTTCACCAGCTGCCAGAGAATCCGCATCCCGGAATCATCGGGACGCCAGTCGGCTCCCTGATAGAGGAAGTAACCCAGCAGCAAGCCGAACAGGACCGCGATCGATGCCAGGGTCCACCGCTCCATCTTCTGATCCGACCGGAGCTGGATGGCCCCGTAGATCGATCCGAGGAAGGCGACGCCGAGCGAGATTTCGAGGAGCGTCCAGAGGTGGTTGTACGAAATGAGCGAACCGGTCAGGACGCCGCCGACGCTCGACCCGCTGTCGATCACCAGCCAGGTCGTCACGATGCCCGCCATCAGGGCGATGCTCCCCCAGATCCTCTCGGTTCCCTTGGCCTGCACGGTAAACCGCGAGATGTGGGCGGCGAACAGGTTCACCCACAGCGCGATCCCGATCGTCCAGCCGCCGGGGAAATAAAACCCGCCGGGAACCGTCGGCTTGCTGGGGAAGAACGATGGCGGCGCGAAGATCTGGAACGGGATCCAGGTCACGAAGCAGCGGAAGTATTCGTGGATGACCTGCCAGATGTCTTTGTCGACCTGGGCCAGCGTTCCCGCAAGCACGAGGATGATCGACAGCGCGAAGAGGACCACGGTGATCTTCAGCGACGCATAGGGGGCCAGCGCCCGCTTGACGACTTCCCAGAGTTCCGATTTCTCCGCGTGTTCGGCGGTCGGGAGGTCGTCGTTCGAGATCGTGGCCTGGCTGACGGACATCGTTCCACTCCGGGCGGCAAACCGCTTGCAAAAACCGA
Source organism: Planctomycetaceae bacterium (assembly GCA_020850695.1). Lineage (GTDB taxonomy): Bacteria > Planctomycetota > Planctomycetia > Planctomycetales > Planctomycetaceae > JADZEF01. The sequence goes on along the minus strand of JADZEF010000008.1, from coordinate 13,824 downwards.
AATTCAATCGTCGCGGCGGGGGCAGTCGGAAACCTGTCGGTCACTCGAAGCGAACCGATTTGACGAACTCTTCGAAGTGTTCCTTTTCGGCGGCGGCCACCGCGGCGTCGCCGTGCAGCTTGATGAACCAGGCGGTCTTTCCGCGAACGGTCATGACCCCCAGAATCGTCTGCTTCGCGTCCCCCTTCTCGCCTTTCAGCTCGACCATCGTCCCCTTCTCGCCGGCCACTTCGACTTCCTTCGCTTCGAGCTTGAGGTCGTCCGCGGTGGTGGGAGGCAGACCGACCTGCGAGCGCCACCGATTGACGTTGGCGAGCAGTTCTCCACCCCCCCCGCCCGCGGGAAGGTCAATGATGGTGATCTCGGCCTGGAGCTTCGGATCTTTCGCGTCCTTCGCCACGAACGACGCCTTGCGGAACTGGCTCGTCTTGCCCGGCTTCCAGCTCTCGGGAGCCTTGTACTTCAGCCCGATCGAGTCGGCCGCCTGCTCCGCAGCGCCGGCTTTGGCGACCTCGGACGGCGCCGGACGATTCGGCCGCGACGCCCCGCCGGCGAACGGCGCGGCCCCCATGCCTCCCGGCTTCGCGTATCCGACGAGGTTGACCAGCACGACCTTGCGTCCGTCGATATCGATGGTCCGCGTCTCTTCGGTCTTCGATTCGGTGTTGTACAACGTCTTCTCGGTGACGGGCTTCAGGCTCAACTGGCCGCGCCAGCGGTTGACGTTCTTCAGAATGTAGTCGACCCGCGTCCCATCGCCGGGAAGCGTCATCAAGGACGCCTCCAGCGGGACCTCTCCGGCGATCTGGAATGTCGCGGCCCGCATTTCTTCCTGGCTCGGGACTTCACTCCACCCCTCGGGAAGCTTCCATTCGGGCTTTCCTTCGGAAGGGAACTTCACCGTTTCGAGCAGTTGCAGGAACTTCTCCATCTGGCCGGCCACCGGATCGACGGGGCCCGTCAGCTTGAAGAACCAGGTGTTCTTCCCGTTCGGAACAATCGCCGCCAGCGTTCTCGCCTTCTCCACGCTGACAGGAGGCGGGGTGGGGGGCAGCGCCGGCGCCGGCTCTTTGGCCAGGGTGTATTGCGAGATCGGCTCTTCCGGACGTGAAGAGGCGACGACAACCGGGACGACCAGCGCGATCAACAGACCTGCAGGAGCGAGGACCAGATCGACGAGGCTGACAGGGCGCTGTGCCATGAGTGTGTCTTCAGAACGAATGGACGACTCGCCAACCGAACGCTCGACGCACCGGATATCGGTCGGTTGAAATGTCGATCGGAAACGGTTGATACCCGCGCCGGCCACAGGATCGTCGTGGGGGCCAGGACGTATTTCGAGGTGTGTTCAACGGCGGGCGAAGCCGCGCAACGGACTTCCTGTCAACGACTTGGCACGGCAACAAGCAGGTGGGCGGCCCCCCACCGGCCGGACAATCTGCCAGGGGGCTAACTGATTATAGTCCCCGACGATTCGCAAAGTACATTCGCGGCGAAGGCCGGAAAGACAAAAACATCCGAGGCGCGATAGCGGCACGTCGCTCCTCTTGGCGACCAAGAGGACTGCGACCACGCGGACGCCTACGAAGAGAGCCGCTTCCGGATCTCCTCCAGCACTTCCGCGTCATCCGGATAGTCGCTCGTGACGAAAGCCCTTAACGGAATGGGAACCTCGTCCATCCGATAAGCCGTTCCCTCGCGATGAATGCCGTTGACGGACGTCGTGAATCGCACGGTCGGCTCGATACCGGAAGGCACCGAGGGATGGTCGAGGCAGATCGTCGGAACGCTGGCGAGATGAGCCCGTGCGGCCGGAGAGAATTGCCCGACGGTCTCGCTCCCCACCAGCAGCACCGCATCAGTCTCGCGCCGACGCAACACGTCCTCGGCCGAATACTCGCCAGGGCCATATCGCGGGTATCCCTTCGCGAAATTCACGCTGAAGGGAAATCCCGTCTGCCAGCACAGCACGCTGTCGGCTCCGGTGACGTCCCCCTGTACCCGCATGCGGCGTGCGTGGAACCGCGTGAACCGATGGAGATCCCGGACCAGCATCAGCAGGGCCGTGACGTTGAGATGTCCGATCCCGCGCTGGCTCAATCCCAATCCGAAAAACACGACTCCGCACCGGCAGCCCTTCATCCGATCCGCCAGTGCGGCCAGGACCTCTGGATCGGCCCCGCACGATGCCGCCGGGGCCGTCGGCCGACCTGCGACTAAACCGCGCAGCGCCCACAGCACATCGAAGTCGCTGTCCGTCTCGACCTGAAGGAACAGATCGGCCCGCTCGGCGGATGCGGTGCGGTGTGTGTCGATGACGACCACGAACCGATCGGCCCGGCCGTTGGGAACGAACCGTCCCGCCGGGTCGACCGAATACCGCTCCATGTGCCGGGGATGCGTGACGAGCGGGTCGCTTCCCCAGAAGATCACGAGGTCGGCGCGATTGCGGATCTCCCCCAGCGAGCAGGTCGATTCCCCGACCGTCTGCAGCGCCAGGATCGACGGCGAGTGACACAGCGAGGCCGTCGTGTCGATCGTCGCGCCGAGTTGCTCGGCCAGGGCGACCGAGGCCCGCTGCCCCTCTGTGCTGCTGCGCGAAAGCCCGTAAACCAGAGGCGCTCGACTGTTCCGCAGGATCTCGACCGACCGTTCGATCGCTTCCGCGTAGGGAGTCTCACGGCCCGCGATGGACGCCACGGGGGGATGATGCTGGTGCTGGTTCAGGAACCAGGGTTCCGCCAGCCCGCACGCCCGCTCGGCGCGGACAATGCGGTCTCCGCGGACCGACATCGTCAAGTCGTCGCAGACGCAACCACAGACCGTGCAGGCGACGTCGGTCGTGACAGTTTCGGGCGTCTCGTCCAACACCAGTCCTGCCATCGAAGCGGCTTCCGTCCGCAGCCCGCTCGGGCTGCCCTGATCGAGATCATACCGAAGGCTGTGGTTGGAGGGGATCAACAGGCATGACGCCAAGAACGCCGGCAGGCCCCGGCGGGCCGAAGCCGCGCCGGAGCCTGGGGCGTTCCGGGTCTCACTCAACCAGCGAAGGTCAGTCTTCGTCGATCACCAGCAGCTTGGCCGGCGGCACCTGGGCAGCGATCTTGCCGAAGGCCGTGAGGAGCTGAGCATGGATCGTGTCGATCGTCGCACCACCCGGAGCACTGATGAACTGCCCCTTGCCCATGAAGGCGATGGCTTTCATCAGGTCGCGATCCGCGTCGGCCCCGATGGCCAGCGTGTGGATCGTGATTCCCGCGTCCACGCACTCCTTCGCCTTCACCAGGGCGCACAGCTTGGCGGAATCACTGGTCGAGTAGTCCGCCTGGCCGTCGCCGTCGTAGTCGGTCAGCTTGTTCCAATCCCAGCCCGCCGGCAGCGACCATCCGCTCACTTCGCGATTCGCCTGGCCGTCCGTCATCAGGAACATCGTGGGACGAGCTCCGTAGCGGATGTGATCCGTCAGCAGCTCCTTACCCTTCACGATACCCGCGGCGATGTTGGTGTAGTCGGTGTAGTTACCCGCCTGCTTGTGACGCTGGATCTGATTGATCCCCTCGTAGTTCGAGGTGATCCAGTCCGTCCCCAGGTTGACCGTGACGCCGTCGCCCAGGTCGGCCTGAGAGGTCTCGATCGTCCCTTCTTCGGCGTAGTCCACCATGCCCAGTTCGTCGCCGAACTCGAGCCCGGTGAGGAATTCGCAGAAGAGCGAGGCCCCTTCCTTCATGGCGTGGAATGGGTAGTGCGGCGTTTTCCAGAGATCCTTCGTCTGGTTCTGCTTCTGTTTTTGCGTCAGCAGGAACTCCACCATGGTGAGGCCGCCGTACTTGTAGCGGTGCCCGTTATTGTTGACCGCGCTGTTCGAATTGCAGAAGCTCATGAACTCGTCCCACGAGCCGGAGGCCCAAGGATAGGTGCCGAGGCCGTACTTCGCCGCCAGCTCGGCGCCGGTGAGTTCGAACGTGAGGGCGGCCGTTTCTTCGTTCGTCGGCCAGTCGGAACCGTGCGGGTTCGTGATCTTTTCTCCGTAATTCGTGCCATCCGTGCTGGTGCGCGTGCCCGACCGGACATAGCACTGCTTGATCCATTTTCCGGCGTTCGACCCGGTTCCCTTGAGAGTTCCGCCGAGGCTGGAGGTCAGCATCTGGTCGGTGTTGTCGGCGAATCGCAGCACGACGTTGCTGATCGACTTGGTCGACGTCACCGTCAGCGAAGTCCCCTTGAAGTAGACCTTGATCTGCGCTTGATAGCTGTTGGTCGGAGACAACCCGTTCTTCAACTGCGTACTCGGCTCGCTGGTATCGACGACGTCATACGTCGCGTTGAGCTCGACCTTCTTAATCGACTTGCCGTTGTTGCTGCTCGAGCCCTGGTAAGTCCCACTCGAGGTCGACAGATTGCTGAAGGTCTGGGTGTTGTTGTTCGTGAAGGTCAACTTCACCGACTGGTAGGGTTTGTTGGACGACAGGGTGACCTGGGTGTTCTTGAAGGTGTTCGACGCCGTCACCTGACCGGACGACTTCGAGACTGTCAGGTATTCGGGAGTGAACGGCAGCGACCCTTGAACGGCGAGGGCCTCCCAGATCTCCTGCTGGTTCGCCTCGACGTTGGACTTTCCAAGTCGGTTGTATGCCGCCATCGTGCTGTCGTCGTTCATCGAGCCCGAGAAGTCCATGACCATGGCGATGTCGCGGGCTTCGACGTAGGCGACCGCCGAGGTGGTCAGCGAGGCCGAGCCCTGTCCGGTGACGCCGGCGAAGAACAGGTCGAGCGTCGAGTCCTGGTGGCCGGGCTCGGGGTTGTCGCGGCGTGCGGTGACTTTCACCACGTTGTAGGGGCCGACGCCCCACTCGACGCTGAACTTGCCGGTCTGGCTGTTGAAGACCCGCTTGCCGAACGTCACGTCCCGCTCGGGATCGACGTAAACTCCGTTGAGCGCGGCAACCTTCTGCGCCATGGTCTTGGCCGCAGCGGTCGCGATGGCGTTGGCGTCCTGGACGGTTCCCGCGACGTCGCTGCTGCCGGTCGAATCCTCGGCCGCGGTGGCCACAGCCGAGGTGATTTCCTGCGAGGCCGCGAGTGCGGCCGCATCGCAGGCGTTCTGCATTTTGGTTCGTTCGAGCGTCACGACCGACAGGTCGACGCCCAGCGCCACCATGGCGCTGGCGGCCGCGAGGCTGAGTGCGGCGACCGGCAGAAACGCCCCGCGGCGTTTCCACGCGCATCGCACGCGGCGCCAGACTCGGGCGGCCTTGTGGTTGCTGGTTCTCATAAACGTCTCTCTCACGGTGTCGATGCCGCCCCCGCCAGGGCGAAAAGAAGGAGTCAGGAGTCAGTCAGCAGAAGAGGAATCAGGAGTCAGGAATCGGGAATCAGGGAAGACCAGGAGTGAGTCGACTTCGGCAGTCGAGGCATTCCTCACTTCTTCTCTTCCCTGATTCCTGATTCCTGCCGCCTGATTCCTGTCATTGCACGAGCGTCGTCCGCCCGGCGCGGAACACCAGGCTGCTCGACAGGTCCTTGTTCTTCATGAAGCTCGCCGGAATGCTGCTGGCCGAGCTGTAGGGAAGTCTTGCCGCGATCTTGAACAGCCGCCCCTGGTTCGATGGTGTGGCCAGGTTGAAGTCCTGCCCCATGTCCGAGCCTTCGGCCGACGTGATCGTCACGACCACTTCGTTCCCCGGCAGGCCGGCGGCGGTGTAGAAGTTCTGGATGTCGCCAATCACTTTCTGGTTGATCGTCGTGCCCGACGGAACGACGGTCGTCCAGTCCATCGTCGCGAGGCGTCCCCCTTCGCGGAGTCCGGCCGACAGGATGTTCGTCGAGTCGAGCGCCGTCCCGATTTCGGTGACGCCCATGATGAGCGTCAGAAAAATAGGAATTGTCAGGGCGAATTCCACCAGCGCCGCACCACGGCGCTTCTCGCGACCTCGGAGCCGGTGGGTGGAATGGATGGAAGCGATGCGACGCATGACGAAAGATCCTGAAGACAATCGAGCTGGGTTGCGGAGACGCCGGCGGCCCGCCTGTTCCCTGGAGTCGGGAAGCCGGGCGAACGCTCACTCGTGCCGCATGACCGATTGCCCGGAAAGTGTGATGTTCTTGATCCAGTGCGGCGTCATCAGGGCCACGTCCTCGTAGGGAACGCTGGCCCGCACGATGAACAGTTGCCGTGGCTCGGCGTCCGAAAGCTCAATGGACGGAAGGGAGTTGTAGTTGATGTTCGCCGGGTTGGTGTTCGACGAATCGAACGTCCCCGCGTTCTTCACGACGACCGTGACGTTGTCGACCTTCATCGCCTTGGCCAGGATCTCGCGGACTTTCGCTTCGACCTGCGTCGTCGTCACGTCATCGCCGATGCCCAGGCGGGCGGCCTTCTTGCAGGCCCCGTTGAGGACGTTGATGACGAAGTAGGCGTGGCTGAATTCGACCAGGGCGAACATGAACAGGAAGAACACCGGCAGCACGACCGCCATTTCGACGGTGGTGGCGCCCGATCGGCGGCGTCGAGCCAGGTTCGGAAACAAGCGTCGCATAGGTCGAAGTTTGAAGAGGGTCGATCGGCGGCATACATCGCCGGCCATAGACCTTTCCCGGAGCGGACCGGGCGCGAGGCTGGCCACCACAAACCTAGGTCGGGTTTTTCCCGGGCGCGGCCGGCATTTCGACAATTTTCGGAAATCTTTCCGGAAGTCGAAAAAAGACCTCAAGTCGCGTTTCGGCAGCGCAGCGAGTTCGTGCTTCCAGCCCGGATCGACGCCGACTGAAGGGGGACGACGCCGGCCTCATGGCGAGGGGCGTGCACGGACTCTTCGGAAGGCGCGAAGGCCTTGAGAATCCATACGATCGGGAAGACGGCTTCGGGGCGGTCTACTTCCCGCGTCGGAAGAGGCGGTCGAGCTGGTTGGAGAGCTCGTCCTCGATCCCTTTGGTGATCGAGCCGGTGGCCAGCTTCTTCGTGAGGTCTTCGAAGACCCGCGGATCGACCTGCGGGCGGGACAACGTACCGCTGATCGGGATCTGGAGCGATTGCCCCTGAAGCGACGCGAGAAACTTGTCCTTACGGGCCCATTCGTCGCGGACCGGGATCTCCGCGACGATGTCGACCGTGTCATCGAAGCCGACCGACCCATGCGTCCGCACGAGGACGTCCTCGCCAATGAGGAATTCCAGCCCGCGATGATGGACTCGCCCGTCGACCATGCGGAATTCGATGTTCTGATTCGACAGGGTCAGGAAGGTTTCGGACGATTTGTTGACGCGGTCGGCCGAGCGCCGCTTCAGCAGGACTTCGATCTGACGGGCCGAGGTGAGCACCTGGTTGGCGAACGGGCCGGGACGAACCTGCGCCTGAGGGACGGCCAGAGTGCCGCCGACGTCGCCGGTCTTCGGTTCCGCGATGGGAACGCGAGCGCCGTTGAGGTCGAGCGAGAAGCGGCCGTCGATTTCGGTTGCGTCGGCCAGCATCGGGGCGACGTACTTCACCCACTGGCGGCACATCTCGGGCGTGAATTGGACGTTGTCGACGACGCGTCCCTTGGCGTGCTGGAGCGTTGCGGGGCCTTCGTTGAGGACGATGAACGGAGCGGCCGACACGCGCCCGCCGGCCAGCGTGACATCGAGTCCTTCCAGCCGGGCGACCCCCTCGGCGAGTCGAACGGTGGCCTGGGCACGCCCCGCCGCGAGCCCATAGATTTCGGCGGATTCCCAACCGGTGCGGGCCTGGCCGGTGGCGAGGCTCCACGCGGTCGAACGCTCGCCGCTTCCCGATGGCGTTGCGCGGGAACCCAACGACACGTTCGTCGTCGGGATGCGCGTCGTCGTCGCTTCACCCGAGGTCAGCGGACCGCGATAGGCGAATGCATCCGACTGCTGCCCGTTCAGCTTCACTCCGTCGCCGGCCAACTGGGTGATCCATCCCTGCAGTGCCTTCCAGTCATAGTCGGCGGTTCCGGAGATGTCGGCCCAGGCGGCCGTGCTGAGCTTCGAGATCGATCCGCGGACATCGAGTTGCAGGGCGTTCGAGTCGATCTTCAGCGACTTCAATTCAAGAGAGTCTTCCCTCTGGTGGAGTTCGCCCAGTCCAATGAGGGAGACTTCACCAAGCGGAACCTCCTCGAATTGACGTTCCGGCGTCGCGCGGGCCGTGGCGTAGCCGACCCCTCGAGTTGGTTCCGCGGCGGCGGGACGCACTAGGACACAGTTCTCGATGCGGATCTCGCCGTTCGCGGTCGAGACGTCGCCCGACTGCGTGGCGCGGATTCTTCCGGTGGCCAAACCGCGGAGCCGTGTCGTCGGCTGCGGCGACCGCGCCCCGGCGGAGGCCCGGACGTCCATCAGACGATCGAGATCGCCGCGGAAACTGACCGTCCCGACCAGCGAGGCGGGTGCGGCGCCGGGAAGCGTCAGGGCGAACTCTTCCGCTTGAAGCGAGAGCGAGCTGCCGTTGACCACGAGTTCCTGAGACGTCATGCGCTGATCGACGGCGTTCCAGCTCGCGTCGCCGGTGAACTGGATCCATGGTTCGCGAAGCTGGAGATCAGGACCGATCGCCTGGAGGTTGCGGACTGTGCCCTGGAGTCCGGAGACGCGCGTTTCGGCCGGCGTCCACACAATGTTGCTGGCGACATCGGCGTCCCCTTCGAATCGCCATTGCTCGAGGCCCACCCAAGGCATGAGCCGCTGATGCCAGAGCGACAGCGGGCCGTTCATGGAGACGCGGAACGGGACGTCCCCCTTCCGGTCCTGCACTTCGTCCAGCATCACTGGCCGCACGAGATCGACCGTCAACTCGTCCGTTCCGCCCGTCACCTTGAGCGCGGCCGTTTGCAGTTTCGTGAGCGTCGAGTCGCGAAGGGCCGCCGCGGCATTGAACTCGACCTCGAGTTGCTTCTCCCGCAGGGCGTCACGGCCGGGAGCCGCCCAGACAAAGTCATCGAAGAAGATGCGCCCCTTGGCGGTGACGCGGTTCTCATCGTCCTGCCTGCAGTCGGCGTCGACGGTGACCCGTCCGCCGAGCTGGAACTCGCGCAGGTCGAGAATCCGACCCGCATCGGCCGTAAAACGGTTGAGGTCGCACTTGGCGAGAATGCGTGCGTTCCGGAGTGTTCCCTGTCCGGAGGCTTCGAGAAAGCTGGCCCGGCAGGCGAGGCGGTCGATGATCGGTCCTTCGTTTCCCATGCGGGCGGCCAGCGCCCCCTGGAGGGGGTCGCGCCAGACGAACGGCCCCTGCGGGGTGCGGCCCGCCAGGTCGGTCGTCTGCAGCTCGGCCGCCATCACCCGCTCGCCGTTTTCCTCGAGGCTTCGGAGAGAGAGCTGTGCGGTGCCCGCGGTAATCTCGACGTCATCCCGCAGCCGCAACGCGTTCGGAACAAGGGCCGCCAGCTGGGCAAGGTCGGCATCGGCCTTCAGTGTGTAGTTTTCGGACGTGAGCGATTTGCCGAGCTGATGCCACGAGCCGAGGTCGGTGAGCTGGGGAACCGGGAAGGTGCCGTTGGCTTCGATGCGGCCCGGATCAGCGGAGACCGCCATCCGGTCGGCCACGATGACGGGGCCATCGGACTCGATGGCTCCCGTCCACTGCACGCGCGACAGCCGGACGTGGTCTCCCTTCAGCCATGCGTCGGCCTGAAGACGGAATTGATCCACGTCGGCCGTGCCGCCGAGCCCGATGCGCAGGGTCTCGGCGGAAGGCGAGGGGGCTCCGCGGAACCGGAGGTCGGCGGTCAGCACGCCGCCCACGTCCATGGACTTTTCGATCCGCTTCCAGAGAGGCTTGAGGCTCTCCAGGCGGACGTTGTCGACGCGGACCGTGCCCCGGAGGATGGGGGCCTCTCCCTTCGATGCCATCTTCACCGGAGCGTTGAAGGCATCGCGCGGCGCGCCGATCTCCGCGGTCGGCTGGTCGCCCCTTTTGGCGGACGCATACGTGGCGTCGACCTGCAGGCGGCCTGTGCCGCCCGAATCGCTCGGAACGTCGGCGTCGGCTCTGACAGTCATGCCCGTCTCGACGTCGGACGACGATTCGACCGTCACCGTGATGGCGTCGATGATGCCACGTTCGGAGGCCTCGTCCGAGACGATCTCGATCCGTCCGTCGACCAGTTCGACGCGGAACTCGAAGGGTGCGGAGTTCGAACTGCGGCGATTCGAACCGGACGAGAGGGGCGCCAGCGCCTCTTCGAGGTTGCTGCTGCCGGGGCGTGTCGAGAGCATCACCACCGGTTTTTCGATGCGGAGCGTGCCGAGCCGAGACGGCTCTCGGGCGATCTCCCACGGGGAGCGGTTCCCCGCAATGCGGTCGATCCGCAACAGGTCTTCCCCATCGGCCCCAGTCACCAGGATGCCTTCGAGAACCGGAGGCCGCCACCAGGCGAGCTGCGCGTGTTCGATGGTCATTGTGCCGGGGAATCTCGGCAGGGCGACCTTGAGGAGGTAGTTCCGCGCCGGGGTCGCCGCAATGATCATTGGGGCGCACGCGACGCCGCCGCCGACCAGCAGCATCAGCAGGAACCAGCGCTTCCAGCGGCGTGGCTTCTTCGCTGGTGGTTCGAGGGACTTGCGCTTCGGTGGCCCTTTCCTGGCGGGTTTCTTCGGCGCTTCCTCGACGGCGTCCGCGTCATCGGAAATATCGTCGCGATCGTCATCGTCTTCGGAATTGAGCGGTACGCGCGGCATTCCCCTTCTCCTCCCACCCGGTCGACTCCGTCCGTCCCACCGTTCACGGCGGCGCAGAGCGAGCGCAGCCGGTCGTCCCTCCGTGGTGAAGTCGTCCTCCGTGGTGAATTCGTCGCGGGAGACGCGAGCGCTTCACCCCTCGTTCCGAGTGGGCCGGCAAAGCTGAGGAATGACGATTTCGTCGGGCGCGTTGTTGCGAAGGGGCAAGGTGCGACGATTCCGCTCCCGATGCTGCGGACGGCGTTTCGGGGGAACGCCCTTGCGGAATTTTGCCTGCAGGATGGCAATCTCTTCTGGGGGGCCGGTGTGCTTGGTTAGAATTCATGCCGGAGCATGGAGCGGCAAAGTCACTTTGCGGGAATGAGTGGAATGACGACACCGTCGGCAAAACCGGATTCATCCGCCGTGGCCGCCGCATCCCCGTCCGCCAGCGCCGCCGCGACCGGCCGAACACCCGAAACATCGGCTTCCGGCGTCCGCCCTCGACCGAAGCGATTTCCGATCACGCCTTTCCTGTGGACCCTCAGTCTGCTGATCGCCTATGCGCTCAGCCCCCTCCCCGTGGGAGTCGCGTTGGATCTTCTGCCGTTCAAGTACGCCCAGCCTGCCCACAAGACGTTCCGCACGGTCTACGCTCCTCTCATCTGGGTGTCGGACCGCGTCCCGCGCGTCCATGCGTTCTACGAATGGTACGAAGACCTTCTGGACGTGTAACCGACGATTTTGACGATTTTCAGCGAACCGAGGGAGTCTTGCGGGAGTCGGTTCAAGGAGAATTCATTGCCCGGAAGGCCAGCGGGAGAAGATGAGTAATCTCTGATGAATGAGAGGATCGCTTGACAGTCTGCGCCGGGATGGGATAGTGTTGTCGAACCGCATTCGGGTCGGCGACGGCATTGTGCGGTCGGGCTGAAGTTCCCTGCGATTTCGGCCGAAAGAAAACCTGTTGGGGGATTAGCTCAGCTGGGAGAGCGCTTGCATGGCATGCAAGAGGTCAGCGGTTCGATCCCGCTATCCTCCACTTTGACTCAAAGCCTTGTCCATTCGCCACTTGCGATAACCTGACGACGACGAAAACTGCGGTCAAGAACCTGATTACTACATCGGTTATACGCAGTTTCTGACGCCGGGCAGTGGGACGAAACCCGAGAACGACGTTCTCCGGAGTTCCCCACGATGCCGCGTCCCCGCCAAAAACCGTCGTACTGCCTGCATCGCCCAACCGGGCAGGCCTACACTCGCCTCAACGGGAAAATGATCTATCTGGGGGAGTGGGATTCCGCCCGAAATCGCGCCCGGTATGGAGAAATCGTCGATGAGTGGGCGCTGCGAGAGAATCCGACGGGTGCGGTGCTCTCGATTGATGACTTGGTCCTCAAGTTCATGGCGTACGCCCGAGGGTACTACCAGAAAGACGGCCGCCCGACGTCCGAGGTCCACTGCCTGCAGCTGGCGGCCCGCTACATCGTCCGAGTCTATGGGCCGACGCCGGCGCGGTTGTTCGGTCCCTCGAAGCTGAAGGCGGTCAGGGCGGCGATGGTCAAAGACGGCCACTGTCGGACCAGCATCAACCAGCACTGCAGCCGCATCCGCCGGATTTTCAAATGGGCATCTGGTGAGGAGCTGCTGCCGAGTTCCGTCTACCGCACCCTGCAAGACGTCGCCGGTCTCGAAGCCGGGCGAACCGACGCCGAGGAGTCCGATCCCGTTCTGCCGGTCCCCCTCGACGACGTGGAAGCGATCAAGCCCTTCCTGACCGCTCCAGTCCTAGGGCTGGTGGAGTTCCAGCTGGCGACCGGCTGCCGCCCGTCCGAGGCCCTCACGCTGCGGGGAATCGACATCGCAATCGTCCCCGGCGGCGAGGTGTGGGAGTACCGGCCGCGGACGCACAAGCTGGCGCATCGGAAGAAGCCCCGCGTTGTGTTCATCGGTCCGAAGGCGCAGGAAGTCGTCAGGCGCTACCAGAAGGACGATCCCAACGCTTACCTGTTCTCTCCTCGTGAAGTCCGCAAGGCCATCCGCGGGGCCACCAGGCAACCAGGGGAGCGATACAACATCCACGGGTACCGCAACGCGGTGAAGCGGGCATGCGCCCGAGCGGGCGTTCCTGAGTGGTCGCCGAATCGACTCCGTCACAATTTCGGGACACTGGCACGGACGGAAGCCGGCATCGACGCAGTCCGCGTGCTGCTGGGCCACTCGAAGCTCAACACGACCGAAATATACGCCGAGGCGGACGGAGACAAGGCCCGTGCGGTCGTCGCTCGCATTGGGTAGGATCTTCCACGTCGGGTCGCTTCCTCTGCCTGCAGCGGCGGAAGCGTAAATCGAACCGGGGTTGAGCAGCGGTCCTACTCCCGCCGTTCCCCCGGTCCGGCCTGGCGCGTGAGTAGGCTCGGAAGATGGAAAAGCAGTCTCTGTACCCTGTCGATAGCGACTTGCACTATCTCTGGCGCTGGGGCGAACGAATCTCGGCGCTCGTGCAAGCTGTCGACTACTGGCCGTCATACCTCAACGTTCTCGTGTTTCGCCCCTGCGAACCCGAACGAGACGCGATGATTCGCTTTGCTGTGCGGCACTCGCAAGTAACAGCACGGATCCAAGAATCCCTCGACCGCGTGGAGACGAGAGTGAGGCGAAAGACTTGGGCCTCCCGGCGTCATGGGTGACGTTGGATGAAACATCGAGCGATGTTTCGACGCAGCAACAGCGTGAAGAGCAGGCGCTCCGTGCCATCCGGACGGTCGGGATACTCTCGACCTACTATCAGCCGTTGATTCTGGCTTTCGACCAACTGGAGGGTCTTCGAGACCAACCTCGACTGACGAAGAACTGGGGTGATACCGTTCGTGAAATCTTCACGATGGCTCCCAATTTTCTGGTAATCACGTGCATCTTTCCATCGCTTTGGGATGAGTGGTTTCGTCCGAATCTCGACCAGAGTGTCAGCGAACGAATCGCACAACAGTCCGTGACGCTGGAGACGTTTGGGCCGCAGCACGGCCTGAAGATGCTGAGGTAACGGTTCACGCCCCGGCGAGCAGTGAGGGGACGGGTTGACTGCTGAAGTGCGCCTGCAGGGCGGCAACAAGGTACTCGAAGCTGTTGCGAGATTGCCGGTGGCAGGTTTCGACGACCGTCAGGATC
>JADZEF010000007.1 GCA_020850695.1 Planctomycetaceae bacterium | reverse complement strand
TCACAATCACAACACGGACGGACAGGAAATCCCTCCACTCCAATCGAGCGAAGGTCCCGGTCCGATCATAGTGGACGCCGGCCGTTCTCTCCACATCTTCAACCCGGAATCGCAAGACGAAGACTTCACGGGATTGTCTGCGCCGCGTTGGATCCGGAAGGTCGCCGGTGACTGGGCCCACCGCACGCCAGTCGGGTTGGCAACACCAGGGACGAGAAAATCCCGAACCCGCAAGCGACGTGGAGCCCAGTGATGTAGCCGCGGCGTTTCTTGCGCTGAACTCTCGGCTTCGTCCTCTCCCGCAAGGGGGCGTGTTCACCACGATCGTCGAGTGCCGGCCGAACCGCGGAGCAACGTCTTGTGACCGTTTTCGGGGCGGGATACGATGCGATCACAACAGTTGGTTCGGCGGAAACCGTCCGTCTGTTTGATCCACTCGACTCTCATGCTCTTGCCGCGAGCCCCGTCATGGGACATTCTGTGTTTTCGCTGAAGCGACTTTGTTCCTCGCAGCGACTTCGTTGGACGGCCCTCGGCATTGCGACGTTGTCGCTGGCCGGTTGTGGCGGGGGAGCCACGCCCGTCTCGTCGAACCCGCCTGCCGGTAACGCGCCGGCAGCGGCCGCTCCCGCGGCGCCCGCTGCCCCGGTCGCCCCCGGACCGGCGGGGGCGATGCCGGACCCGATGGCAAATCCCATGGCGGGAGCTATTCCGCCGGGCGCTCCGGCCGTCGCGGGACCAACGCCGATGCCGATGCCGACTGGGGCCGCAGCACCCATGCCCGGTGCCGTCCCCATGCCCGGTGCAGCCCCCACGGCGGGTGGGGTCCCCATGCCAGGAGCCATGCCGCCCGGTGGCCCGATGCCCATGCCCATCGCCGGCGCCACGCCTCCGGCCGGACCAGCTGCGGGCGGCGTCAATGAGCCGGGCAAGCAGCCCATCAACTTCACGCTGGAAGGGAATCCGAAAACCAGTGTCGATGCTCTCGGCGAGTTCGACCGGATCCTGACCAATCGCGTCACGCAGGTCGTCAACCAGACGCGTCAGGCGAACAGCGGGCAAAATGGCGGCGTCGGTCCCGGCGGCGTTCCGATGCCAGGAGCGGTGGGTCCGGGAGCCGCGCCCCCCGCAGCAGCCGGCGCCATTCCCCCTGCGGCCGGAGTCGCTCCTCCCGCCGCCGGGGCGGTTCCTCCGGCTGCGGCCGCCCCCGCGGGGGCCGTTCCTCCGGCGGCCGCAGGCGCGGCGGCCGGCATGCCTCCAGGGGCTGCTCCCACGCCGGCCCGGCCGAAGTAATGTGAGGTGCGTTCGCAAGTTTCCACTTCGATCGCGAGCGACGTCTCCTCGCTCCGCGATGGATTTCGGACGGCATGAGAGGTCGACGCCGCTTCGATCCAGGCGCTTCGTCTGACATCACCTACAGTCGCGCCGTCCCGTTGCGGTGTTGCTGTCCCGCGGACGTGCCGATGGATTCGGCGTTCTGCTCCCCGCATCTCCGTCGATCGATGTGGGGAACGGGAGCTTCCCACCGTTTCTTGTGGTGTTCTCGACCGCTTCGTCGCGGTGCGATCGGACATCGTGCGGGGATGGCCCCGGCCAATTTGTGTTGGACGGGCCCTGTCCGGAACGTCAGAATCAAGTGGGCGGTGGATGGACGGGCACGCGGTGATCGGCCGGACCGATGACCACGGCTCACTTTTCCCGCGGACGGCAAGGAGCCGTCGACTCGCCGATTCCAGGATTTGAGGCGTTCAAGTCATGTCGGCCACCGGATCCTTCCCCCCGAATGGTCAGCCACTCGCCGCGGCGGGGATGGAACGCGGGAGCCTTGGGAATGGCCGGGCTTCGAATTCCAGGTCCGACCGGCCCGACCGCGGGCCCGAGCCGGTCGTGCTGGAAGTGCGGATGGAAGCGGCGGAATCGAATCTCCGGCCTGGATTCGATGGTCACCCGGCAGCGGCAGCTTCCGCGGATCGTCATGATGGCAGAGGACATGCGACGGGAAGCACGCATGGTGTCCCATCCGCCGAGGACGACGGAAAAGCAGGGAACTCTCAGGCGCTGGACGGCGTCTCAAGTTCCGATGTGACCGGAAATCCCGATCAACACCTCATTAACGAATGTCTCGCGGGGCGGACGGCGGCCTTCGACCAACTGGTGTTCCGTTACCAGGATCGCTTGTACAACAGTCTGGTCCGGATGCTGCGGTCGGCTGAAGATGCGCGAGACATTGCCCAGGAAGCGTGGGTCCACGCCTTCCAGGGGTTGACTACGTTTCGAGGGAATTCGGCATTTTACTCATGGTTGTTCCGCATTGCGTACAATGCGGCCGTCAGTGACAAGCGCAAATTGAGGGTGACCGGGGCGTCCTTGGAGGCGGCCCGCGAGCAGGCGGGAGTGGAGCCGGCCGACCACCGGGCCGAGTCGGAACCGTCGCACGCCTTGGTGCAGACGGAACGTCAGGCTCGCGTCCAGACCGCTCTCGCACATCTGAGCGAGGAGTATCGGACGGTTCTGGTGTTGAAAGAATTAGAGAATCTGAAGTACGAAGAGATCGCCGAGCTGACCGGCTGTCCCATCGGGACGGTGCGCAGCCGCATCCACCGCGCCCGACTCGAACTGGCTGACAAACTCCGACAACTGTTTCCGAACGGGGAATTCTGAAGAATCCCCGGCTTAAAGCCTGCCATGCCAGATCCCACATTCGACGAACTGCTGTCCGCATACCTCGACGGGGAAACGTCCCCAGCCGAGAGCGAGCTCGTCGAACGTCTGCTCGAATCGACCGATCCGGTCATCGCCCAGGAGACGAAGCGGCGGCTCGATGCCCTGGCCCGCGTTTCGGACGCGCTGCGGTCGCTTCCGGTCGAACGGGCGCCAGTGGAATTGGCTCCTTCCATCCGCCTGAGGACCGAGCGCGAGCAATTGCTGGCGTCCCTTCCGCCGACCAGTGCAGCAGCGAGCGAGCCGTCCGTCGCTGCGTCGCCAGCATCAGCGTCGGTTAAGCCGACCGATGCGGGGCCGCGCCGCTGGAAGACGTGGGTTGCCGTGGTCGGTTCGCTGGCGGCGACCGCCTGCGCTGTGGTGCTCGCGATTCGGCCCTTCGCATGGAATCGCTGGCAGGGTGAACCAGGCCCGCACGCGACGATGGCTCGTGCGGAGCGATCTGAGGCGCTCCACGGCTGGCACGATTCCGACTCGGGATACATGTTCGAGACAGCATCCCGGAATCCCGCGCCGATTGATGAATCGACCGCCGCCGCAACGGCCTCAAGCCCGGTGCTCAGCGATCCGTCGGGAGAGAACTCGAAAGCGATGGAGGACCGCGAGCTCTCCTTCAGCAAGAAGATGGCCAATCCGGTCTCGCGGGACCGCGAGGCGGCGGGTTCGCGGGCGGGGAACTTCGAGCTTGCTGACACGTTCCGCAAGCCGAGTGCCGAATCGGCGAAAGCGCTTTCGGAACGGCTGGCCGGCGCGCCGAATGCGCGCCGCGCGCCTTTCGGGAAACAATCGATGGAGGGGGGCGGCACGGGAAGCGGAGCAGGCGCTCCCGGGCTTCCCGGTCGCGTGGCGGCCGGCAAGGCGATGCCTCGCCCGGCTGCGGCCGCGATGGAAGCAGGTTCCGTCGAAGCCCCGGCGTCCAGCGTCGCTCCGTCCGGCTTGATGGCGAACAACGCGCCGGGAGGATTCATCGTTCCGCCGCGCGTGGGGATCGGTCAAATCGTCCCCTACTTCTCGAATGTCGAAGGGAAGATCGCCGTCATCGAAATGCAGGTGTTGGACTTTGAAGAAGCGGTAGGAGGCTTCCGGGTCCTGCTGCAGGAGAACGGCGTGCCTTCGGTCGACACAACGGTGGCAATGGGGGACGCGGTCGTCGATGACCTTCCGGCCGCGGACTTCGTCGATTTGCCAGAAGGAGAACGCCGGAAGGCGAACGTCCCGCTCGCACCCGCCGACAGGAGATCACCCGCCAACACGAAGGGGAACGAGAACGATCGTCCGGCGGCAGCGACGGCTCCCTCGCCTCCGCGGAGCGAAGTGGCGGGCGGAGTGACGACTCGCAAGAGCCAGAACGACGCTCCGGCCACTGGGCCCGCCGCGGCCGCCGTCAGTCTCCGCCAGAAGACATCGAACGCCTTGCCGGTCGCCGGGGGAACGCAGCCGCAGGCACCCGAAACATACGTGCTTTATGTCGACGCCCCCCCCGAGCAGATCATCGCCGCTTATGAGCAACTCCTCTCCGTCGGGAATGGAGGGATTTTGAACGGGATTTTCCGCAATCCGGTGGCCTTTGAAGAGTCGGCGGACGAAGGGGCGCTGCGGGATCGTGACGCCGCGATAGATGCCCCCGCGCCGAATGCCGCCCGGCCCGATACCCGCCGCAACGTGGCTGCGAAGGACGACAATCCAACCGGCTCCCCGGCGACGAAGGGCATCCGGTCGGATGCGAAGAATGAGTCCGTCGCAAACTCGCGGGCCAGGCCCTCCGTGACGGACGAGAAACCGGCCGACAAGCGGCTTGCCGAGGGTCAATCGGACTCGGACGGGCTGCCCCCACTGGCCACGCGGGAGGCGGCCGACGAGTCGAATTTCGCCCTCAGCCCAAGTCAGGAACAACAGGTCGTCTCCCGGCTCAACCGCTTCTATCGCGTTCGATCGCTGCGGGAGAATGAGGCCGAATTGGGAAAGGCGGAGCCGGAACCGGTTGAAGGTTTCGGACGGCTGATGGAAGGGACATCCGGGAAATCCCGTTCGACGAACGGACAGGAAGCGGCCAGAAAGAGCGATTCCGTCTCGAAGCCCGACACGGCAGAGAAGCGGCAACCGACACCGGCGGCGGTTCCCGCCCCGCCTCCCGCGCCGTCGCTGAAAACGCCACAGCCGCCGTCGGGTGGAACGAATGGCAAGCCCTCTCCGAAAGCGTCGCCGGAATCCGTTGAGGCGAAGAAAGAGAGCCAGCGCGTCCCCTCGGACAATCCACGCGGCACCGTGAAGTCCGCGGAAGACAAGTCCCCCGCACAGCTCTTCCCCTCGCCTTTCCCCGCCCTTACGCAGCAATCGGAACGGAAGCCGAGGTCGGGCCACGGGGAGGACTCAGTCCGCGCGCAAGGAAGGGAAGGGTTCTCTGCGGGGCCCGCGGTTGCCGAGATTCCGGGAGAACCGCTCCCGGGAGGCCGGGCATTTCAATATGGATTCCGCGTTCCCCTCGATCAGTCGATTGTGGGAAACAATCTCAACCCGCCTTCGAAGGAGGCCGGCGTCTCTTCCGCAAAGCCGGAAGAGAGTGCGAATCGTGCGACAACCAGCGAATTCGGCCGCAAGGGTGACAACGCGCGCGACGAGCGGGCGTTCAACCTCCCGAGAGGCGGGTATGCCGGAGACCGCAACGTCAATCGTTACGGCAACAGCGGTCTCAGGTCGAGTAGCGGTCCCGAGGCGGAGGGAGCGCCGAACGCGGACGAAGCCCGCGGCCAACGGACGTCCGCAAGAGGCCTGGGACGGACGGCGACGCCCCCTTCCGATAAAGCGAGCGGTCCGGCCGACGCGGCGCCGTCGGTCAAAGTGCTGTTCATCTTCCAGCGGGTCCCCGCGCCGCCCGCCACCACAACGGAA
Organism: Planctomycetaceae bacterium; assembly: GCA_020850695.1. Taxonomy (GTDB): domain Bacteria; phylum Planctomycetota; class Planctomycetia; order Planctomycetales; family Planctomycetaceae; genus JADZEF01. The sequence continues at coordinate 51,680 of JADZEF010000007.1, read as the reverse complement.
CCGGCGGCGGCTCCGACCAAGCCGCCCGCAGATCGGAAGTGATCGGCAGTCAAGCAGGGCAGGCTCCCGCCCCGCGACGACTCACGTCGTCTGCAGTACGCGCAGTTCGCGAGGGAGCGGGAAGCTGACGTGTTCTTCGCGAATGCTCACTTCTTCGACCGTCGCTCCGTACCGCTCGACGAGGAACCGCACGCACTCCTGCACGACGACTTCCGGGGCGCTCGCCCCGGCCGTGATCAGCACCGATTTCGCGCCGTCGAACCACTCACTCCGAAGTTCGGCCGCCCCGTCCACGAGATACGCCGGCCTTCCATGCGTGCGGGCCAGTTCCTTCAGACGCTGGCTGTTCGAACTATTCTGGCTGCCGAGGACGATCACCACGTCCACCCGCGGAGCGAGTTGGAACACGGCTTCCTGGCGATTGGTGGTGGCATAGCAGATATCGTCCTTGGGCGGCGCCTCGATTCGGGGAAACCGTCGCTTGAGCGCCGCAATGACGCGCCCCGCCTCGTCGACGCTCAATGTCGTCTGCGTCAGGTAGGCGATCTTCGCCCCCTCGGGAAAACGGAGCTCGTCCACTTCTTCCGGCGTCTCGACGAGGGTGATGCTCTCGGGAGCCTCTCCCATGGTGCCGATGACTTCGTCGTGCCCCTCATGGCCGATGAGCACGATGTGATAACCCCCCTGCGCAAAGCGAATCGCTTCGAGATGCACCTTCGTCACCAGCGGACAGGTGGCGTCGATCGTCCGCAGGTCGCGCTCGCGGGCCAGGCGGCGGATTTCAGGCGAGACGCCATGAGCCGAATACAGCAGGATCGATCCGCGCGGCACTTCCTCGACCGCATTGACGAACGTCACTCCCTGATTCGTGAACCGCTCGACGACGTATTTGTTGTGGACGATTTCATGGTACACGAAAACCTTCGGACCAAATCGCCGGATCACTTCGTCGAGGCAGTCGATCGCCATGTTGACCCCGGCACAGAAACCGCGGGGGTTGGCCAGCAGAATTTGCATCGTCTCTCCCAGGTCGCCCACCGTTCCATCGCATGGCGGCAGCCGCCGCAGCACCCGTTCCATCCCATTTCGACCGGAATTGTAGCCTCCGACCCGCACCTCTGCCCACACGAGTCACCCTGCTCCGGAGCGAGGGCGCAGGAGTGAAGTCTCCGCAGTCGGACCACCAGGACCCTCGTAACGGTGCGACATTGCCGATCGACAGAAGAATTCTTACGCCGAACGCCGGGCGTGGCGTCGCTCCGCCCTGCGTCTCGCGACATCTCCCGCCAACCCTAACTTGACGAGGCACGAAACCGTCGTGAGCTTGCGGCAGCCCTTCGCACCGACGTATGAAGGATACGACGGGGTTGCGGAATCGCAATCCGCTCCGCTCCCCTTTCCGATGCTCTCACGCTGTCCCATTCCACCGCGGCGGTGTCTCCATGCCGAACCGTTCCCGTTTCGCGAAGTTTGCGGCGCTCGCTTTGGCCATTCTCGTACTGGCGCCACGGACACAGGCCGCGGACGAACCCGCGCGGGCCGAACTGCCCGGAGATGACGCCGGACATTCGTCCCATGGCGAGATTTTCGACGAGGGGCCTCGGCAGGCGGCCTACCTGATGGGAAACGTCGGGAAGGTTCACTTCCCGGTGACGACGAAGAGCCCCGAGGCACAGCAGTTCATCGACCAGGGGGTCGCGCAGCTGCACGGCTTCTGGTACTTCGAATCCGAACGCTCGTTCCGCCAGGCGGCGGCCCTCGATCACAATTGTGCGATGGCCTACTGGGGGATGGCCCTGTCCAACATGGACAACGCGAAGCGCGGCAAGGGATTCATCGCCGAAGCCGTGAAATACAAGAAGGGAGTCACCGAGCGGGAGACGATGTATCTCGACGCCCTGGAGGCTTACTTCAAGGACACGGGGAAGAAGAAGGAACGCGGAGAAGCGTATGCGAAGGCGCTGGAGAAGATCCTTTACAAGTTTCCGGACGACCTCGAAGCGAAAGCCTTCCTCTGCCTTCAACTCTGGCTGAACAAGAACAACGGAACGCCCATCACGAGTTTCCTGGCGTATGACGCGCTGATGCAGGACGTCCTGGCGAAGGAGCCGATGCACCCGTGCCATCACTACGTCATCCATCTCTGGGATTACGAGAAGGCCGAGAAGGCGCTCGACTCGGCGTCGAAGTGCGGGCAGGCCGCGCCGGGCATCGCCCACATGTGGCACATGCCGGGGCACATCTATTCTCGGCTCAACCGCTACCATGACGCGGCATGGCAGCAGGAAGCGTCGGCCCGCGTCGACTACGCCTACATGATGCGCGACCGGGTGCTGCCGGACCGCATTCACAATTTCGCCCACAACAACGAATGGTTGATCCGCGATCTGAGCTTCGTTGGACGCGTTCATGACGCCATCGAGCTCGCCCGCAACATGATCGAGCTTCCGCGGCATCCGAAGTACAACACACTCAGCAAAGGAAGCTCTTACTTCGGCCGGATGCGGCTGTATGAACTCCTCGTCCGGTACGAGCAGTGGGACGCGCTTCTCGCGCTGACGAACACACCCTACCTCGATGCGACCGACGACGCCGACGAGCAGGTGAAGCGGCTGCGGCACATCGGCATCGCGCAGTTCCGCAAGGGGGATGCGGCGGCCGGCGAGGCGACGCTCAAGCAGCTCGAAGAGCTTCTCGCCCCGCACAAGAAGGAACAGGATGAGGCGGTGGCCAAGGCGGAAGGCCGCGTCAAAGAGGAGAACGCAAAGGCGGACGAGGCGCGACTCAAGGCTGCCGCAGAAGCCGCCCGCAAGGCCGATGCGGGGAAGCCAGGCGAGGCGGCGGTGGCCGAAACCGTGCCCGAAGCGACGACCCGCGGCAAGGTGGCAGCCGATGCCGAAGCGAAGGCCAGGAAGGAACAAAGCGACAAGCTGACGAAGGCCATCAACGATGCGAAGCGTCCGAAGGCCGCACGCGTCGACCCGCTGCAGAAAGCGATTGACGAGCTGCGGGGACTCGCGGCCGTCGCCAAAGGGGACTTCAAGGGAGCCATCGAGCTCCTCAAGAAGGCCGGGGGCGTCGACGACTCCTACATCGCCCGCGTGCAGCTCCAGGGCGGCCTGAAAGACGATGCAGAGAAAACGATCAACGGCTATGTCAACGGACGCAAGAACGAAGTCCACCCGCTGGCCGTGCAGATCGACATCCTGTGGCAGCTCGGCAAGAAGGACGAGGCCCGCAAGGCGTTCGAGAGCCTGCGAAAGCTGTCGGGAACAATCGACCGGGACTTCCCGCCCTTCGCACGTCTCAACGCGATCGGCAGGGAACTCGGCTTCGGCGACGACTGGCGCGTCCCGCTCGTGCCGGCGAAGGACACCGGCCTCCGTCCCGAGTTGGCGTCATTGGGTCCCATCCAGTGGAAGCCGATGCCGGTTCCGTCCGACTGGGCGCTGACCGACTCGAACGGCAAGCCGATCCAGATGGCCGATTTTCGCGGCAAGCCGACGATCGTCATTTTCTACCTCGGATTCGGTTGCCTCCACTGCGTCGAGCAGCTCAAGAAGTTCGCCCCGCGGACCAAAGAGTTCACCGACGCCGGCATTCAGCTCGTCGCCGTCAGCACCGACCGTCCGGATGATCTGGCGGCGGCCGTCGAAGGGCTCGACAAGGGACCGTATCCGTTCCCGCTGGTCTCCAACAATAACCTCGACGTCTTCCGCGAGTGGCGGGTGTACGACGACTTTGAGAAGAAGCCGTTGCATGGCACTTTCCTGGTCGATGCGGACGGGCTGGTGCGGTGGCTCGACGTCAGCTTCGAGCCATTCATGGACGTCGAATTTCTGCTCAAGGAGACGAAGCGGCTGGTGGGTCAGTCGGCGGTGAAGTCCCACGAGCGTCCCACGGCGAGCCCCGCGCCGATGACGACCGCCGCACCCGCGAGCGAGCGGTGATGGTCGTCTTTCGCTCCCGTGAAAGGACGTCGCGTTTGACGAGGTCGTCCGCTCAAGCGACCGAGTCCGTGCCTCATTCGCGTTCTTTCGCAGAGCGAAAGACGACCAGGGCGCAACGGCATTCCTTCCGACCGCATTGCCAGAGACAACGTATGCCGGGAATTCCCGGCGTGGGGACTCGCATCCGCGAACCGTTCGGATATCATTCTGAAGATCGTCTGATCATCGCGGCCGTTGTCGAAGCGGGTCGATGATGGTTCAGAACGACCGCGTGTGTCCCCTCTCGCCGCACGATCAGGATTTGACGATGCCCCGTCGCGCCCCTGTCGAACTCGTCCGAGTGTTCATCGCATTGAGTGTTGCTGCGATCGCCGGCGGAATGACGGCCGTGTTCGCGGAGGATGTGCCCGATCGCGTCCAGGGGAACTGGGTCGGCGAGTGGAAGCTCGACAACGGCGGTGGCGGCGGGAAGCAGACGGCGCAGGTCGTCGCACTCGGCAAGGGGGAATATCAGGCCGCATTCACCGCCTATGACGGGAGCGAGATGCAGAGCGAGACGTTCCGGTTCCTGATCAGCGGAAGCCTCGTCGACGGCAAGGGGCAATTCTCGACGCAGATCAACCTGGGGGACAAGCTCGGCACGTTCGACTGGAAGGCCGAGATCGCCAAGGACATGCTCCTGGGAACATTCACGAACAGGAAGAACTACATCGGCACGCTGACGTTGAAGCGGGCCGATCTGAAGCCGGACGGGGTGGGCGCCAAGCCGCTCGACGGGGCCGAGGTGCTGTTCGACGGCAAGAATCTCGACCGCTGGACGACGGCGGACGGGAAACCGACGGCTTGGAAGCTTATGGACGGCGCACTGCAGGTGGCTCGTGCTTCGGACGATGAGAAGACGGCTCGCCATCTGGTGCTGAGGGAATCGCTGGGAAGCATGCAACTGCATCTCGAGTACCGCACGCCCTACCTTCCGGAGGCCCGTGGGCAGGAGCGCGGCAACAGCGGGGTCTTTCTCCAGGGACGGTACGAGATCCAGATTGTCGACAGCTTCGGACAGCCCCGCGAGCGGAACAATTTCGGCGATCTGTCGGACGACGACTCCGCCGGCGCGATCTTCAAGTACGCCCCGCCGACGGAAAATGTCACGCTCCCGCCGGGGGAATGGCAGAGCCTCGACATCACGTTCATTCCGGCCGTGCCCGACGCCAAGGGGAAAGCGGAGAAGTCCGCCGAGATCAGCGTCGTGCACAACGGCAAGCCGATCCACGAGCGGCAGAAGGTCCACAAGCCGACCGACGGAGCACCCGTGCGCGACCTCACATCGAAATCTCCCGGCTTGATCCTCGAGGACGGCGGACAGGCGGTCGAGTTCCGGAATATCTGGGTGGTCAGGCTCGATCCCGCGAAGTAATCTAATGAGACCTGTCCCATTCTGCGGGCGGCCCTGTCCGGGGAGAAGCGGACGCCGCAGGTTTGCCGGATGATCTGGCGGTTGTCGTACGGAGTCGGACGCGTCCGTGGAAAAAGACACGTTTCAATCTCAGATGTGCGCCGAACAGCTCAAGGCGCTGAGTGAACCCCTCCGGCTGCGAATCGTCGATGCGTTGCGGCAAGGTCCGCTGACCGTCAGCCATATTGCCGAGTTGCTGGAGACCGAGATCGTGACGATCTCGCACCACCTCGGCATCCTCAAGCACGCCGAGCTCGTCTCGTGCGAGCGCGACGGCCGCTTCATGATCTACCGCCTGCGCGAAGACCTGCTGGAAAAGACGGGCGGGGCGAAGTCGCGACAGTTCCTCAACCTGGGCTGCTGCCGGCTGGAGATTCCCGAGGGGAAGTGACCTCGTGGGACAGCTTTCCAGGCTGTCATTCCCCGGTCGCAGCGTGATTTTCGACAATTCGCAAAGTGTCTCGCAGTGCTCCCTGACACTGACTCCCCAAGTTCGGCATGAACGCCGACTTGTGACGGGCGTAGTAAGTTTCAGTTGCAGGAATTGCCCAGATTCCGCTTTGAGACACGAGGGGGAATGCAAGTGCTTTGTACGCCGAAGGCGTAGTGAGGCTCGCCGCGTCTTTCAAGTCGACCACGACAGGCAATGCAGAGATCCGATCCTACGCCGACTTGTGACATCAACATCCGCAGCTTCATTCCCTCCGCCGTGCGGGGTACGATGTCCCGTTCGCCCCTCGAACGGAGTCCCGCGTGTTCGACCCCGCCTCTGACCGTCTGGCCGGACTCAACCCCGCCCAGCGATCCGCCGCCACCACTCTCTCGGGCCCGCTCCTGGTGCTCGCCGGGGCCGGCACGGGGAAGACGCGGGTCATCACGGTGCGGATGGCCGAACTGATCCGCCACGGCGTCGCGCCCGACCGCATTCTTTCCGTCACCTTCACCAACAAGGCGGCGAAGGAAATGCTCGAGCGGACGACGCACCTGCTCGGCCGGCGGATGCCCAAGCGCCCCTTCATCTCCACGTTCCACTCCCTCTGCGTGAAGATCCTGCGGGACGAGATCGAGGCTCTCGAATACCCCAAGAACTTCACGATCTACGCCCGCGGCGACCAGGAGTCGGCCGCCCGCACCGCGCTCCGCGACGTCCGCCTCGACGAGAAGCAGCTCAAGCCGAGCGACTTCCTGTTCCGTGTCAGCAAGTGGAAGACGGCCGGCATCCTACCGCAACACGCCAAGGACCACGTCACCGACGACGCCGACTTCCTCGCGGCGGTCGCCTACCGCCGATATCAGCAGAACCTGCGGTCGTGCGGCGCGGTTGATTTCGATGATCTCTTGCTGCTGACGAACCGTCTCTTCAAGGAGCACCCCGCCGCTCTCAAGCGGACGCAGGATCGCTTCAGCCATGTGCAGATCGACGAATATCAGGACACCAATACCCTGCAGTTCGATCTGATCGAGGCCCTCGTCCGCCCGCACCGCAACCTGTGCGTGGTGGGTGACGACGATCAGTCGATCTACGGCTGGCGCGGGGCGGAAGTCGAGCACATCCTCGGATTCGCTCAGCACTTCCCCGGAGCGAAGGTGGTGCGGCTGGAAGCCAACTATCGCTGCACCGACAAGATTCTGAACCTGGCGAACACGCTCGTCCGCCACAACCGCAGCCGGCACAGCAAGACGTTGTTTGCCTCAAAAACCGGGGCCGAGGTCCGCATCCTCGACTTCCCCGACGAACAGAGCGAAGCGGAGCGGGTCGTCGCCGAAATCGATTACTGGGTGAACCACAAACAGGTTCCGCCGGACGACATCTGCATCCTGTTCCGGACGAACGAGCAGCCGCGAATCTTCGAGACCGAGCTTCGTCGTCGAAAGCTCCGTTACGTCCTCATCGGCGGACAGTCGTTCTTCGATCGCCGCGAAGTGAAGGACATCCTGTCGTACCTGAAGGTCATCTCGCAGCCGGCCGATGAAGTCTCGCTACGTCGCATCATCAACGTCCCGCCGCGCGGGATCGGCGAGGCGACGGTCGAGAAGCTCTTGGCGCGGGCGGTGCGGGCGAAGCAGTCGCTGTGGGATGCGGCCCCCGCGGCCGTGCGCGACGGGGACATCACGGCGAAGTCGGCGACCGCGATCCGTCAGTTCCACGAGCTGCTGGAACGCTATCGCCGGGCCTTCCGCGAGCGGCCGCGCGAGATGGACAAGACGCTCGAAGCCTTTCTGACCGAGATCGACTACGAGGCGGAGATCGAGCGGCAGTACAAGAACGAGCAGCAGCAGATGGTGCGGGCGGGGATGCTCGAGCAGATCGTCAATGCGGTCGCGGAGTATATTTCGCATGAGTCGAAGCCGTCGCTCGAAGGCTTTCTCGATGACTCCACGCTGGGCGGCGGCGATGACTTCGGAGGCGGCAAGGACGACCAGCTTCAGGAGAAGGGGGTCCGCCTGATGACTCTCCATTCGGCCAAAGGGCTGGAGTTCCCGCGGGTCTATCTCGTCGGCCTCGAAGAAGGCATTCTCCCGCACAAGCGGTCGATCGATTCGGGCGAGCGGAGCCAGATCGAAGAGGAACGCCGGCTGTGCTATGTGGGCATCACCCGCGCCCAGACGCATCTGACGATCACCCGCAGCAGCAGCCGGATGAAGTGGGGCAAGCGCCGACAGTCGCTGCCGTCGCGGTTCCTGCACGAGATGCAGCAGACCGAGACGCCCGCCGATTCGGAGTCGAGCGAACACGACGAGTGAGACCTCGGGAAGCGTTTTCGACCGATCAACGAAGGAACCGACCGTGAGCCTGCACGACGCCAACGACATCTTCCGATCGCTCGACCGCGAACTCTGGATTGTGACCGCCGCACACGGCGGACGTCGCGGCGGACTCGTCAGCACGACCGTGGTGTCGGCCTCGATCGTGCCCGACCTGCCGCGGATCCTCGTGGCGATCGCGCACCAGCACGCCACCGCGAGCCTGATTGAAGGTTCCGGCGGCTTCGTGCTGCATCTGGTCGCACCGAGCCAGGTCGACCGCGTTTGGACTTTCGGAACGCAATCGTCACGCGACATCGACAAGTTTGCAGGATGCGACGCGATCCTTCGAGAAGGGAAGACAGGGGCGCCGATCCTGACGGATGCTCCCGGCTGGCTGGAGTGCCGCGTCGAATCGCGAATGGAGACCGGCGATCGGACGGTGTACCTCGCGGAAGTGATCGATGCGGGACGGGACGCAGCCGCTGACAAGCGGCCACTCACGATGCACGGATTGCTGAACGTTGCGACGCCCCAGCAGCGGCAGGTGCTTCAAGAGAGTCTGACAGTGGATGGGGCCGTTGATGCTGCGGCGATCCGCACCTGGCGACAAAACCGCAACTCGTGACACCGCTGTCGCGTTCGCGGTTGCTGTTCAACGGACGGCACATTCTCCATAATCGCCGCCGCAACGACCCAGCCCACGAACGGACGCAGGAGCGGACGGTATGAAGCGGACGACGGACGGCGGCCTCCCCGCCATTCGAGAGAAGGAAGCCCTCGCCCTCGTCACCGAGATGATGGCGGTCCCCGGCAAAAGCTGCGAAGAGGGGCTGATCGCCACGCACATCCGCAAGCGCCTCAAGGCGATCGGAATTCCCGATGCCGCAGTGAGCGTCGATGCAGTACACAAGCAGAGCCCGTATGGCGGCACACAGGGGAACGTCATCGTCAAGTTGCCTGGGACGATCAAGGCGCCGCGGCGGCTGCTCATGTCGCACATCGACACCGTCCCGCTGTGCGTGGGCTGCAAGCCGGTGAAGAAAGGGGAACGGATCGTCTCGAAGGATCCGAAGACCGCCCTCGGAGCCGACAACCGCGCGGGGGCCAGCGTGCTGCTCAACACGCTCATCGAGATCCAGCGGCAGAAACTGCCGCACCCGCCTCTCACCATCTTCTGGCCCGTGCAGGAGGAGATCGGCCTCGTCGGAGCGCGGTATGTGAGCCTGTCGAAGCTGGGGTCGCCGAAGCTCTGCTACAACTGGGACGGGGGCGACCCCAACGCCGCCACCATTGGGGCGACAGGCGGCTACGACATCGACATCTGGATCCATGGCATCGCCAGCCATGCGGGAGCCCATCCCGAGGCCGGTGTGAGTGCGGCGGCGGTGGCAGGAATCGCCATCGCCGACCTCGTCAAGAACGGCTGGCACGGCCTAGTGGTGAAGGGAAACAAGACCGGCACGAGCAACATCGGAATCGTCCAGGGGGGCGACGCGACGAACGTCGTCCTGCCCGAGTTGAAGATCGCCGCCGAAGCCCGCAGTCACGATCCGATCTTCCGCAAGCAGATCATGGAAGCGATGCGGGCTGCCTTCGAGAAGGCGGTGACGGAGGTGAAAAGCGTGACAGGGGCGACCGCGAAACTGGTGTTCGAAGCCGACTTGAAGTATGAATCGTTCAAATTGGACGAAAACGAGCCGGCGGTGAAGTCGGCCCTGGCGGCCATCGAAGCGATCGGAATGCCCGCCTCGACTCGCATCACCAACGGCGGGCTGGACGCCAACTGGCTGTCGGCCCGCGGGCTCCCGACCGTTACGCTCGGCTGTGGTCAGGAAAACGCTCACACGGTCGACGAAGCCTTGCACATCGAAAAATTTCTGGCGGCCTGTCGTATCGGACTGCTGCTGGCGACAGGGGCCGTGTAGGGCGGGGTGTGAAGAGGTGCGAATGGGTATGAAGAGGTGCGAAGAGGCAGGAGGGGCGAGTCAACGCCGGGTGTTCCCGGACCGGATCGAAATGGCATCCTCTACTGACTCTCACGTTGCCTGGTGATTACCATGTCCAACGCTCCTCAGCCTTCGCTTGCTCGATCGTTTGAAGACTTGTGGATCTGGCAACGAGCGCGGGAGCTTGTTTGCGAGGTTTATCAAGACTTCACCGAAGGAACACCTGGCTGTCGCGACTTTGGTTTTCGCAACCGGATGCAGTCTGCTGCCGTGTCCATCATGAATAACATCGCGGAGGGATTCGAACGCGAAAGCGATGCCGACTTTGCAAGATTTCTGACGATTGCCAAGGCCTCGTGCGGAGAGGTCCGAAGCATGTACTATCTGGCCGAAGACCTCGGTTATGTTTCTCATGAGACGGCCGATTCACGCCGTGGAAAAGCCCGCGGCATTTCCTCTGGAATTGCAGCATTCCGAAATCGATTGACAGGTGCGAGCGGAGCTTAGTCCTCATCCTCCTGCCTCTTCGCACCTTTTCATACCTCTTCACACCCTTTCGCACCTGCCTCCCCCCCATGCCTATCGCCACCCCCAAGCAGTACGCCGCCATGCTCGATGCCGCCCAGAAGGGCGACTACGCGTATCCGGCCATCAACGTCACGTCGATCATCACGATCAACGCCGCCCTCAAGGCCTTCTCCGACAAGAAATCGGACGGCATCATTCAGGTCTCGACCGGCGGCGGCGAATTCGCCTCGGGCATCAATGTGAAGGACAGGGTGCTGGGGGCCATCGTCCTCGCCGAGGCCGCCCATCGGCTGGCCGAGCGGCACAACGTGATGGTCGCCCTGCACACCGACCACTGCCAGCCCGACAAGATCGACAGCTTCCTCAAGCCGCTGATCGCCGCCACCGCCGCCCGCCGCAAGGAAGGGAAGGGGAACCTCTTCCAGTCGCATATGCTCGACGCGTCCGAGCTGCCGCTCGACAAGAACATGGCCCTCAGCCGCGACCTGCTGAAGCTGTGCGCGGATAACGAGATCATCCTCGAGGTCGAAGCCGGCGTCGTCGGCGGCGAAGAAGACGGGCACGATACCTCGGGCGTCGCCAAGGAAAAGCTCTACACCACGCCGGAAGATATGCTCGCGGTCTACGAGTCGCTGAAGGGGCTCGGCCGTTACATGTTCGCCGCCACGTTCGGCAATGTGCACGGCAGCTACAAGCCCGGTGCGGTGAAGTTGCGGCCGGACATCCTGAAGAAGGGCCAGGAAGCGGTGATGGCCCGCCACGGGGCCAGCGCCGAATTCGACCTCGTGTTCCACGGCGGCTCGGGCACGCCGGTCGAAGAAATCCGCGAGACGCTGGCCTACGGCGTGGTGAAGATGAACATCGACACCGACACGCAGTACGCCTTCACGCGGCCGATCGCCGAGCACATGTTCAAGAAATACGACGGCGTGCTGAAGATCGACGGCGAGGTCGGCAACAAGAAGGACTACGACCCGCGCACGTACCTCAAGCTGGCCGAGGCCGGCTGTGCGAAGCGCCTGGGAGAGGCCTGCGACGACCTGCTGTCGAGCGGGAAGACGCTGTTCGGGAAGATCTGACCGCCGAAAGCCGTGTCAAAGAGTGTGTCGTTCAAAATGGAAGGGGGGCAGTCGTCGACAGCCCCCCTTCTTTTATATTTCGTGACACCAAGTCAGTACGTGACCGCCATGAGTCAAAGCTTGGGAACCGCCCTTGGCGGTCCTTTCATTCGTTGATGATGTGCGCCATCACAACCGAAGCCGAAATTCAATCTCTCGTCTCCTTCCAGCGCCGAATAGTTGCGGAACCACGGCCAGCGAGCTTTCAACAGGTCGGTGCAGAAGTCCCGCATCGAGGTCCTGTAGTTCTGCTCGATCAACCCGCTGTCGGTCATTCGCCAGGTGCCGGAGTCGCTCACGATTCTGGTGCCGCCGCCATCGAACTCGCCCTCCTGAAAGCTCAGGTCTTCGAAGTATTCAACGAAGTAGCGCGGCACGCCCGAGTCATCGGACTTTGCCCATGTTCCGACGACCATTCTCTCGTCTGGCGTGAGCGGACGAACCCATTCCTTTGCCCAGAAGGCGATCAGAAAAAGCGCGACTGCTGTGGCTGCGAGCCTTGTGAGATGTCGTTTTCTCATGGAACACCCCGGCCATCGGCAAGCCGTTTTCGGCACTGAATTCCCGACTTGAATGATACGAGGTGTTCCATCGCAAAGGCATTGCGAACCCGCAAGCGCCGTCCAAGCTGGCGGAAGCCGGCTGTGCGAAGCGCCTGGGCGAAGCCTGCGACGACCTGCTGTCGAGCGGGAAGACGCTGTTCGGGAAGATTTGAATGGAGAAGTGGGTAGTGGGTAGCTGATAGTGGGTAGGAAAACTGGGAGCCATTTCTGGCTACCCACTACCAACTGCCCACTACCCACTGTTTCAGGCTTTGAAAATCTTCTCCCGGCCTTCCTTGACACCCTTCGTCGCGTTCCGCGTGTCGAGCACCATGCGGGCGTGCTTCACGATGAACGCGTAGTCGTATGCCGAGTGGTCGGTCGAGATCAGCACGCAGTCCTGGGCGGCGAGGTACGCGGGTGTCAGCTCGCTGCTCGCCATGTCGGGGACGTCGTGGTGACGCATCTTCGGCAGCTTCGGGACGTGCGGATCGTTGTAGGTGACGACCGCCCCGCGATGCAGCAACTGCTCCAGGAGTTCGAACGACGGGCTTTCCCGCGGGTCGTCGACGTCCTTCTTGTAGGCCATGCCCAAGAGGGCGATCTTGCTCCCCCGGACCGGCTTTCCCTGGTCGTTGAGGAACTCCATCAGCCGCGTGATGACGTACTCGGGCATCTTCGAATTCACCTCGCCGGCGAGCTCGATGAACCGCGTCGACATCCCGTGCTTGCGGGCCAGCCAGGTCAGGTAGAACGGGTCGATCGGGATGCAGTGCCCGCCCAGCCCCGGTCCCGGGTAGAAGGCCTGGAAGCCGAACGGCTTCGTTTTCGCCGCATCGATCACCTCCCACACATCGATGCCCATGCGGTCGTAGAGCATCTTCAGCTCGTTGACGAGCGCGATGTTCACCGCCCGGTAGGTGTTCTCGAGAATCTTGCAAGCCTCGGCGATCTCCATCGTCGAGACGGGCACCACCTTGACGATCGCCTTGCCGTAGAGGGTGCAGGCGATCTGCCCGCTCAGCGCGTCGTAACCGCCGACGACCTTTGGAATGCGCGAGGCGGAGAAGTCCGGGTTGCCGGGGTCTTCGCGTTCCGGGCTGAAGGCGAGGAAGTAGTCTTTTCCGGCCTTGAGCCCCGTCTTGTCGAGAATCGGCAGCACGACGTCGCGGGTGGTCGTCGGATAGGTCGTGCTTTCGAGGACGACGAGTTGCCCGGGCCGCAGCGACTTTGCGATCGATTCCGCTGTCGACTCAATGTACCGCAGGTCGGGGTCGCGGCTTTCGTTGAGGGGGGTGGGGACGCAGATAAGGAGCGCGTCGGCTTCCTTCAGCCGCGACATGTCGGCGGTCGGCTCGAACCGCTTCTCGGCCAGCCAGCGGCCGATCATGGCCGAGTCGATGTGCTTGATGTAGCTCTTGCCCGCCTTGAGCATTTCGACCTTGTGCGGGTCGACGTCGAAGCCCATCGTCCGGAAGCCGGCGTTATGAAAGGCGTGGATGAGAGGGAGGCCGACGTAACCGAGGCCGATCACGCCAACGACGGCGGACTTGTTCTCGACGGCATCCAGCAGCGGGTGAGTCATCGCTCGTCCTGAAGCGGTTCTGGCAGAGGCGGAAAGCGGGCAAGATCCGAAGGCCCTGGGCGACGGCAGTTTAACGCAAAGACGCAAAGGGCGCGAAGGTACGCCAAGGGAAAAGGAGGACGAAGGGACGGACAGCGAGGCGTGGCTGAGAAACCCGCAGCGGACGGCGCTATGCCGGGCGAGTCAATTCGTCCTCCGCATGTTGCGGGGGAGCCGCACCAGGCAGGAGCAGCCGCGAAACTCCATCCGTCAGTTTCAGCACATTGAAATTGATCAGAAGCCCGAGAGGAACGTCGAGCAATTTCATGTAGCTCAACAGTTGTGCTTTGTGAATGGGTTGGACCGTTTCGACCGCCTTCACTTCGACGAGCAAGCAATCGCTGACCAACATGTCGAACTTGAGAGCTTCCTCGCGCTCAAACTGCTTGTAGTGGACGATCACCGCGCGCTGATTGCGGACCTGATTCCCGCGCAGTTCGAGTTCTCTGGTCAGGCACCACTCGTAGATCGATTCCAACAGTCCTGGGCCCATCGTTCGATGAACCTCAATAGCGGCTGCAATGACCCCGCGCGTCAGACTGTTCGCCAGTTCGAACCGCGCGTGCATTGCTGAATCCCGAAGGAGGAGGGAAGCAAAAACAAAAGGCAATTTAACAGGAGCAAGCAGAGGTAGCAGAGAAAATCCCAGACAAGGCAGGAGAGACCGTATGCGGCACATCGGAGTGCGCGATTGTCCTCACAGACCAGCAAGCTCATCAGATGAGACATCAAGTCCCGATTTCATCTCTCTGCTGATGCCTTTTCTCTGCTACCTCTGCTTGCTCCTGTTAAATGCCTTTGGCTTTTGCTGTGCTTTCCGAAAGAGAGAAGCTATTTGACAAGAGCCGATTATCGCATTTACTTCGCGTCACCCGCGTCGGCCTTCGACTTTTCATCCCAGGACTTCGACAGCTCGGGGTTCGGCTTCGCACTGCCGGTTTCGAGGCCGCGGATCCACTTCATCGCGCCCGTCACCGAGTCGAGGAACGCCTTGTTCGTCCAGGTCGTCTCGTTGTGGCCGAGGTTCGAGTAGTACATCTTTCCCTGACCCACTTCTTTCACCCAGATGACGGGGACGTGATAGGGCTTCTTCAGCGACGTCTTCGCCATGTTGAGGCTCGCCAGGACGCGGACCTTTTCGGGCTGCCAGTGCGAGTACTGGTAGATCTCGTCCTTGATCTCAAACTCGGGGCCGAAGGCCTTCACGCCGGGATGGTCGGTGTCGTGGACGGTGATGCTGACCGTCGAGCCGCTACCCCACGGGTGGCCGTTGAACGACCCGCCGATCAGATCCCAGTACGGCTCGTAGTCGGCGCCGGTGTCGGTCGCCGAATGGAAGCCGATGAAGCCGTGACCCTTCTGCGGGAGCCATTCCTTCAGCAGGTACTCGAACGCCGCGTGATCGATCGGGAGGTTCTTGCTCTTGTCGGCGTTGTTCATCGGGCCGGTGGTGTAGAGCATCACCACGTCGTACTTCGCCAGGTTTTCCTTCGTGAAGTCGGCCTCGGCGTCCTGCGTGCAGGTGACGTCGAACAGTCCCGACTGCTGTCCGAGTTGGATCATCGCGACTTCCGACGCCGACAGCTTCTCCTTGTCGGGCCGACGCACCGAGCCGTGCGTGAAGCCTTTGCTCTGCGTCAGCATCAGCACCTTCGCCTTGGCCGGCTTCGCGTCCTCGGCCGACGCGACAGGCAACAGCACGGCCGCGGTCAAAGCGGTGGCCAGCAACGCACGACCCAAGTGAGACAAATCGGGCAAATTCATGAGTGTTTCCTCGGTGACGACGAGCGCTTTCGTGTTCTCTCCGCGGGCCGCACAAGACCCTGCCCGCAGGCCTCGGTATGATAAGCGGGAATTCCGCGGGAAGTCGAATGTCGGACAGGACGCATGAGCGTCGATTGACGATCCGCCCGCGGCAAACTTTGCGAGCTTCCTCTTCTGTGACTGACGACGCCCTGCCGGATGACGATTCGACGTTCGAGCACGATGACGACGTGGCTGCGGACGACCTCGCGCCGCCCCTCGTGGCTCCCTCGCTCACTTCCACCAGCGGGCCGATGCGTCTCACCGTCGATGCCCGCAGCCACGGCTGGCGAGTCGATCACTTCCTGAGCCGGCTCTACCCCAACTACAGCCGGGCGCTGTTTCAGCGGGCGGTCGAGCAGAAGGAAGTGAACGTCAACGGGCTGCCGGTGAAGTCGGCCCGCAAGCTGCGCGTCAACGACGTCGTCGAGTTTCAGCTCCCCTCGCTTCCCGACCAGAGCATCCTGCCGGAAGACATTCCCATTGAGGTGCTGTACGAGGACGACTGGATCGTCGTCATCAACAAGGCGGCGGGCATCATCACGCACCCGGGGCGCGGCACCTATCGCGGGACGCTGGCGGGAGCGCTCCAGTTCCACTTCAACCGCCTGAGCGACATCGCGGGGCAACTGCGGCCCGGCATCGTCCATCGTCTCGACAAGGACACCTCGGGCGTGCTGGTGGTGGCGAAGGACAACACCGTCCATCACCGATTGACGGCGCAGTTCGAGGCCCGCGAGGTGCAGAAGGAATACCGCGCCATCGTCTGGGGGGATGTGACGTTCGACAGCGACTGGATCGAGACGCACATGCGGCCGCACCCGCAGGTCCGCGAGAAGATGGCGGTGTGCCTGCCGGGGGGCAACTCGCGGGTCGCCACGACGTTCTACGAAGTAGTCGAGCGGTTCCACGGCTTCTCGTATGTTCGTTTGAAGCCGCGGACGGGCCGGACGCACCAGTTGCGGGTGCATATGCAGCACATCGCTCATCCCATCGTGGCGGATCGCGTCTATGGCGGACAGACGGAGCTGCGGCGAAGCGAGCTGGCGGCGGCCCGTACTAAGACCCCTGGGGCGACCGCTTCGGTTCAGAATGACTCGGGCGATGTCCTCATCAGCCGGCAGGCGCTGCACGCCTACAAGCTCGAATTCCGGCATCCCGACTCGGGGCGGCCGTTGTCGTTCGAAGCGCCGCTTCCTGTCGACATGACGCAGACGCTCGAAGCGCTGCGAGCGGCGCGGACCTAAATCACTGGCCACCACTGTGAGGCGCGGTCGCAAGACGAGTCCCTGCGACCGTTCACTCCACAGTTGGACCGGCGGACCGACCGATGTTCCCCTTCCATTACGCCGTTGGCGTAAAGAAGCATTCAGCCACGACCGCGCACCTCACGATCACGGTCGGTCATTCAGTTCAAAGAACGTCATCACCCCGCAGCCACTGGCGTGACTGCGGGGTGATGGAGGCGGCCATCGAGCCGCCAGGGAGGGTCTTCGTCAACAGGCTCGATCAGTCAACCGCTTCGATCAGAAGGTGTAAGTGCCGAAGGGGCAGTAGCTGACCGGGTAGAAGCAGTTGTGCGGGGGGCACCAGTAGTACCAGACGTCGGTGCAGGGATCGAAGTAAACGTTGCAGCCGAGGGGCTGATAGAACGACGTCGAAGCCCAGTGCCGGTGCTGGTTGCCGATGTAGCAGTACCCGAAGTCGTATTTTCGGGCGTGGGTCAGGTGGTAGTTGTTGAACGCGAAGTTCCGCTGGAAGTGCGGCCGCGCGATCGACACGTTGCGGAAGAACGTGTTGTGGTTGAACTTCTGGAAGTTGTGGTTCGGCGAGTGGAACTGCACCTTGTGGAAGTTCTGGTTGAACCCGTTGTTCCTATGAACGAACTGGTTCCCGAAATTCCCCCGCCCGAAGTTCCCCTGCTTGAAGTTTCCCTGGGCGCGGAAGGCGTGGTTTCTGTTGCCGTTTCCCTTGGGTCCGGCGTGAGCGGTGGCGGCAACCGAGAAGCCGAAAGCCAGGACGATCGCCGCCGTCGTGAGTTTCGTGGTCATGATCAGGTCTCCTTGGGAGTTTGTTGTGTTGTTGTCAATCCACACACTCCGAAGCGGGAGACGAGAGAAAATGTTACAAGCCTTTCAAAAGGTGGCGCGCGGATGGGGCGCTCCGAGGAATCCGATTCGCGGCGCGCCGACAGCAGCTTTCCCCTGCGCGTGTTGAGCGGTGAGCAGAACGGCGTGCCTTTCGCCGGGCAGCAATGCGTTCGGCTCATGGTCGTCTTTCGCTCCGACGAAAGAACGCGAGCGCGGAGCGAGTCTCGAACGCTCCATGGGACGTCGACGTCAAACGCGACGTTCTCTCGGGGCGAAAGACGGCCGTCCGTGATGGCTACTTTCCGTCGTCCCACCACCAGCGCGAGTGGTCCGGGCGATGGACGGTACACATTTCCGCCAGTTGCCCGCGCGTCGTTTCCTTGCGGACCTCGGCTCGGGCGGCCTCTCGCGGATTCAGTTCCACTCCCCCGCTGATCGAGATCAGCCAGTTGCGGCCGTCGACGAAGCGAGAGTTCGTGAGCGAGGGGATATTCCGGGGAACATTCACGCGAGCTGTCGGACATTCCGCTTCTTCGAGAAAGTGGTCGAAGCGGTAGAGATCGGCGGGCGCCTCGCCTTTCGCCGCATCCGTTTTCTCCGCGAAAGCCGCGTCGCACCGCTCGCGGATCAATTCGGCCGCAACACTCAGCGCGACGACGTTCTCCAGTTCGGCGAACACCGGCACGCGTCCGGCCAGTCGCGCGAAATGCTTCGTGGCCAGGGTCGCGAACTGCTGGGCGGCCGGGCTCGCCTGAGGTTCCTTGGCAGGTTTCTTTGCCCCTTTGACGTTCGCTCCCTTGGGGCTGCCACCTTTCGGCTGGCCTGGCATCGAAGGAGCCGTCCGCACAACGACTCCCGTTCCTTCCAGTTCCCAGGCGAGACGATCGGGCGTGTGATGCACGGCGTCGTACTGCGCGACGAACCACCAGCGATGCTGGCGTTGCGGTCCGGCGTGGACGCCCCGCTTCGCCTGGAGATCGAGATAGTTGACGACCTCGGGGACGGGGGAGGGGTCGTGCGCGAGGGCCAATCGCTTCAGACGGTAGTCGGCGGCAACCAGCTTCAAGGCGAAGCGGCTGGATTCAGGGACGCCGTAGAGCTTGACCGCCTGAGGTCCCATCGCGTTCTCCATTCCGGCGAAGATCTCGGGGAGCCGGCTGCGGTCCATCTGCAGGCCGTTCATGTAGGCCGCATGACGCTTCACCCCCTCGGCGGTCGGCTCGATCGAGCATCCCAGGAAGGGCGACGCCGGACGCTCGTCGAAAGCGTAACGCAACGCATGGAGGAGGTCGTCCAGATGGAGCACCGGTCGGCGCGACTTCGCACCGACCACTTCTCCGCCCGGCGCCTGCTCCCAGCCTTCCGCTGGCCCTGCCAGCACCACGTCATCCTCGTCGGGATGGAAGAAAACGTACTGAAGCCGGTTGATGCCCGCGAGAAAACAGATGTCGGACGGAAGGGGCTGCCGCTGATCGTGCAACGACTTCACGGCGTCCTGAAGGCGACGCAGTGAAACGCGCCGCAACGGGGACGGCGCCGAGACGTCGCGCGAGGGAGAGGCGTCTGCCGCTTCCGAGCGGAGCGCCTCCAGCCGAGCGCCGTCTCCCAGCGTGGACGCTTCCCTCAACACACCCTGCGGGTCGACGTAAACACCGCCGACCTGAGCCCGGGCTGGACCGCCTGACAGCAGACAGGTCAGAGCCAGTTGCGTCCCGATCAGAAAGACTCGGGAACTCTTCGACGCCGTCGGACGCCGACCTCGGTTTCCATTTCCGAAGATGACCATGGCGATGAGACTCGCGCAGGGAGACAGGCCCGAAGGATGTGGACCCGCACGGATTGTAGCAGAGATCGGCGGGACGTATCCGGAAGAACGTTGCCGAGCGCCGCAGGGGCTCCCCAAGCCGCGACTTCAGCCGCGGATTGTGACTTTCGACCCGCTTCCGGACGGGAGACGCGACAGCCCCCGTTCCAGCCCCTTCGTCGGACTACGCATCGCCCCGGCGCGTTCCACACCAAGGGCACAGCACGACGAATCGCGGGAGCGGAGTATTGCACCCGCCGCATCCCGTCGACGAGCATTCTTCCGAAGAGGCTTCGCTTCCATCTCGTGTGCGGGGCTCGTGGGTTTCCTCTCCGGCCCGAACCCACGCCAGGTACGCCGACACGCCCGGCGAGAATCCGATCATCGCTCCGAGCCACGCCAGGACCAGCGACATCGGACCGCAAACCGCCCACATACTCGGGGCAGGATGCCGCAGGCCCAGACGCAGGACCGAATACGACATCCCCAGCATCAGCACGACGTGCAGCGCCCGCACCCAGCGATTGCCGCGGACCAGCGAGAGATGCAGCAGCATCGGCCACAGTGCCCGCTTCATCAGCTTGTGCCACGGCCGGTCATAAACAATGAACAGCGCCAGCACCACCGCCATCGCCGCGACGAAGACCACCTCATAGCACCGCACGAACCGGCGGCCGCGGCGGAGGTCCTCATCCATCAAGGACGTGTCGTGAGACAGCGTGTCGGACATCGGCGCGCTCGTGATCTGGAGGGCTTTGCAGCGATCGGCACTTCCGTTCGGCCGGCCTGGCGGAGCGTCGCGAGCGACCACTCCGCCACTCTCCCATCGTAGTCACGCCCCGGCTTGAGGGAAACGAGCCGGCGCCGCGCGATTCGGCGAATCATCGGGCGAGAAGCGATACGACCGGTTCAGACGGCAGGGCTTCGCAGCTTGGTGTGCGGCACTGTTTCACGGCCGTCAGAGGGGCCACGGAAACGACGGATGGGACGGAATCCGACGGACGGGGAGTCGCGACCCGATGGCAAGGATTCCGCGAAACTCCGTTCCGTCGTTTCTGTGGCCGGATTGATGCGCCGGAGCCCTCAATGGGGCGCGCCGTCGGGCTCACGCCTGATTCGCCAGTTCCTGCATCACGGCTTCCGACATGTTGAAGTTCGAGATGACGTTCTGGATGTCATCCTGATCTTCGAGCGCGTCGATGAGCTTGAGCATCCGGCTTCCGACCTCCGCGTCCAACTCGACCGTGCTCTGGGGGACGCGGGTCAATTCCGCCGTCTCGGTGGCGATCTTGTTCGTCTCGAGCGCCTCGATGACCGCCTGGTAGGCGTCGACGGGGCAGGTCACTTCGAAGTTCTCGCCGACCGCCTTGACGTCGTCGGCGCCCGCTTCGAGGGCGACTTCGAACAGCCGCTCTTCGGTGACGTTCTTCGACGAGACCACGAAGAAGCCCTTGCGGTCGAACATCCAGGCGACGCAGTTGGTGCTGCCGAGGTTGCCGCCGTGGACTTCGAAAATCTTGCGGACCTCGCCCGCGGTGCGGTTGCGGTTGTCCGTCAGGATCTCGCAGAGGACGGCGACGCCGCCGGGGCCGTAGCCCTCATAAAGGAGTTCGCTGAACTGCTGGCCGAGGTTCTCGCCGCACCCCTTCTTGATGGCGCGTTCGATCGTGTCTTTCGGCATGCTCGCCTTGCGGGCCTTGTCGATGGCGTACCGCAGCGGCAGGTTCGACGCGGGGTCGCCGCCGCCGTTCTGGGCGGCCACCATGATCGCGCGGTTCAGCTTGCCGAAGAGCTTTCCGCGCTTCTTGTCGACGATCCCCTTCTTGATGGAGATGTTCGCCCAATGCGAATGGCCGGCCATAGAAGATTCGGGGGAAGGGGTCAGGATTCAGGAATCGGGAATCAGGCAGAAGGAGTCGCAGGAGCGTCGGATCGGCCTCGGGATGCTTCGTTTTCCCTGATTCCAGATTCCTGACCCCTGATTCCTCCCGTCACGGCGAGCCCTTCGGCTCGGTCTTCAGCTTGCCGGGGCCTTCCTTCTGGTTCTTGATCTTTTCGAGGGCCCGGTCGATCACCTTCTGGTCGGGGGGCGACTCCTTCTTGGCGTGATCGGCCGCCTTCTGCCAGGCATCGCGGGCTTTCTCGTGCTGGCCGACTTTCTCGTAACAGTCGCCCAGATGATCCCACAGTGTGGAATCGGAACCCGAGGGAGCTTTGACGGCTTTTTCAAGATACGGCAGCCCTTCCTCCGCCTTGCCGAGCTTGTAGAGCACCCACCCCATGCTGTCGAGGTAGGCCGCGTTGTCGGGCTCGGCGTCGAGGGCCTTGCGGATCATCTTCTCGGCCTTTTCGAGGTTCTTTCCCTGGTCGGCGTAGAGGTAGCCGAGGTCGTTGTTGACCGAGACGTCGTCCGGATCCTGCTCGAGGATCTTTTCAAGAATCTCCTCGCCCTTCCGCTGGTCCCCCTGCTGCACGTAGATGTTCGACAGGCTGAACTGCGACCGCCGCACATACTCCTTGCTCTCGGGAAACTTCTCGATGAACTGCTCGAAGAGCTTCACCGCGGTGTCGAATTCCTTGGCGTGGTAGTAAATCCAGGCTTCCTGAAAGTGGAGCAGCGGGTGATCGGGGATGATCGTCCGGGCCTCCTTGATGGCTTCGAGGGCCGCGTCCTTGTTGTTGTTGAAGGCATGGGCCTGCGACAGGCGGTACAGGAAGTTGGGCTTCGACTTGTCGAGCGACTCGTCCTTCACCGCCTCTTCAAAGACTTTGACCGCCTCGGCGTACTCGTTCGTAATGAGATGGTACTGCCCCAGTTCGCCGAGGATCGTCTCTTTGCGGTCGCTACGGACCTTGAGCGCGTGGCGATAGAACTGCACCACCGCATCCGACTTCTTGGCGGTCGCCGCCAACCGGGCGAGAATGTAGGCGCTGGCGAAATCGAGCTTGCCGTCCTCCCCTTCGAGGTGCTTTCGCCCGGTGGCAATCAGTGTGTCGATCAGCTTTTCGTCCTGGCTGATCGCCTTCAGCTCGACTTCAAGGACTTCGAGGTTGCGCTGTTGAGCGTCAGGATCCCGGCCGGTACCGATCGCCTTCGCGAGGTTGTGCAGCAGATCTTCGGCGCTCCCCTTGCGGCGATAGACGCTGACCAGGCCCGCGTACGCTTCCGGTTCCTTGGAATCCTCGAGGGCCTTCTTGTAGATGGCCTCGGCGTCGTCGAGACGGTTTGCCGCCACGTACTGCTCGGCCAGGTAATACTGGAGCAGAAGGTTCTTGGAATCCTTCTTCGCCAGCTCTTCCAGCCGCGGCAGCAATTGATCGGACTGGTTGGTTTCCTTCAGCAGCTTCGCCAGCAGCTCGTAAGGGGCTTTCTCCTTCGAGATGAGCTGGGCGTCGAAGTACTTCTGCAGCTCGGCGAGGGCCTTGTCGTACTGCTGGGTCTGCTCGTAGACGCGGGCGAGGTTGAAGCTGAGCGTTCCGGGCTTTCCCTTGCGCGACTTGGCGGCCCGCTCGAATGCCGCGATGGCTTTGTCCGTTCGCTTGGCGGCGAGAAACACCTGCCCCATCCGCTCGAACGTCGTGGCGGGGTCCTGGATGAGAGCGCCGCGGGTGCGGTCGTCGAGATTGTATTCCTTCGGCTTGCTCAACGCTTCGAACACGATCTCGAAGGCATCGGCCGACTTCTCCATCTGTCCCACCGCCGCCTGGAGGATTCCCAGGTCGCGGTTGAGCAGGACATACATCGCCGACTTCTTTTCGATCTTCGGCGAGGCGATCGCCTTCTCGAAGAACTGAATGGCTCCGGGCAGATTCCGTTCTGACGCGGCCTGCACCCCCAACCGCCGCAGCAATCCCGAGTCATCGGGATCGAGCTCAAGCGCCTTGAGGGCATACTGGACGGCGTCCTTGGTCTGGTTGAGGCTGAAGGCGAGCGGGACGAGCGCCCGGTAGACCTGCACCGCTTCCGGATCGAGTTCGACCGCCTTCTTGTAAGCTTCGACCGCTCCCGTGAAATCATTCCGCCCTTCGCGAAGCTGGCCCGTCATGTACCAGGCAGCCGCTTCGAGCCGCGACTGCTCGGTGGGCGTGCGGGGCTTGACGGGTTTCAGCCGCTCGACCGGATCGTCGAGGTCCTGAAGGCGGGAGTCGGCGGCCCTCTCGGCCGGCGATTTGTCCGGAGCCGCAGCAAGGGGCTGTGCGAAGGAAGCCAGTCCGGTGACGGCAAGCAGGCCTGCGAGCGACACAGAACAGCAGACGGCCCGCAGCGGGTGACGAAGGTCTGTCATGAACCGGCTCCTCGGAACGGATGGCGACCGGGGGGATGATAGCAACCGACCGCGCGGCCGGAAATGACCGCCGCCGAGCCCCCGAAGGCTCCGGCGTCAATTCTAGGCGACGCTCGCGGGAAGTACCAAGCGAGACCTCTGCGGCCCCGGAGAGGCAGCCCTCGCGTGCTCGGGCCGCCCCAGCCCCCATTTCGAGCGATCGCAAGCGTTGCGTCCCGGTGCTGCGTGGTCCGCTGCCTCAAAACATGAAGCGCCTCGGCCCGAAATAGGCAATGAGTGCGATTACCACGCCCCCCAGGACGAGGCTCACCCGACCGATTCGCTGGTAACGCGACACGACTTGTTGTCGATCCGTCAGGCTGCCGCGCACCAGTCCCTGTTCAATCTCGAATTCGATCGATCGCGCGAGCAGGCGGAACAGGGAATAGAGGAACATCACCGCCAGCACGACGAAGCGGAGGACGTCCCTCTTCTCGATTCCCATCGGTTGCGGCCGCAACGACCGCTCAATGACTTCGTTCCAGGATGTCTCGTCCATCGGACGGCCTCACACCACGGCGGAGACCCGAACCTCGATTCTGCCGACAGAGACAGGGAACCGGCCGTCGGCCGTCACTTCTTCTGTTCGGCCTCCGAAAGCGAGCCTTCGGCGGCTTCCAGCTGCTTGATCGCCTGCGTGATGGCCACCTTCTTCGCCCGCTTCAGACGCTTCTTCCGACGCACGCCCGCACGATTGTGACCCATGACCGTTCTTTCTGGACGTTGGTGTTCGGACGGCAGGCCGCCCGGAGGAGACGGGATCGATTCAACGGGCCGTATTATGGTGGCTGTGGCCGCGAATGCAATCGCGATTGGCCGCACCCAGGGTGCAGCTTTGGGCACCATGGGTGCCGAAGCAACGGACTCACTTTTCAGTGGTTTCTCTCATTCAACGCTCTCTGATTCGGCACCCCGGCTGCTCAGAGCCGCAGCCGGGGTGCTTCACGTCAGAACAGCCGTCGCTGACCCGTCCGCGGCAAGGCATGCCGGAACCGGCTGAAGTCATGCTCGGGGAACGGTCCGTCCAGCCCGTACTTGTGGCGGAAGAGGCGGAACATCTTCTGGACCTGCTCGGCGATCTCGCCTGCCCCCTTCAGACGTTCCCCCCAGCCCGACTGGCTGAGCTTGCCGCGACGCGTCGCCCGGATGAGCGATTCGACCCGCGCCGCCTTCAGGGTTTGGGTTCGGTGCAACCACTCGAAAAAGACCGGCTCCACCGTGAGCGGCAACCGCAACAGGGTGTAGGAAGCAGCTTTCGCTCCGGCTTCCGCCGCGGCAGCCAGGACGGCCGGAATCTCGGAATCGTTCAGACCGGGAATGATCGGAGCCACCATCACCCGGACCGGAACTCCGGCTTCCGAAAGGGCCTTCACCGCACGCAAGCGGGCAGCAGGGACGCTCGTCTGCGGCTCCATGACGCGGGCGAGTTCGGGGTCGAGCGAATTAATCGACAGATTGACGTGCACCAGCCGCAGCGCCGCCATCTCGCGGAGCAGGTCGAGGTCGCGGACCACGAGCGCGTTCTTCGTGATGATTCCGATCGGCAGACGGCATTCGAGTGCCACCTCAAGGCACCGCCGCGTCAGCCGGAACTGCCGCTCAGCGGGCTGGTAGCAGTCGGTCACCCCCGAGAAGACGACCAGTTCCGGCTCCCACTTCTCGTTCGACAGGAAGTCGCGGAAGAGGTCGGGGGCGTCGTGCTTGACGACGATCTTCGTCTCGAAATCGAGCCCCGCGTTGAAGCCGAGATACTCGTGGCTGTTGCGAGCGTAGCAGTACGAACAGCCGTGCTGACACCCGCGGTACGGGTTGACGCTGTAGCGGAAGGGAATGTCGGGAGAGTTGTTCTGCGAGACGATCGACTTCGACGTGTCCGTCAGATACTCGACCCGCCGGTCCGAAGCGTCGGCGATCTCGTCCTGATCCCATTCGAAGTGCGCGAGGTCGGCTTCGTGCCGTGCGGCATCGAATCGATTCGGCGGATCAATTTGCGAGCCGTGCCGCATCGCGGGATACCGGAGAAATTCGCGTCATCCGGGTGGAAGCAGCCCCTCCGCCCCACTCCGCAAGAATATGTACACGCGAATCGTAGGGCCGGATCCAAGAAAGGCAAGTGTGAGAGTGCTGCCGGTAATTGGCAACGAAGCCGGGAAGCTTACTCCCCCGCTTTGCCGCCAATGCGCCACAGGTGTCGCGGGGTGCGGATGAAGAGGCTTCCCTGCGAGATGGCGGGGGACGCGAAGATCGGTTCGCCAAGGTCGTTGCGGCCGATTTCGTCGTACGTCCGCGAGCCCGCATAGAGGACCGTCGTCGTGCCGTCCTCGTTCGCGAAGTAGATCTTTCCATCGCCTGACACGGGCGAAGCGGTGTAGCGGCCCGGGAGCCGCTTCTGCCAGACGGTCTTCCCCTTGTGGGCGTCCAGGCACGTGGCGATTCCCGCATCGTCGACGAGGTAATAGCGCTCGCCGACGAGGATTGCGGACGGGACGAACGGCGAGCCGCGGTTGTTGCTCCAGGCGAGTTGGTCGGCTTCGATGTCGCCCCGGCCGCCGGGTTTCAGCGCGAACGTCGGACTCTTGGGACCGCTCACGACGTAGAGCAAACCGTGTCCGAAGACGGGGGTCGGGATGCACTCGCGGGCGAGGCCGCCGAGGGTCCAGTGCTTCTCGCCGGTGGCCGGGTCGTAGCCTTCAACCTTGTGCGAGCCGCTGACGACCAGTTCGTGCTTTCCGTTGTCGAGAGGGACGAGTTGCGGGGAGGCCCACGAGAGCCAGCATTCGGGACGGTCGGCCTTCCAGCGGTTGGCTCCTGTGGCCGCGTCGATGCCGAGGACATACGACGCCCCGTAGTGATCGCACTGAAGAAGGAGCAGTCCCTCGTGCAGAAGGGGTGAACTGGAAGCGGCGAAGCGGTTTTCGAAGGGGCCATATTCATCGGCCAGCGAGCGCTGCCAGACGAGGTCGCCATCGACGGTGAGACAGAAGACATCGCCAGTGCCATAGAAGGCGAAGACGTGCCTGCCGTCGGTGACGGGGGACGGGCTGGCCATGCTGCTCTTGCTGGCGTGAAACAGCGTCGGGGAGGTTCCCCAGAACTTCTGGTGCCAGAGTTCCTCGCCGGTTTTGCGCGAGAGGCAGATGAGGTGGAGCGTGCCGTGCCGCGGGCCGTCGGACTCGGTGATGAAGATGCGGTCTCCCCAGATCACGGGGTTGGCGATGCCGTTGCCCGGGAGCGGGACCTTCCAGGCGATGTTCTCGGTCGCCGACCACGTGGTGGGGAGTTGAGATTCCTCCGAGAGGCCGTTGCGGGTGGGGCCGCGCCAGCCGGGCCAGTTGTCGGCCGTGGATGGGGGCGAGAGAAGGACGAGAGCCAGCACGCAGGCGAACACACGGAGCGCGAGGTGAAGCGTCGAGCGGCGCGGTTCGTTCATCGGCAATCGCTCCTGACTCTTCGTGGCCGCGTTGGAGACGCGGAAATACGGTGCGGCGTGCGGCAAAGGTGTGCAGAGAGGCTCGACCGGGTCTCACTGACGTTCGACGTCCCACAGGATGATTTCTCCCTGGACGTCGCCGGTCGCCAGCACGGTTCCGTCCGGCGAGAGCTGCAGCGACTCGACTCCGGCTTCGTTCGCGTTCGGATAGCTCAGGATCTTCCCCGCTTCAAGGCCGAACACGAACATCTCACTGCTCGTGCGGTTGCCGCGGAGCTTCGTGATGCCGACGAGAGATTTCGGAAAGAACTGCGCCGCGGCCGAGTCTCCGCCGAACAGGGAGACCGTGTATGACTTCTTGCTGTTGGAACCGATCTCGACGACATGAAATTCGGTCAGGCCTGGGCCCATGATGATGAGCTTGCGGCCACCTTCGATGAACCGCAGCCCTTCGCACCGCATCGTTGGCTTCTCGAATTTCTCGCGGTACACGATCTCTTTCGATTTGACGTCCCAGATCCGCACGCTGTCTTCCTGCTCCTTTCGGGAGTTGCCGGAATTGTGGAAGGCCGCGGCCGCGATCGATCCGTCAGCGGTCATTGCGAGGAAGTCGATGAAGTCGGCTTCCGGTTCCGGCGCGTAGCGGATTTCCTGTTTCTTCTTCGGATTCCAGTAGAGTAAGCCGACCTGGCGCTGGGCGTTGTCGTTGTGCTGGCGGACGGCAATCAAGGCCAGCTGCTCGTCGTCCGAGAGTTCCCAGGCGGTGACGCGGGCGGGGCGCGAGCCGCTCGGACTGCCCAGCGTCCCTGCGGTGATGCTGCGGTTGGTTTTCCAGTTCCACGTGGCGAGGTTAGTTGGCTGCGAGGGACCGCCCGCAATGTAGAAAAGTCGGTTGTCCGAACCGAACCGGACGCGCGGGTTGAAATTGGCGGTTGTCGTCAGCGTCAGCGAGTTCTTCTCGGCTTTTCCCGTGCCCGTGTTCCAGAGTCGCACTTCTCCGCGGCCGGAAGCAAAGTGATACGACGCGAGCAGACCGCCGTCGTCCGTGAAGACGAGATTCTGGACGGGTTGCGAGCCCTTGAGCCGACGCCGCTCGCTCAACCGGACCGATTCGCCCTGCGACTTGGACGGTTTGTCGCTCCCCGATTCGGACGGCATCGGTTTCGGGGTCGTCGGCGTCGACCCGGGTTCGTTCGTTCCCGCCAGCTCGACCTTCGCTCCGAAGCTGTCCTTCGGAAGATCGTCCGGCGGGCTGGCGGGGGGCGTCATCCGGTTGCGATCGACCGAGGCGACTTCAGTGGGACGCTTTCCCGATTCGCCGGCTGGCCCTTTGGTGTCGCCTGGCGCGGAGTTCTCGCTGGAAGATTTCTGAGTCGACGCGACGGATGATTCCGCTGGTGCCGCGGCGGGTTTCGGAGGCTCGGGCTCGGTCAGCGTGACCGGGGTGGCGCTTCCCGGCACGACCCAGAATCGTGCGGTGGCCACGGTGATGCCGTTGCGCGAGAGATCGACCGTGTGGCGGCCGGCGGAAAGCGGAATGGGCGCGGCGAGTCGATCGGCGTCGATGCTTTTCGAGTCGAGCAGGATCGCCGTCCCTTTGCGGGACGTCACCTCAAGCTGAACCGATCCGACCGCGGGGGATTCGCTCGAACCCCACAGCGGGTACGTCCCGAGCCCAGCCCCCAGGACGAGGGCCGCGAACGCCGCCATGGCGACCTTGAGGCCCGTCGACATCGGTCGACGCCGCACGTTGACCTGCTCGGCGACAGAGACCGAGAGCGCGTCCTGCTCGACCTCGGCTTCCCACGCGGCGAACTCGATCGGCGGTTCCTCGACGGGCGGCGGAGCGGCCGCGGCTTCGATTTCGGCCCGCAACCGATCGTCGTACGCGGCCTTCTTCGTCGGGTTGAGGAGCTCGACGAGGGCTTTCGAGACGTGATTCAAGAGCTTCTGCGAGGCATCGCTGTGCGGGCCCTGCCCCTGCTGCCGCAGGAACGTCATTTGACGGTCGGCGGCCGCTTCGATCACCGCGAGGTTCGACTCGAACAGAGCCACTCCGAGGAGCCGATAGTGGTGCGGGGGCTGCTCTTCGGGGGGGATCCCCAGCCAGATGTGATAGGCGTCAAAGTCGGCAGCCATGAGACGTCTCCCGCGCAATCGGCAATCTGTCGAAGTCAGCGTGGGCATCATCCCACGAATAGTGTGCGCGGGTCAACGTTCATGTGAAATGCGGAACGGCGTCAGGCAATGGTTCTGATTCCAATCGACAAATCGCCGCACGTCCCGCGCCTGGAGGCTCGCACCCCCGCCGTGCTAAGATTCCTTGGCCGCCAACCCCCCCTCGACCGCTTTTTGTCCGAAACGGTGATGCAGGAATTGGCGAACCAGGAGCGACGTCGATGCACGGCATGAACTGGTGATCGTGGTCCCGGACGGCCATGCCATGATCCGTTCCTTCCTCCATTCGCTCATCCACCGCGAGGACGACCCCGCCCGCATCGACTGGCCGGCGCTGATCACGTTGGCGTTCTATGCCCTCCTGGTCATCGCTATTGTAGGCGGCTTCTTCTGGGTGATGTCGTCGTTCTGGAAAGACGGCTGGGGTCCGAACGGATTCAACTGACCGAGATTCCGGCGGAAACAACGCCTCGTCGCCGGATGGAGAGTCGCGGCCGGTCATGCTAAGATGCCTCTTTGGCCCCCATCCGACCGGCCGCGCCCCGCCGCCCGTCGGACGACTTCATTCCCGGAGCCTCCCGTGCCCGCCGGCACCAACGCCTATCGCGGACTCATCGATCCGACTCACGAAGAACTGATCCTCGTCCTCGACTACGGCGGGCAGACGGCCCAGCTCATCGCCCGCCGCGTCCGCGAGCAGAACGTCTTCTGCCAGATGGTCCGCCCGGACCTCCCCGCCGAACGCATCCGCGAACTCAACCCGAAAGGCATCATCCTTTCGGGCGGCCCTGCGAGCGTCTACGAGCCGGGCGCCCCGCAATGCGACCCGCGGATCTTCGACCTCGGCATTCCGATCCTCGGCATCTGCTACGGGCTGCACCTCACTTTCAAGGCCCTCGGCGGCGAAGTCCTGCCAGGCAAGCATCGCGAGTTCGGCCGCACCCCGCTCCACGTCGATACCACCGACCCCCTCTTCGCCGGCATCCCCGATCGCTTCGTCGTCTGGATGAGTCACGGCGACCAGGCGAGCGGCGGCGACATCCCGTTGCAGACACTCGCCTCGACCGAGACCTGCCCGTTCGCGGCGGTGAAGCACAAGACGCGGCCGATCTACGCCCTGCAGTTCCACCCGGAAGTTTCGCACACCGAGCATGGCAGCCGGCTGATCGGCAACTTCGTGCAGAGCGTGTGCGGGTGCAAGGGCTCGTGGCGGATCAGCTCACTCATCGAGCGCGAGATCGAGGCGATCCGCAACTACGTCGGCAAGAGCCGCGTGATCTGCGGGCTATCGGGGGGCGTCGATTCGTCCGTCGTCGCGGCCCTCCTCTCGAAAGCCATCGGCAAGCAGCTCTCCTGCATTTTCGTCGACAACGGGATGCTCCGGAAGGGGGAGGCCGAGGAAGTCCGCCAGCGGTTCAGCGATCACTTCAAGACCGACCTGCACGTCGCCGACGCCCGCAAGCAGTTCCTCGATGAACTGAAAGGTGTCACCGACCCGCAGCAGAAGCGGAAGATCATCGGCCGTGTCTTCATCGAGGTCTTCCGCCACGAGGCGAAGTCGATTCCCGACGCCCGGTTCCTCGCTCAGGGAACGCTCTATCCCGACGTCATCGAATCGGGAGCCAATCCCGACGGCCCGGCTGCGACGATCAAGGCGCACCACAATGTGGGTGGGCTGCCGGAGGAGTTGGGCTTCGAGCTGATCGAACCGCTCCGCGACCTCTTCAAGGACGAAGTCCGCACGATGGGTCTGGAACTCGGCCTCCCCGAGGATCTCATCTGGCGGCATCCGTTCCCCGGGCCTGGACTGGCGGTGCGGTGCCTTGGCGAAGTGACCGAGCCGCGGCTCGAAACGCTCCGCGAAGCCGACGCCATCTACATCGACGAGCTTCGCAAGGCCGGCCTCTACCGCGAGATCCAGCAGGCCTTCGCGGTGCTGCTGCCGGTTCAGTCGGTCGGCGTGATGGGCGACGCCCGCACTTACGAAGACACGGTGGCATTGCGGGCGGTGACGACCGACAACTTCATGACGGCCGACTGGCACCGTACCCCGTATGAAGTCCTCGGCCGCGTCTCGACGCGGATCACGAACTCGATCCGCGGCGTCAACCGCGTCGTCTACGACATCAGCTCGAAGCCCCCCAGCACGATCGAATGGGAGTGACGCCAGCAATCCCGTTTGGCTGAGAAGCCTCCTTGCTGGTTCAAGCGACCGAGTGACCCGGCCCGCGTTTTCGTGGAAGTTCAGCAGAGGAGTCCGGAGACATCGACGCATTGGCCGGTGCGGCGGCTCGCTTCCATGGCCTCGCGCCAAGCGCCCGCCTGGGGTGACACGGCGAGCGGTTCGTCCGACAGTGATGAATCGCCCGAAAGCTGCAGTACACCGTGGTTCCCAATCAGGAGCAGCTGCACTCTCGCAACGCTGGCGGGGGACGTCGAGAGGAGAAACAGGGCTGTTCGTCCAAGGCGGCCGGTCAGAAGGATCTGCCAGTGGCTGCCGTCGTCGGCGCCTGTCGAAAGCAGCGTGGCTGGCGCATCCCGCAACATCGGCACAAACCGCTCGATGAGACGGGCCAGGCTCTCCGCGACCTCGAGACCTCCCCCCGGACGGTGAATCCAGACCTTGAGCGACAACGGCACGCCGACCTGCCCGGTCTCGAGTGCCTGCGACACTGCGGTCTCGAATTCGGACAGAGTCATGCGTGCCGCCTCAAGAGTTGACCGAAGTCGTGAGTCATTCCTGCGAACGATCTGAGTCAACCGGACGTCAGGCGAGACTACCGTTCGATCGCCATGACCCACGAGAGACTCTTGCCGATTTCGAGCGTCGCGGTCCGGGTCATGGCGCCGGACTCGGGATTAAGTGAGAAGACGGCCAGCTTTCCCGAGCCTTCACCCGCTCCGTAGGCCATGTCTCCCGCGGGATCGATGTCGAACGACCGCGGGGTCTTCTCGGTCGGCGTCTGGCCGATGGCCGTCAACTTGCCGTCACCCGCAATCGAGAATCCTGCGAGGCTGTCGTGCCCGCGGTTCGAGACCCACACGAAGCGCCCGTTCGGATGGACCTTCACTTCGGCCGTGGAGTTGTTAGCTTTGAAGTCGGCCGGCAGCGTGGAGAGGGTCTGGGTCGGCGAAAGTCCCTTTTTGTCGTCGATCTGGTAGGCCGTGATGCTGCTTCCCGATTCGTCCGACGTGTAGGCCCAGGGTTGCTTCGGATGGAAGGCAAGATGCCGGGGGCCGGCTTTCTCGGCGCCGCCCGGAGCCTTGCCGGCTTCGGCGAGCCGTCCCCCCTCAAAGCGGAACTGGTAAACGGCGTTCGGCTCGACGTGCGGGACGTAAACCCAGCGATTGAACTGATCGACCGCCACGCAGTGAGCGGTCTTGGCCGTCTTGATGGTCTGGACCGGAGGATTCAGTTTGCCGTCGACATCGATAGGCGTGACCACCACCTTGCCCGCCGAATACGAAGCCGAGATGAGCCAGCGGCCGGTGCGGTCCGTGGCGACGAAGGCGGCGTTCTCGCCTTCCGGAAGGGAGATCGAGCTGAGGAACTCGATTTCGCCTGAGGTCTTGTCGATGCGGTAGCTGGCGAGCTTCTGGACGCTGCGGAGCGTCGCGAAGAGGTATCGCTTCGCGGGGTCGGTCGTCAGCGAGCCGGGCGCGCCGTCGACCTTGTATGTCGCGACGCTCTTCAGCCCCGTTCCTTCGCGACGAAAGACCTGGATCTCGTTCTCGGGGCCTTTCGACACATACACGAAGGTGCCGGCCTGTGCGGTCATGGCGGAGCCCGCGACGATCAGAAGCGCGATGAGGGAGAGGTGCATGGGGGCAGCAGGGTGTGAAGAGGTGAGAATGGGTGAGAAGTGGTGCGAACAGGCAGGGAGTTGCAACACCTCATGGGATGCGGCTCCAGCCTCTTCACACCTTTTCGCACCTCTTCATACCCCTTCGCACCCTCTCAATCCACATACAGGAAGCCGTTCGCCCCGAGGAGCGCCTGGCAGAAGTCGGTCATCGCCTGGAGTTCGCGGTCGGGCGACTGGCCGGTGGCGGCGAGCGTCTTCAGCTGCATGCCGAGGAACTTCAGCGAGCGCTCGAGTTCGTCGCGCGTTGGTTCGCGTCCGAACGCCAGACGCCATGCCTGGGCGGCCTGGTCGGAGAGCGGCTTCGGGGCGGGGCCGTGGAACGGGACGTTGGTGTCCCACGCGGAGATGTCTTTGCCGGTCGGGTCCTTGAGCGTCAGCTTGCCGACCCACGCGAAGGAGTCGCTCTCTTCGGTGCCGTTGCGGTCGCAGAGGATGTCGATCGTGTCGCCGGGTTGGACGTCGATGCGAGGGACGTCGGTGGACGCTTCGCCTTTCTTGACTGTCCACTCGGCCGCGAGCCCGCTGCGGCTTGAGACGACGCGACCGCGGACGCCGGTGCCGTTCTCGCTGGGGTGCTGCAGTTTGCCGGTGAAGGTGATGAAGCCTGCGGCCGGGCTGGTCCAGCGCCGCGAGACCGCGTGCTGGTCGTCGCCCGGGTGGCCGCCCCCCGCATTCAGCGTGGCCCAACCGGTGACGGGATCGGGGAGCGTCGGGCCCCCTTGCCAGGCCGAGCCGGTCCAGTACGGGAGCTTCGTGAAGTTGATGACTCGCTTCGAGGCCTCGTCGAATCCGGCGTAGCCGTATTCCCAGTAGACCGGGGGACGCGGTGGGAGTTCGACGCTCGGGACGTCGCCGGGGCTGAGGGCCGGGGCGTCGGCGCGGACGCGCTCGGCGAACCGCTTCGACTCTTTGATCATGAAATCGCTGTTCATGAGCATCAGAGCCTGCGTGGCGACCGTCGATGACGGACGACGCTCGCAGTTCACTTCGATGACCGGAGCATCGAATGCGGTAAGCAGGGCCACCGGTTGCGAGCGCCGCACCTGGACGTAGACGCTGCGGCGCCGGAAGGCCTCGGGGACGGTGATCTGCCCCGCATCGTCCGCCATGACGTCGACCGGAGCGCCGAACGGCGTCAGGTCGAGTGTGCCGTTCACGGCGAGGACCGCGTCGCGAAGGACTTCCGCATCGAGACGACGGACGGACATCCGCGAGTAGTAGCGGTTGTCGGCGTCGGCCATGTCGCCCTGCGCGGTGCGGGCCGAGGACTGACGGTAAGCGGTCGAAGTCAGCAGCAGGCGATGAAGCGACTTGAGCGACCACGGCTGCAGCGTGGTCGAGTTGCCGGGGGCTCCCTGGAACTCGCTGGCAAGCCAGTCGAGCAACTCGGGGTGCGTGGGGCGTTCGCCGAGGCGACCGAAGTCGGACGGCGTGGAGACGAGGCCGCGGCCGAAGTGATGCAGCCAGACGCGATTGACGAGCACCCGCGCGAGGAGCGGGTGCTGGCCACTGGTGAGCCACTTCGCGTAGTTGAGGCGGCGGCCCGAGGTCGGGACGTTCGGGTCCTTCGACGGAAGCTCCGGGGGCGCGCCGGCGGGGCCGAGAATGGTCAAGTCACCCGGGTTGACCTGCTGCTTTGGCTGGCGATAGTCCCCGCGATGGAACAGGAACGTCGGGGCGATGTTGCCCGGCGTTTCCCACAACGCGCGGACGAAATCTTCAACCGGCTTCTGCTTCCGGACTTCGCCGATCTTCGCGTCGTAGGTCTTGAGATCGTCGGCCGCTTTCTGGTTGTACTGATAGAGGACTCCCGGCGAGATGTTGACGCTCGGGTTGTCCTTGAGGAGCTTCTGCTGCTCGGGGGTCCGCTTGCCGGCGGGAGTCTGGTAGGCGGTCTTCAGCGGTTCGCGCATCGCCTCGGGATGCTTCATCAGCTCCATTTCGAGGGCTTCGGCCATGTACTTCGCTTCCTTTTCGGCCCGCTCTTTCGCAATGACGGAGACCTGTGCTTCGACCTCGGCCGCCTTCGCGCGGTCGGCGTCGGTGTAGAGCGAAACATGCCGGGCGACCGGGTTCTGCCAGGTCTTCCAGTTGAGGGCCGGCTCGAAGATTGCCCGCATGCGGTAATAGTCGGTGTGCGGGATGGGGTCGTAGCGGTGGTCGTGGCATTGGGCACAGCCAACCGAGAGGCCGAGGAGCGACGTCGAGACGATCTTGATGGTGTCGGCGATCGTCTGGTTGCGGACTTCGTCGTTGTCGACGCTCGCGGAGCCGTCGATCGCCATCCGCAGGAAGCCGGTGGCGACGAGCTTCTCGATCTGGTCGGCGTTGAGATTGTTGAACGGGGGCGTGATGAGTTCGTCGCCGGCCAGCTGCTCGATGAGGAACTGGTTGAACGGCTTGTCAGCGTTGAATGAGCGGATGACGTAGTCGCGGTACTTCCAGGCGTAGCCGCGGACGCGGTCGTCGGCGGTGGCCCCTTCCGAGTCGGCATAGCCGGCGACGTCGAGCCAGTGGCGGCCCCAGCGCTCGCCATATTGCGGAGACGCGAGGAGGGTGTCGATGAGCCGCTCCCAGGCTTGCGGGGCATCGTCTTTGACGAAGGCTTCGATCTGCGCCGGCGTCGGCGGAAGGCCGATGAGGTCGAAGTACGCGCGGCGGACGAGCGTGGCGCGATCGGCGTCGGGCGAGAAGGCAAGTCCCTTGTCGTGCATCGCCTTCAAGAGGAAGGCATCGACCGGCGTGCGGACGCGCGACTCGGGGGCGAAGACCGGAACGTCGGGACGACGCACAGGGACGAAGGCCCAGAACTCGCGGTCCTCGGGAGTAATGGCGACTCCCTTGTCGAGGGATTCGGGCTCGGGGCGCGCGGTCTTAGCGCCGCTTTTGATCCACTTCTCCAGCAGCGCGAGTTCGGCCGGCGAAACCTTCACATTGCCCGGGGGCATCTCGCCCGAGCGAATGCGGTCGAGGAGGTGGCTTTTCGCTGCGTCACCGGCCACCAGTGCCGCCCCCGAGTCTCCCCCCTTTACCATCAGGCGGACGAGCCGCAGGTCGAGGTTCCCCTTGAGTTCCTCGCCCGCCCCGTGGCAGTCGAAGCAATGCGAGCGGAAGATCGGCCGGATGTGCCGCTCGAAGGTGAGCGGTTCATCGGCGGCCGGCGGCGCGTCGGCGGACCAGACAGGGAGGGTGGCGGCCAGCAGAATGAGGGGCGCAAGGGAGAGTGCCGTGCGGGGCATCAAACCAATCTCCGGCGGGAATTTTCAGGCGGGCGCTGGAAGCGGCAGGACCTTCATCATAGCGTTGGCAGAGACCGGAACGAAGGGGCGATCTGCGCGGAAAACGCGACGCAGGCAGCCTTTGAACAGTGCAGGTTCGATCCGAGGTATCTCTTGGATTCGAAGTCCGAAGACTCTCGAAAGCCCCGCAGCGGGGACGGGTCTGCCCGGCAATGCTCCGTCGCCCCTTCGAGGCCTCATTTCCCAAGAGAGCTCGACCGGGGTTGCCCGCCGCCATTCACACCACCCTCCGGCGCTCAGCACCCGCACCCGTTCCGCGAGCGGCCGCCAACTCGTGTTCGAGACATTCAAGCCGTCCGATCGGCCTTGCGGCTCGTCAGAAAGTAAGCCGGCAATCCCAGCGCCAACGGGCCAATGCCGATCAGGGCCAGGCTCCCCGCCCAATCCAGCGCTCCGTAGACCATGAACCCGCACGTCGCGCAGAAGACGAGCGGCGTCACCGGATAGAGCGGAACGCGGAACGGTCGAATCCGCGGCCCGTCGTTTCTCCGCAGCACGATCACCGTCAGCCCCGTCAGCAGAAAGAACGTCCAGAAGATCGGGGCGGTGGCGGCGACCAGCGTCTCGAACCCGTCGTTGAACTTCCACGGCACAGGCCTCAGCCCGCACGCGGTCGCCGTCGCGTCGACCAGATTCCGCCCGCCCTGCGTTCCCACCAGGCTGACTAACGTCACGGTAATGATCATCTGCGTGACGAGCGATCCAACAGGCGTCCCGAACCGCGGATTCCACCGCCCCAGCCAGGCGAAGAGCCGATGATCGGCCCCCAGGCTGGCATGCACCCGCGAGCCGGTAAAAATAAGCCCGTTGAGCGCCCCCAGCGCCGACACCATGACAAGCAGACGCATCGCGCGATCGCCGAAGTCTCCGAGCAACGGCCTCAGTGCGTCGGCCGCCGGAGTCCTCGACCCGCGCAGCCCTTCGAATCCCAGGGCCTTCAGATAAGCCAGGTTCACCAGCAGGTAAACCACCGCAATGCCGGCGATCCCGAGGATCAGGGCGCGAGGAAGATTCCGCCGCGTGTCCTTCACTTCCGCCGCCACGAACGCCGAATCGCTCCAGCCGCCGAACGCATAGAGAATGAAGATCAGTGCGAGGTGGGGTTTCTCGTTCCCCGCCACGACCTGCTCGGAAAACGGGGACGCGGCCCCCCATCCCAGCCCGCTCACGACGATCGCGCCAAGCCCGATCACTTTCGCGACCGTCAGGATGTTCTGCACCCACTTGCCGAAGACGACGCCAAGCAGGTTCGTCACCGAGAGGACGACGATGGCTCCAATCGCCAGGCCAATCTCGCTCGTCGCCTGCTGGGCAGCCGATGTCCCCGAACTCACAAAGAATGGAGTCGCGTATTCGGCGAATACGAAGGCCATCGCCCCGATGCTTCCCGTCAGGATCCCCCCCAGATGCGCCCAGCCGAACAGGAATCCCGCGAGCGGGCCGTAGGCACGAGTCAAGTAGACGTAGTCGCCTCCCGATCTCGGGTAGGTGGTCGCCAGCTCGGCGTAACAAAAGGCCCCCAGGAGCGAGAGGACGGCTCCGAACACCCACAGACCCATTCCCTCGAGGGGCGAGGAGACGTTCGCAAAGACGAGCGGCGAGACCTTATAGATGGACGATCCGACGACGATGCCGATGATGATGCTCACCGCGTCGAACAGTCCCAGCACGGCAGGCCGCGCCCCCCGGGCGTCGCCCGGCTCGGCGGTCGTCTGCGTCGTCAGAAGTCGGTCGGACATGCAGAGGCGATGTTACTGAGGTGCGGTGCACGAGTGCAGCAAAGCGAACGGCCAACATTCGCACGTCGCTGCCGCGGCCGGCCAACAATCTCGCACCGCGACAACCGCGAACACCCCGGCCCGGTCCGGCAGGCCGCCTCTTGCTCGGCGAAGTCGAGCAAGGCGGCCCCGTCCCGCGACGGCGTCGAGGGCTTCGCCCGATGCGTCGCGCATGGGAGCCGTCCGACGACTGCCATTGCGACCCGGTTCCCCGCAACAGATTATGGGAAATGGGGAGTGGAGGGTTTGCAAAGGCCGCGCTATAATCCAGGCGCGACGGCAGACTCGAGGCAGCGCCGCACCGACGTTCCTTGCGGTCGCTGCTTTGGGGAGATCGGAAAGAAAGGGATCCCGCCATGGCCTTGTATGAGATCGAAACGAACGCGCACATCATGATTGGATGGGCCGAGTCGCAGGAAGCCGCCGTAAAGATCGCCGCCGAGCATTATCCGGAAGAGGACGTGGTCCGTATCACGCGTCGTCCGCGAGACCTGTGGGTCATTTCGAAGCGGTTGCTCGGCATCAAGGGCTCGACCGAGCCGAACGACGCCGCCCGCGACTGCCTGGCCCGCGCCCGCGGAGACAAACTGCACGCCATCCGCCTCTACATGCTCGACACCGGAGTCGACCTGCACGAAGCCCAGCGGGCTATCGAGACGAACATGTCTCTCGGCTGGTGAAGGAACTGGGAACGATCGACGGCCGGCAGACTTCGCCGGCATGGCTATTCGAGGAACGAACGAGCCCCCGCAGCGGCCTGCTGCAGGGGCTTTGTTTACGTCGGCAGTCTGACGTTGGAACTGATGAACTGCGGCAGGATCTGTTCCGTCCTCTCCGTCGAATCCGTCGTTTCCGTGGCCCCTGAGTGCGATCGTCGGCGATCAATTCCGATCGAACTGCAGCACATCCTGGTAGCGATAGCTGCCGCCGTTGTTGCGGGCGAGTTGCTTCAGGAAGTTGTCGTCGCGCGGCAGCGGAGCTCCCTGGCCGAACTCGATGACGTGGATCCGCGTCTTCGAGCGCCTCGAGAGCTTCTGGATCTCAATCACTTCCTTGCTCGACATCGCTTCATCGGCGTCGGTCAGGAAGAAGATGGTCTCGGGCTGCAGTTCGAGGGCCTGCTTCAACGCGGGGAAGCGCTTGGTTCCCATGTCGGCCTGAATGCTCGTCAGAAACTGTGCGACGAGGTTCTTGTTGTTGCGAGTCGCGGGGTAAAGGTCGCCCTTTTTCTCGCGTTCGATCCGCAGCGGCGTCACCGCTTCGTGGAAGAACAGGATCTGGAATGCCTGCGAAGCGTCGAGGCTCTCGATGCTCGCCATCAGTTCGGCCTTGGCGTTGTTGAGCGCGTTGTGGTTTCCCATGCTGCTCGAGCGGTCGACGACGAACACCACGCGGTACGATTTCTGCTGAATCAGACCGAAGAACCCGACGGCGCCGTGGCCAATGCCGTTGCCTTCCCCTTTGCCGCGACCCTTTCCGAGTGCACCCGCGCCGTCCCCTCCACCGCCACCAACCCCGTCCCCTTCAGCAGCGCCCCCTGGGCCCCTGCCGACGCCTCCCGCACGCACCATTGACCCGATTTCGTCTCGTTGAACAAACCCCCTTCCAGTCCCCTTCCCAGG
The DNA here is from genome assembly GCA_020850695.1 of Planctomycetaceae bacterium. Classification (GTDB taxonomy): domain Bacteria; phylum Planctomycetota; class Planctomycetia; order Planctomycetales; family Planctomycetaceae; genus JADZEF01. The sequence goes on along the minus strand of JADZEF010000007.1, from coordinate 11,576 downwards.
GGCCTTGCGAGCCGTTTGAGCGGTCGGCAGTTCAACCGGCGGGCGATCGATTTCCGGGGGAGCTTCCGTCAAGCCGGATCCCGGCCTCTGTCGGAACGGTGCGGCAGCGGGAACCGCTTCGACGACAGTCCCCTCCTCGCCATTGTCCGTTCCCTCCGCGCCGCCGGAAGCAGCACCGCCAGGCGTGCCGACGCTGAAGGTCGCTTCGATGGCTCCACCCCCGCCCATCTCGCCGGGGTCCCCCTTGCCGCCGCGGCCGAAGGGGCTTCCGCCGCCCCCTCGCAGGAACGTCATGGCCACCACGACGATGAGGACGACGTGCACCGAACACGAGATCAGAAAGCTCGGCAGCGACCACGCCTCGTCGGGGCGGCCCTCGCGCTCGTCATGGGCGGGGGGCTGAGGGAACTGGAACGCGAACCGCCGGGTCGAACGCTTCCGAGGCGGCGCGCCAAGCGGCGGTGCGGGCACCACGGAAACGGTCATGGCACGACCTCGATTCGGTTCGAAAAACCCTCCTCAGAACGAGAAGAGTGAACGCGGCCCGCGCGAGAAATCGCCGCGAAAACCCGCTTCGACGGGTCCTTTGGAGTCTATGCCGCGCCGAAAGTCGGGTCAACGTGAATCATCACGACCAGACTCATCGCGACCGGCCATTGCCGCCAACGGCGCATCACGAACGCTGTGAGGCATTCCAAATGAGTTGAACGACGTGCCTTGGTGGGATAAGCTCGGATACCTCACAAGCGTTCTGTTGTCCCGAAGCACCGAGCGTCCCAACTCACAGTGTCACTGCCCAACTTCTGACGGGTCATGGGCTTGCCATGTTCTGGCAGGTTGTGCCACGGAATCCGTAACCGTGGTGCCCCGGACCGTCAATTTCAGGCAGGATTTCTGCGGACGTGCCGGGAAGAAGGTCTCGACCCATGAACGAGCGTGTGGCCGAACTGCAGCTGCTGGTCGATCAGCACCGCGCCCGGTGGCTGCGGTTGCGGTGGCTGCAAACGGTCGGAATGGCGATCGCCGTTGCGTTGGGAACGTTTCTGCTCGCGGTCATCCTCGACCACTTCACGCGGCTGCCGATGATTGGTCGGGTGGTCGTGTCCGCCGGTGTGCTGGCGGCCTTCGCTTACTGCGGGAAGCTGTTGTGGGAGCGGTGGCAGGTCGGCCTGCCCAGCATCGATGAGATCGCGCTGGCCATCGAGCAGCGGACGCCCGGCGGAATCGAGAACCGGCTGATCAACGCCCTTCAGATCGGCCGCACGGCTCCTGCGGGGGCAGGTGCGGCGCTGGTTCAGGAAAACTGGCAGCACCTTCACAACCGCCAGCTTCCGGCGGCCCTCGCGGCTTCGCCCGCCATCATGGCGGCGGCTGGTGCGGGGGTGCTCGTGCTGGCCACGGTCATCGGTTTCCTCAGTCATGGCAGCGAGTTCCGCACGGCCGCCTCGCGGATTCTGCTCCCCTTCGCCTCGATCGATCCACTCTATCGCACGACGTTGACGGTCGAGCCGGGCGACATCGAAGCGATGGGAGACGTCGAGGTCCGCGTGAAGATCAAGGGAGAGCTGCCCGACGAAATCGCCGTGCTGTTGAGCAGCGCCGATCGCACCTCATCCATTGTTGTTCCCGTCCCGGCAGGCCAGACCGACGTTAACGTCGTCATTCCGAACGTCGTCCGCAGCCTGACCTATCAAGTGCGCGGCGGCGACTACACCAGCCCGGCCTTTCACATCGAAGTCCCCGCCGCCCCGCGGATCGCCCGCGTCCGGGCGACGCTCACCTACCCGGAATACCTCGCTCAGGCGCCGCGTTCGCTGGAAACCACTGGCGACCTCGAAGCCGTCCAGGGAACAAAGGCCGACATCCGTTTCGAACTCGATCATCCAGTCGACGGGGCCACTCTGGTCCTCCGCGGCCCCGGGGCCAAGGGGGGGCAATCGACCGAGACCCGTGTCCCGCTCAAGCCGCTCGGAAAGTCTGAGCTTCAGGGGGAGATCACGTTCGACAAGGTCGCCGAGTATCGTCTCGAAACGCAAATCGGCTCGCGGAACCCGCCGCCGACTTCGTGGCAACACCTGCGGGTCATCGCCGACGAACCGCCCCGCGTCGAACTGACGGGCATTCCCACCACGGGCGAACTGTCGATCGACTCCCCGGTGACGCTCCGCATTGCGGCGGCTGATGACTTCGGCATCACGCGATTCGGCCTCTTCGCCCGCCGCGCTCCGTCCCGCTCCATCGACGCGGCTGCCGACAAGCCCGCGGCCGATGCGGGCTGGACGGCCCTCGGCGACTGGAAGTGCGACAGCACGAAGCGGATGTCCGAATCGGTCGAGTTCCTCGCGGCCAACGCAGGGGCCGTCGAAGGAGACCGCTGGGAGTTCGTGGCCCGCGCGGGGGATGCCTTTCCGGGGCGCTCCGGCAGCATGACCTCCGGTCCGGTCGTCAGCGTCGTTGTGGTCGGTGACGGAACGCAGCTCCAGCTTCTCTACGAGCAGATTCTGCGATCCGAGGCCGAACTCTCGGCCCTGACGACTTCTGCCCAGAAGATGCACCAGGCGACCGATTCGCTGATCCGTAAGCTCGATTCGGGCGAACTCGTCGACGACAACACTCCCGACAGGATCAAAGAGCTGGTCGACTGGGCCGCCGCCCGCAACAAGGAACAGACCGCTCTCCGCGAAACGGCCGCTCGTTCGGCCCGCGAAATGGCCACCGCCGCCGGCTCGCTCCGGCTTTCGGTCGGCATGTTGGCCGACACCGAAATGGTCCGCACCTCGCGGGTGTTCGACAGCGTCGCCACCCGCGACAACCCCGCCGGCCGTCGCATGGCCCTCGCCGACGCCCGCGCCACTCAACAGCGAACGCTCCAGAGCCTGCAGCAGATCCTCGACCAGTACCTGCGGTTCCGCCAGGACTGGGAACTCGCTCACATGGGCCCCTTCTCCCGGATGCTGGCCGACCGGCAGGCCGCGTTGAAGGAACAGTCGCAGCGCCGGGCCGACGAAAACCTGACGGTGATGCCGCTCCAGCGTGAGGCCTCGGTCCGTCGCCAGACAAAGATGGCCGAGTTGTGTGCGGTTGCGTCGAATGCGTTCCTCGGGCTGGCCGAGCGGACGCAGGAAGTCGACAGCGAACTCTCATCCGTCTTCGCCGCCACCGCCGAAGGGATGGCGTCCGACGAGTTGAAGACGCCGATGATGGCCGCCGTGCAGGCCCTGACGGGCAGCCAGTGGGCGGCCGCAGCGAAGGAACAGACCGTCGCCGCCGAGCGTCTGGAGCAGATCGTCACGAAGCTTCTCGAAGCCCAGGCAGCCGCCACCAAGCGGTTGCTGGCCGCGATGGAGCAGAGCAAGGAAAGCGACCTTGCCAGCCAGGGAGACATCGAGAAGCTCAAGCAGGGCATCACCGAAGACCTGATCGATGAGCCGGACGGATTGAAACTCAAGGACCTCATTCACAAAGCCGAGGTCGAGCAGAATAAGAATGGCGCGGGCAAAGAGGAGAAGGGGATGGTCGACAACTACCTCTTCCCGGACAGCGCCGTCCCCAGCCTCAACGCGCCCGACACCGGCAAGCGGCAGCAGTTCGAGATCCTCAAGCTCGCCACGGCTCCCGGCAAGACGCCCAGCTTCCCGCAGCAGTCGGACCGCCAGGGGAACAAGGTCAAGCCGCACATCCAGGAAGAGTTCGAGGACCTCGTCGGCGATCTTCTCGAGGAAGAAGACGAGATGAAGGCCAACTACGAGACCTACAACCTCAACGCGGCGTTCAACATCAACGAGCCCGGCGAAATCGGCAAGCAGGGGGGCGACCTCAACTCGACCGCCGCGGCCGCCGCCACCGGCAACATGAAGCCCCCCACGACCAACGTTGGCGGGGCGTCGCGTGTCGGCCGCCAAGGGGCGCGGGCCTTCGGGCAGGCGGTGGGGAACGAGTCGATCAACCGCCGCGGCCGCGACAAGGTGCAGGAAGGGCAGGAGCGGGCCCCTGACCAGGCGGGGAGCGTGAAGGAAACGAAGAGCGACGACCCGCAGGAAGACACGTCAACCGGCACCGGCGGCCGCAAGGTCGAGTCGGACGATGCCAAATTCAGCCAGAACGACGCGGGCGAGTTCACCGAGGACATGCTCGGGAAGATGGACAAGGCGAAGGAGACGTTCCACATCGTCGAGCGACAGGGGAAAGGCATCGATGCCTCGATGGCCGAAGCGATGCGTGACCTGACCAGCAAGCAGGAACAAACGCTCGAACGCCTCAAGAGCATCCGCAAGGAGCTCAAAAACCTCTATCTGCCGACCGAGCAGCTCGACGACCTCATCAGCCGCATGCAGGCCAATCTCCACAGCCTTTCGGAACGGCCGACTGGCGACGTCTATCAACTCCAGCAGAAGACGCTCCACGAGATCCGCGGAGCGCTGCAGGTGTTCCACCAGGCGCATGCGGGCTTCCAGGCAAGCCTCCCCCGCGAACAGGCGGTCCGCGGCCGCGTGATCGACGACCCGTCGCGTGCGGTCCCGCCGGGCTACGAAGAGGCGGTCCGCGAGTACTACCGCCGGCTGGTGACGCCATGATGGAGGTTGACCGTAGGGTGGGCCAGGGCCGCTTCGGCCGCAGGCCCACCATCGTTTCCGTCGCGCCGTTCGATCGTGGTGAAAGAATTGATTCACCACGGAGACACGGAGACACGGAGAAGGAAAGCGCCGGCATCGCTCTCGTGGAGTGTCTTCCTCGCGATCTGCCTCAGCAGTCGAATTCCCGCCCAGACAGCGATCTCTGTACGCCGAAGGCGTTGTACTCCATAACCCAGGGTCGCGAACGAAGTGAGCGCACCCTGGGTCACAGTCGACGGGAATTGCGAACCCCAAAGGGGTTCTACTGCCCGGGTGGAATCGCCGTGACCCTTTCGTGTTCAGCACATCGATTGTCGAACCCCGTCGGGGTTCCCGAGCATGACATGGCCGATGACCCAGGGTGCGCTCGCCAAGCCTCGCGACCCTGGGCTACGGAGTGCAACGCCTTCGGCGTAGAGAGAAGTGTGCGACCGCTTTCTCCGTGTCTCCGTGTCTCCGTGGTGAAAACCTGCCTCTCGATTATCCTGGTCCTCACCAACCTCCTCGCCGCTCAGCCCGCCTACGCTCAGCGTGAACTCCGCATCCGCACGCTGCTGGAAACGCCTCTCCCCTTCGTGACGACGTGCGCCGCTCCGATCGCCGGCAGCATCACCGTCAACGACGTTGCGAAGGTCGTGGCCATCGGTCAGCGGCTCGGCGTGGCGGGAGCGATGGGCAACCCCGAGCAGCTCACCTTCTACAAGCTCACCGACCAGGGACAACTCGCTCCGGGCGACCCGGTCCGGGTGAAGCTGCCGAAGCCCGCGAAGCTCGACCCGCATCCGAACTACATCCTGGCGATGACGTCCCACCCGACGCTGCCGCTGGTCTACGTCTGGCAGGACGTCCCGCCGCTCCCCGACCCGCAAGTCATCGATCCGGCCCTTGCGGTCGAGTTCGATCATCTCCTCGTCTTCGACGTCAGCGTCTGGCCGCCGACGCTTGCGTTCGCGTGCTGCCGCGGGTCCGAACACCACGTCGGCGACCGGCGCGGCGGGATGGCCATCGACAAGGCCGCCCGTCGCCTGTTCGTGCCGAACATGCAGATGATCGGCAAGCCGATGAACATGACGAAGACCGTCCCCGCCCTCGGATGGCTCAAGTTGGCGAACGACGGCCTTCCGTACTTCGTCGAGTCGGATAAGGCCGTCGCGACGGCCGAATCGACGCAGCCGCCAATGCCGCCGGGACCACCGCTCGATCCGGCCGGCGCAGCGGCCGCCCGCGCCCCGCGCATCGCTCAATACGAAGCGGCGAAGGCGACGCCGAAGCCGCTGCTCCCGGCTCGCTACGCCGAGTGGACCACTTACTCCTTCACCGTCTGGCCGGGTCCCGACAGCTATTGTCCGGTCAGCGACGACTCGATCCTCCTCGGCAGCGACTCGGGCGCCGCCACCTGGAACCTCAATGACCGCCTCGGCCGCTTCGGCTACTTCTTTATCACCCCGCAGGCCCCGTATCGCTATCGCCTCGCCGCCCATCCCACGCTTCCCGCCGCCTACGCCACCTGCATCACCTACGACGGCCGCATCCACCGCTTCGAGGTCGCCGAGGGTTACTTCACGCTCGCCCCGCAAGTTTTGAGTCTCGATAACGTCGTCTGCCACAGTCCGGTGGCGGTCTTGCCGGCCAACAACCAGATTGCGGTGGGCGCGGCGGGAAAGATCTGCGTTGTCTCGCTGACGCCCGAAGGCAAGCTGACGACGCAGGGGGTGCAGATGACGGTCAACAACCCGACCGTCGAGGCCCTCGCGTGGTCCGAGAAGTTCGGCCGCCTTTACGTCCCCGTCGAGAAATAACCGGAGCGCTCCGACCATGAGATTCGCCCTCGCCGCGCTCGTGACCATCGCCCTCGCCGACGTCGCCCACGCCCGCACCATCGTCCTCACCGAGGCCGACTGCGAGCTGATGGCCTGCATTCAGGCCGACGCTCCCCGCATGAGCTGGGCCGGCACCGCCAACACCACCGCCGAGTACGGCGTCAACGCCATCGATCTCTACCCCGGCAAGTCGGCGTTCCTCATCAAGTACCCGCTCGAGAAGATTCCCCCGGGCCAGAAGATCACGCGAGCCGAATGGCTGATCCCCTACCAGATCGTCTCGCCCCCGGGCGGGGCGCGGCTCCAGATCCGCCGCATCCTCAAGACATGGGGCCCCGGCGTCTCGCACCTCAACCGCATGACCCGCCCGCAGAAAGTCCCGTGGTCGGTCCCCGGAGCGCGTGGCGTCGGGCAGGACCGGGCGGCCGAGGCGACGGCCGTCGTGAGCATCAAGAACTCGGGCGAACAGTCAGTGAATGTTACGCAGGACGTCGAGCTCTGGTACGCCGGAGCCGCCCAGAACAACGGCTGGATGATCACGCTCGAAGACCAGGACAGCTGGATCCGCATCGGCTCGCCGATGTGGTCCAACCCCAAGGGATACAAGCTTCGCATCACATTCGAGCCGGAGTGACTGCAACAGCGAAGCCCCCAGGGTGCGGCTCTGAGCACCCTGGAGGCCGAATCGAGAGGTGAATAAGGAACCCAGGAAGGCAGGAAAAAGCAGAATACGGCTCAAGAGAATCAAGCCGCAGATTCAACAAGTCTTCTTTTCCTGCCTTCCTGGGTTCCTCATTCGAAATTCTTCGTCCTGAAATCTCCGCGATCGATCCGCCATCTGCGAATGTCCGAAATGAGCGACTTTCGAATTTCTCCCATGTCTCTTCCGATGGCGCTGCCGCCCTGGATTTCTCCTCGCGTGGCGGTCCTTTGGGCTCTCTCGCTCGTCGCGTTTTTCGCTCCCATCGTACACTCGCCGCACGCAGCGACCGCTCAGCTTCCCCCCGCGCTGCCGCCGATGAAGGCGATCGAAGCGCTCCCCGAGAAATCCCCCGAGTGGCTCGCCGGATACCAGGTGCGGTATCTGGTGCGGTGCCTGGGGAACATGGCCAACTCGAAGTCGCAGTCGATTGTCGCCCGCATTCCGACCGGCACCTGGCTGCGGCAGGATGGACTCGATGTCGCCGTGCAGGCGGCCGACGGCACGGCCATCTCTGTCGCCGTCCTGTCACATGCCACGACGGGCGACACTTTGATCCAGTTCCCGCGGCACGGCAACGACCAGTGGTACTGGGTCTATGCGATCAACCCGTCGGCCCCGGCCGCGACCGGCAAGCCGATGCCCGAAGGGCTGACGCTGGAAGCGATGACCTGGACCGGCGGCGATCTCTCCAGCTGGACCACCGTCCGCGAAGCCCTCACCAAGCTGCCCGTCGTGGCCAACGGATTCGTCGGCGAGATCTTCCAGAAAGCCAACCCCGTCCGGCCGGACATCCCGAAGAACTACGCGGTCACCTACCGCGGCCATCTGAAGATCAAGACGGACGGCGTCTATCGGTTCTACGTCAACTCCGAGGACGCGTCGTACTTGTTCATCGATGGCTTCAAGGTCTGCGACCGCTCGGGTTCCAACAATCGCGTCACCGGCAACATCCCCACGAAGTCGGTCGGCGTCGATGTCGAGCTGAAGGCAGGCGTCCATCCGATCGAGGTTTATCACGTCCTCGTCGAGAATCCGAACACCTACGGCGGCTGCATCCTCCTCTGGGTTCCGCCGGGGGCCAAGGCGTGGGAGATGGTGGGATACCAGAATTTCGTCCAGCCCGACCTCGCTCTCGTCTCCACGATCGAGGCGGCCGGGCCGTCGACGTGCGGGGTCGTGGAATACGGCGTCGATGACGTTCTCGTCACCCCCGCCGGGACGACGATGCACCTTGTGAAGTTCGAGGCAACGGGCGATCTGCCGGACGAGAAATCGCTCACCTGGGACTTCGGCGACGGCACGAAGGGGACTGGCCGCAGCGTGCGGCACGTCTACTTCACCGCAGGCGATTACAACGTCACGCTGGGCGGCACATCGCTTCCCGCGTATCAGCGGCGGGTCAGCGTCTGGGCGGCGCCGGGAGCCATAAGCCCGTTCTCGGTGGAAGCGATCATCGAGACGCTCCAGTCGTCCGACTGGCGTTCGCTCCCCGCCGAGCGGCTCGACCAGGTCTTCGACTTCCTCAACACCTGCGACGACCCCGCCCGCTGGCCGTTCCTCGTCGAGCTGGCCCGCGAGCGGCTGAAGGTAACCGGGACCGACCCGCAGTTCCGCGCCCAGATGTACCGCACACTCATCGAAGCCCTGGGCCACACCGGCAAACCGGGCGACCTCGTCCCGGTCCTCACGCAGGCGTCGACCGAGTTCGCGAAGCTTCCCTCACTGCTGGTGGGCGTGCAGCTGGCCGAGGCGACGGTCCAGATGCGGCAGTTCAACAATACGGACGATGCGGCGAAGCGCTTCGAGGAGATCCTGCAGAAGCACCGTCGCCTCGAACACCCCGACATGCGGTGGGTCGCCATCCGCTACGGCGATCTTCTCTCCGAGCAGGGGGACCTGAAGGCCGCCGCCGACATGTACCGCACCGCGGCCACGCTGGGCGGAGAGGCGTTTCTTGCGACGGCTCAGACCGAAGCCATCAGCCGCGGGGCCTTGCTGCGGCTGGCGGAGCAGAAGTTGAGGAACAAGAACGTCGCCGAGACGCGGCAACTCCTCAGCAAGATCGAGCTACAGTTTCCCGATCAGAAGATGGAAGGGCTGTATCGCTTCCTGCGGGCCGAGTCCGATCGCTTCGGCGGCCGCTACGAAGAGGCTCTGCGAAGCTATGAGGTCCTGCTCCAGCTTCAGCAGTGGGCCGGCTACCGCGACAAGGCCATGCTGGGCGTCGCCGATTGCCAGGCCCGGATGGACCAGGTCGACAAGGCGCTCGAGACGCTGGCAAGACTCGAGAAAGCGTTTCCGGCGTTCTTCGAAAAGCAGGGGCTCAACGCGCAGCGGCTGGTGCTGACCAGCCGGCAGGAGTTCCTCAAATCGCAGGGGAGCGACGGACCCGCCAAGGCGAAGAATCAGGACACCGCCACTCGGTTCGAGCCGGACGAGTCCGAGCCGTTCGGACAGACCAACGGCTTCCACTTCGTCCGCGGTCTTGGACTCTCCGGACCGCACATCGCCCTGGATGATTCTCATCCCGCATACCGCGGGTACGTCACCTACACACGACCGCTGCCGCAACTCACGCCCGGCGGCTACTACTGGATCGAGTACTGGGTTCGCGAAGATCTCTTCTCGATCCTCCCCGGTTTCAACCCGCACACGCAGGTTTATCTCTTCGGCCCCGGCAACCAGACAGCTCCCGACTACAAGGGGCTTTACACCCATTACTATGAACGCAACCTCGGCGCGTGGCGCAAAGTCGGCTGCCTGCTGAATGCAACCACCGTGAACGAAGGACGCGTGCACCTCAACACGTTGTTTCTCGGATCGCTGCAGCTCGACGACTTGAAAGTGCGTTTCGTGAGCGACCGCCGGCGCGACGCACTGAGCAACTTCATCGAAGGCCCGGGCGAAGGAGAGTCGCCATGAAACTCTATCGGGTGGGCAATGCCCACCACGCGTTTGACCAGCGGACGGGGCTGGTGGGCAACCCCCATCCTCCGACGTTCCTTTCGAGAAGATCGAAGCAGAAGGTCTCACCACGGAGACACGGAGACACGGAGAAAGGCAAAAGGAAGTCGCGACCGATGGGCGCAGAGGGCGCGTCACCCATGAGATCAGCAGGACGGCCTCGCGCATGGTGGGCAGTGCCCACCCTACTGCCTTTCTCCGTGTCTCCGTGTCTCCGTGGTGAATTCCTACCTCTGTTCGCCACACTGATCATTCTCTCGTTCGCATCCGCATCCATGCAGGCCGCAGAGATCTACTCCAACGGCTCAGGCGGCGGCTCGTGGACCGAAGGGGGAAGCTGGCGCGGCGGAAAACCGCCGGCGCCCGAGGACGACGTCGTCATCGCGCGCGACGACACCATCACCTTCGACCGCAACGACACCGGCAAAATCACCTGCGTCAAACTCTCGCTCGACCCGCGAGCGGTACTGCAGTTCAAGCAGAATGCGGGAACAATCGTCTTCACGGCCGGCGACGCGATCGAGAGCTACGGGACGATCAAGCTCGACGCGTCAAAGGCGGCAACCGACCGGCACGAACTGCGGCTGGCGGCCGAAGACATCGAGCAGCGGACGCTCAAGATCTTCAAAGGGGGCGGGCTGATCGTCTCGGGACGCAACGTCCTCGCGAAGGCAAAGAAGAATGCGCTGCTTGTCGGCGTCGGCCTTCCGTCGAAAGACGAGAAGATGCCGCCGCCGGATCCCACCGCACTGATCGAGTCGGGGGAAGGGACGACGCTCGACGTACAGCGGGCGGAGATCGCCAACATCTATCTCCAGGCGACCGGCATCGACAACACCGGCGCCAAGCCCGGCGAGCGGATCAACATCAACCGCAACTTCTTCAACGGCACGAGCCGGCTGCTTCTCACCAGCTGCGACACCCCCGTCATTGCCGACAACCTCTTCGAACGCCGCGAGCTCCCGCACACGCAGCAGGCAGCGCTGTACTTCAATAGCTGCCCCCTGGCGGACGTCCGCAACAATGCCGTCAAAGGCACCTATGCGGGGGGCATTACGTTCTACGGCGGCGTCGATGCGTCGGTCGTCAACAACGTCATCGAGGATTGCCAGTCGGGGTTTTACTACTACGGCTCGAACGGCATGATCAGGGGGCTGACCGTCCGCAATTCGGGACATGGCCTGACGATGACCAGCGCCTCGGGGGCGCTGGAAGACGTCGTCATTGAGAAATGCACGTCGGGCTATTACCACGGCGGAGCGACCGTCCAGGCGACGAACCTCATCATCCGCGACATGATCGCCAACCCCAACGGCTACGACATCTACTATGGCACGGGCCCGCTCACCCTCCTCAACTGCGACATCAAGCCCGAGCAGATCAAGTTCAACCAACCACTGCCGGTGCACACTCCGGGCAAGGAATACCCGCTGGTGACATCGCTGCAGTTCGTCGTGGTCAAGGTGAACGGCTCGG
>JADZEF010000006.1 GCA_020850695.1 Planctomycetaceae bacterium | reverse complement strand
GAAATCGCTACTTCCTCCGCGATAGAGTTTCTCGTAAGATGGCGTTGGTTACGTTTCGATGGTTCGCGGAGACGCTGACATGACTAACCCATTCGTTGAGCGGCAGCAGGCGATGGCCAAGGCGGCGGCGGAACTTGATCGAATTGCGACTGAGTTTCCCGAATTGTTCCACTCGTATCTTGAATTCATCAAGGCGGAAGACCAAGCGCCGCCGAAAACGGCCCCGCGACAGTCGATGCCGTCACGAACCCAGGCAAGTGAGCCGTCACCGGGGGCGGAGGCAATTGGACGCCGACTCGCGCCGCGGTTGCAGGGCAAGACGCTCTACGACGCCGCCTACATCATCATGAAGGAAACAGGCCAGCCCATGCGGTCCGCTGAGATCGCGGATGTCCTGAAGGCTGCCGGAGTCACTGGGGAAGGTTCTCCGGACAATCTCCGCAACGGTGTGTTCACCGCGATGGGAAGGCACCCGGAGATGTTCCAAAAGGTCGAACGCGGATTGTGGGCCTTGAAGAACGACGACGATCGTCCCGCCCGCGCCATTGACTTGGCTTCTTGAACTCAAACCCGCAGGAGGTGCGCCATGCTGATCATGCCGCGACGGAGTGATTAAACACCGCAACCCGGAACCCCGAAGGATGCCGGGTCGCGGGTCCATCCCTCATTGCTGCCGAGTCGTTCCTCCCCTACCAAAGTTCGGGACGACCGTCAGCACAGAAAGGACGTCTGTGTATGTCTACGTCTAGTGTTTCGTGTTGTGTTCCCGTCAACGTCCGGATTGATCCTTCGGATCGCTGGCGGTTCGAGAACCTCCTCTGCCACCTCGGTCGCCGCAAGTTTGCGACGATGATCGGGATGGGGTGGGTGTGGTGAGTGACGTCCAGCCGACGAGTAGGGCCATCCCCACTCGTCGGCTGGTATTCTATCGATCGCCTGAGTGCGGGGCAACAATTCCTTTGCGCTTCGCAGGTCGCTGCGCCGGTTGATGTTCTGATTCTGCGGTCTGATCCTTCACGTTCGCACCCCACCCCGCCGCTCGCCTGGCGGGGTTTCTTTTTGCGCGGTGGGGTAGAATCGGGGCGGAGGTGAGGCCATGTACAAGCCGCGAATGTCTCTCACAAAGCAGATCGTCGTTGGGTCGCTCACCATTGTCGGTGGCTTCGTTGGTATTTCGCTGCCGCCGCGAGCCACGCTGGGTTACGAACATTTCTACTTCGCGACTGTCGCAATGACCCTGGCTTCATACTCCGCATCGAAGGCTTACGACAAAGTTCTGAGGATCCCAGAAGAACCGTCGACTCCGTCGACCGCCGCCGGAGAGCCGAAGAGCGGCGACACTGATTCCTGACGGATTGCACCTTCCGTGCCGTTCCCGCCGGGCCGGAATTTCAAAAGGCATCACTACCGGCATCCGAGAGAGACCGCCCTTCGCTTGACTTCGTTCTGAAGGCGGCTAAATTGCCTACAGTTCGTCCGGCCCCATCGTCTAGTCAGGCCTAGGACACCGGATTTTCGATCCGATAACCGGGGTTCGAATCCCCGTGGGGTCATCACCGTCCGGAGCCGCACACGTGCGGCTCCGGACGGTTTGCGTTAATGTGCTCGACATTCGCGTTCTCCGCCTTGTAACCCGGCCTTCCAGGGCCGGGCATCATGTTTCGTCCGACCTTGGAAGGCCGGACTACGAAATCCCTGCGGTGGCGCGTTCGAAGGGGCGGTCGAATTCCCACGCCCCGCATGGAGGTTGCCGATGCAGACCGGAGACGCCTGGCGTAATCTGTTCGAAAACTGGCCGCAAAGCATCCCTCGCCAGGGGATGCTGGTCACGACGTTCCAGGAGACGATCCCCTTCGTCAACTACATGATCTCGGGCGGCATTCTGCTGATCGACCGCGACAAGCCCGACACCTCGGGGGCCCGCAAGGTAATGATCACTTACGAGTCGATCAGCGCGGTAAAGATCGCCGCTCCAATCGAACTCGCCCGATTCCAGGTCATGGGCTTCCAGGCCCCCTGAACGGGTTTTGAGGAACGCTGGGGCAGAAAAAGTCGACGTCGGCGTGGAATCGGCCGGGTAGAATGCGTCATCACACGGGACGCATTCTCCTTCGTGGCCCACTGCCGGGTGCTGCCATGGCGCGATTCTTCATTCGTTCTGTCCTCGTGGCCGCGGTCGCGATGGGCACCGCCCGTCTTGCCGAAGCCCAGGTGGCCGTCACTGGGAATGTTGCAGGAAACACTGCCGGCAACGTCAACGGTGGCAATTTTCTGGGAGGCATCGCCATCGATGCCCAGGGGGTCGTGCGTCCGGTCTTCAAAAAAGACGAATCGGGAGACCTTGCCCGCAAGCGGCGCGAAGCCGCCAGCGACGTCCCGAGCGATCTGAAGCGGGTCAGCCCGCTGCGCAAGGTGTCGCTGGTGCGGCTCGAAGAAGCTATTCGTCCGTACGCCGAGAAGCGGGAAGACCTCACTCCGGCGATGAACTACCTCGCCGGACTTCAGCGGATCGACTACGTCTTTGTCTATCCCGAATCGAAAGACCTCGTCATTGCCGGCCCCGCCGAAGGCTTCGCTCCAGACGGAGCGGGCCGCATGACGGGTCTGAAGTCGGGACGTCCGCCGCTGCGGCTCGACGACCTGATGGTCGTGCTGCGCGCGGTCGAACGGGGGGGAATGATCGGCTGCTCGATCGACCCCAACCCGCAACGCAACGCCGAGCTTCAGAAATTCCTCAAGGAGAACCCCGCGACAGGGGGCCGTGATGCGGCGATTGCCCTCTACAAGGAAATGGCCCGTATCCTCGGCAACCAGGATGTGCGGGTGCTTGGCGTCCCCGGCGAAACACACGTCGCACAGACGCTGGTCGAAGCCGACTACCGGATGAAGCTGATTGCCTTGGGGCTCGAAGAAGTCCCGGTCCGTGGATTCCGCAGCCACCTCATGGCGGCCCCGCCGCGGGCCCGCAGCGTCCAGCGCTGGTGGCTGGCCCCGCTCTACGACGCCTTCCGCTCGACCCCCGATGGCAACGCCTACGAGTTTCGCGGCCAGCGGGTGCAGCTGATGTCGGCGGAAGAGTTGACGGATCTCAGCGGCAAGCGGACCGACGCCGCCACGACACGCATCTCGACGCAGAAGTGGGCCCAGCTTTTTACCGAGAAGTACCCCGAAATCGCGGAGCACGCGACGGTCTTCGCCGAGCTTCAGAACATTTTCGACATGGCGATCCTGGCCGCCCTCATGAAGAAGGAACGTCTCCCGCAAAAAGTCGACTGGAGTCAGTCACTGTTCCTTGACGCCTCGAAGGCGACGGTCGCGACAGGTCACGCCCCACGCCAGGTTCCGACGGTCTTCAACTGGCGCGCGGCGGGACAGGGTGTGACGACCGGAATGATCGGCGGCGGAGTCTCGATGAATCCGGTCCAGGCCTTGCGCGGAGCCAGCATCACGCGCGATGACAGCGGGAAGCTCGGGACGCACCGCAAGGATGCCGAGTCAACGAAGCGATCGGACGACCATCCCTGGTGGTGGGACTAGGAGTTGGCTCAGCACCCCGGCTGCGGCTTTGAGCAGCCGGGGTGCCGCATCCGAGGGCTTTCGAACGAGAGTGAGCCGCCTGAATCGGCACCGAGGGTGCCCAGAGCTGCACCTTGGGTGCTGTACGCTGGAGTGACACCTTCACGATCCCGAGCCCACGACCGGCTGCACCCAGGCGCGCTCGAATCCGCCGACTTCCGACGGATTCGGATGCTTCTTCGAGGATGTCACGCGGGCACGGACGTAGATCTCGTCGCCGGTGAACTCGTACTTCGCTTCCGTCCCCGATACCGATTTCAGAACCTTGCCGATGTCATTACTGTAGCGGCGCGTCACGTCGGGGATCGGCTTGCCGTCCTTGTCGAGAACAGGCTGGCTCTCGGGATCGTACCCTTTGCGCGTGCCGATGAAGTCGATGGTGTAAGTGACGTCCGGCTCGGGTTTCACCACCACTTCGAGCGAGGTGGGAGTGGCGGCGATGCGCTCGAGGGCCACGCCGCTGGACGCGTAGAACCGCCCTGCTTCGAGCGCGGCGATGAGCCGGGCGGGGGTCAGGTCGTCCGCCAGGACGACCACCCAACCGCGTCCCGGCTCCGAGGCGCGGCTGGGAATCTTGTGATAGTTGTGGCCGTCGTCGGTCGCCAGGGCGAACAGCACCGGCATTCCCAGCTCCCCCAGCCGCTTCGTCAGCAGGATGTCCCAGATCCGCTCAGTCGACGCGTGCTCGGCGTTGCCGGAGTTGTTCACGCCGGGATGGCCGTTGTAAACCTCGAAGAACTTCTCGCCCCGCAACCGCATCATGTCCTCGGCCGTCACTCCCCATCCGAAATTCGGATGGTTCAGGTGGATCATGATCGGCCGACCCGTCCGCTCCCGCTGCGCTTCCACCGCATCGATGTTGTTCTGCATCGTCTCAGCTACGCTCGTCCCGTGCCGCGGCGCGATGACTTCACCCAGGTTCGACGCGTTCATGTGGATCGGCCGCTTCATGAAGCCGTCCGAAATCTCCTCCCCCTGAATCAGCAGGAACTTTCCGGGTTCAGCCAGCCGTGCGAAGACCTCGTCGAATCGCTTCAGACGTACCTGCTCACGGTCCTCCATCGTCCGGGTTTCGACCCAGTCGCCAGGGAACTTCGCCTTCAGCTTGTCGAACGCGACGCGCCCCCCCTTCGTCTTCTCGATGTCGACCCACCGCTCCGTCGTCGGCAGGACGTTGTGGTCGGTGTAGACGAGGAACTGGTAGCCGTGGTCGCGATACCACAGCCCGATCGACTCGAGGTAGTCGTCCCCGTCGCTCCAGTGCGAGTGGGTGTGCATGTTCCCCCGATACCACTTGAGGTTCCCCTTTTCGGCCAGGATGTGCGGAGGGGAACCAGCGTCGTCCGATGTCGCCCGACCGCGGACCATCAGGGCGAGGCCTGCAACGGCCGCCAGCAGGAAGGCCGAAAGGCGGAGAAACGGACGAGTGGAAGCGCGGCGAACGAGCGGCATGGCGACCTCAGAGGATGAAGTTTCCCGAGTCAGCGAACATGCATTGCAGCGAATCGCCCGTGCGGGTCAAGCGTTCGAGCCCGATTCGCCCCCCCTGCGACGTTTTTTCCCACGTGGCGCACGCGACTTTTCCGCGCCCATTCTCTATAAGGGAGAGCCAATAAACCCGATCCGGTTTCCGACGTGGTTGCCGAAACGGGCTGGTCTCTCGGGTTGTCCGCGTTCGCACGATCGGGAATCCCTGCAGGCGCCCCATGACGACGACGACTCCGCCCAAGCCGCGGCGACAGAATAAAACTCGCACCCTCCGACGACTGGTCGAATTTCAGGGCATCCGCAAGCTGCCCCTACTTCAATACCGCAACAGCGTCCGCAAGCTCTACGACGGCCCCGCCGGCGCGGCCCTCGCGCTGGCCAGCCTCGTTTCGCTGCACGAGCCGCTGATTGGCCGGCTGCTCCGCAACGGCGGCTTCCGCATCAACGAGCGGAAGTCGTTTCTCGACGTCGGCTCGGGGGCGGGACAGATCATGGGGCACCTCCTCCGGATGTCCTCGCCTGACGCGCGGCTCGTCAGCTTCGACCTGTCGCACCCGATGCTGAAGCGGGCCGAGCAACGCCTGAAGAGCGACCGCCCCATCTCGGTCGCCGGCGACCTGATGCGGTTGCCCTTCGCGGATGAATCGTTCGACTTCATCACCTGCGGCTGGGTGATCGAGCACCTTCCCGACCCCGTCCCGGGCCTCAAGGAAATCTCCCGCGTGCTCCGTCCGGGCGGCAGCGTCCTGATCCTGGCGACCGAGAATTCGCTCCCGGGAACCGTCGTCAGCCACACTTGGAAATGCCGAACCTACAGCCGCGCCGAACTTCAGTCGGCGTTCGATGCGGCCGGGCTTCCCTGGGGACGGCAATTCTGGTTCACGCCGGTCCACCGCCTGCTGCGAATCGGCGGAATCCTCGTCGAAGCCACGAAGCCGCTCGCCTGAGCATTCGCAATGCAATTGGTCGTTGGTCATTGGCCAACGACCAATCTCGGCATTCCGTCACGCCGAAGCGTACCGTTCCTTCGGCCAGTCCCGGGCGATGTCGCAGAGCTTATCAAGCGTCTCCCGATTGACCGCACACGCCGCAATTCCCGGCAAACGCAGCATGCCGGCGCGGTCATCGACCCACAATTCGCGGAAGTTGATCGACTGCCGATTGTGCACCCACACCGCATCGCCGCCGAAGATGCGTGCGATCTGCAGCGACGCAGGGAAGTCATAGACGTTCGGAGAGTGGATCAGCGAACCGCCAAACTCGCCGGTCGCCAGCAGTTCGAAGATGCTCCCCGGCATGTCGTCCGACACGACCCCCTCCAGGCCGACCGACGCCAGTGCCGCCGCCCGCTCACGGTCGCGGCTCTGGAAGCCGATCATGTAGATCCGCTTCGAATCGGGACGCGAGGACTTATCAATCGACGGCAATGACGCGACCACTGCGGCGGCCGGGCGGCTTTGGTCGTCCGCCCCGCACGCCACGCGATTACCGACGGCCTCGACCCACGTCCCCTCCGGCCCCGTCTCCGGCAGATAGACGAGCGAATAATGGACTGTCTCGTCGTTCCGGGCCAGGATCATGCAGGCGTACCCGTTGCCGCTGCGGTCGCGGTATTGCTTGGTCCCGTCGATCGGGTCGATGGCGATCGTGAACTCCGCTTCCTGGGCGAACCGCGCGAGATCGCCCGTCGTCTCTTCGGCTTCGAGCCGGCAATGCCGGAAGAGCGGATCGCCATCCCGCAGCGCCGCGACGATCAACTCCTGGACCGTGAGATCGGCGAGGGTCAGCGCATCGGTCTGAGCGCTGCCGGACGACTTCCCCGACAGGGCGATGTTGTACTGACGCAACCGCTTCGCCACAGCCCCTCCCCAGCGAAGGACGGGCGGAAGGTGAAGACGAAGCGCATCGGTCAACTGCGGAAGATTCATGTCGATCTCGGACACGGAAAGCGGCGAACGATCGTGAGGATTTCAACCCGCAAGTCTGGCAGGAGCGAGCACGGAACTCAACAAAGTCAGCGGAACGCGCTGGCCACCATATTTGAAAGACTCACCAGCCTCCACGAATTTTTCGACAGCATGCCCGTCGTGAAGATCAGGCAGAACCCTTCTCGCTCGGGATCAATCCAGCAGAGGGTGCCCGTCGCACCGTAGTGGCCGAACGCCCGCGGACTGAGAAGATCGCCCAGGCTGTCGCCCGAAGCGCGGTGCACCATCTTCCAGCCGAGCCCCCAGGGCTTGCCCCGCACCGTCCCTTCCGGAAGTTCGGGCAAGTCGACCAGGCGATTGGTCGTCATCGTCTGCACCGTTCCCGGCGAGAGCAGCCGCACATCGTTGAGCTGCCCGCCGTTCAGCAGCAGCTGACAGATCCGGGCGAAGTCTTCCGGCGCGCTGAACATCCCGCCCCACGGCGCGCCGAATTCCTGCCAATACGCGCTGTTCCATCCGAAGTCGGTTCCCGTCTGCCAGTCGGGGACTTCCACTCGCACAAGGCGCTCGCGTGCCAGCCCCCGCGAGCCCAGCGCGGAGGAATGCATCTCGAGCGGATCGAACACTTCCTTCCGCAGGAAGTCGCGGATGGTCATGCCCGACACGCGCTGCACGATCTCGGCCACCATCAGCGTTCCCAGGCTTTGATAGCTGAGGCCGGTCCCGGGAGCGAACAGCGGCTCGACCGCCATTCCAAGTTCCGTAAATCGTTTCAGCGGGGCATGCTGACGGCGGAGTTCCTCGTTGTTCGGCACCATGTCCGGCAGGCCGGACGTGTGCGTGAAGAGGTGGATGACCCTTGTGTCTTCCTTGTGTTGGGCGGCGAAGTCGGGAAGGTGGCGCGTCACCTTGTCGGACAGGTTAAGCAGGCCTCGCTCGACGAGAATCATGGCCGCAAGATACGTGACCGGCTTCGTGATCGAGGCCAGCAGAAACATGCCGTCCGCACGGATCGCCTCCGCCCCCGCTTCCGGCCCCTGCCGGCCAAGGAATTGCGGGGCCACAATCTTCCCGCGACGCCCGACGAGAATGCACCCGCCGGGGAGTGGGGCATCAGCGCCGCTGGTCCACTTCCGCAGGAGATCCGAGGCGGCCTGCAGCCGCTCGCGATCGAGGCCGATCTCTTCGGGTCGAGTCACGGGGAGGTTCATCACGGCGTACGCTCCAGGAGAAGGGCCGGCTGACAGGAACGTTCAAAGTCTACTCACAGTGGGTTCGGACGGCGCGTGGGTCGCATCACACTCTGCGGGGCGATGCCCTCAGCGCGCGAATCTTCAGGGAATCCGGACACGGCAAGGGGGACGATCGCGTTTCGTGAATGGAACTGGCGAAGATGGGGGTTTCATTCCGTCCTGACGGATTCGACTGGGTGCGTGATCGACGGCCGGTCGATTCCCCTCGCATGCTCGATTCCCCGATCGATCTTGTCGCCCGCGATCCGCATTGGCGGACCGTGCTGGAGACCTATCGCGAAACGCAGCGCACCCGCCGCGAAGCGAACCCGGAGCACGACTCCTGGGTGCCGCGACTGCGTGAAATCGATGGGGTCCCGGGCGAATCCATGTCGCCGATCCACGGCCGGCTGATCGCCCACGGGCTGCTCAAATTCCAGCTGTCGGGCCAGGGGGCTTCGACAATGCTGGAATACCAGGTGACGCCTCTCGGTCGCCGCTCTCTGGGCGAAGCCGTCCCGATCGACGAGAACTCCGGCGAAGCCGCCGCGATCAGCGCGTGAGCGCAGCGTGGACGAAATCAGCCCGCCGTTGCTCTCGTTCACTTCCGCGGCACGGGCGTCATCCGCACGTCGTCAAGCCATAGCTTGCCCGTCGCGCCGCTGAGACCGATGCGCACCACCGCCTCGCGGGCATTGCGCGGAACGGTGATCGTCGCGGTGTCCTGCTTCCAGTCGAACGTTCCGAGCCACGGTCCGACGATGGTGTCGGTCTGCAGCGACTTGCGCGTCTCGTCGTAGAAGATGACCACGAGACTCGGCACTTCCCACTTCTCGTTGCCGGCGGCGGTCCCTTCTGCTTTCACTCGCACCGACATGCGCAGCCCGACGATCTTGCTTCCGTCGACACCCATCCCCTGGAGGACCTGCGAGAGACGCCCCTTGTCCTCGTTCTCGAAGAGAAGACAGCGGCCCCCCTCCGGGGCGCCCTCTTCCAGTGTCGTGGCCTGCCGCTGGTAGTGCCAGTTGTCGGGCTTGCCGTCCGCGTTTTCGTCCGCTTCGAACCCGCCGTTGACGATGACGGGATGGGCGGGATCGGGCTTCTTTTCCCGTTCTTTCTCCGACTGTCCGGTCATGGGGACGAACAGCGTCGGGATGAGCTTCTTCTCGACGAGCTTTCCGTCCTTTTTCTCGAAGAGGTAGAAGACCTGCTGGTAGCGCTCGCCCAGCGGGATGATCATCCGGCCCCCTTCCTTGAGCTGATCGACGAGCGGCTGCGGGACCTTCTCCGGCGAGCAGGTGACGATGATCTTGTCGAACGGGGCGTGCTCGGGCCACCCCTTGTAGCCGTCGCCGACCATGGTGTGGACGTTCTCGTAGCCGAGCTTCTTCAGCCGCGCCTCGGCCTGGCGGCCCAGCGGCTCGACAATCTCGATCGAGTAGACTTGATCGACTAATGCCGACAGGACGGCGGCCTGGTATCCGCTTCCCGTGCCGATTTCCAGCACCTTGTCTTTCGGCTGGGGATCGAGCGACTCGGTCATGTAGGCGACGACGAACGGCGGCGAGATCGTCTGGCCGTAGCCGATGGCCCAGGCTCCGTCGAAGTACGCTTTCGAGCGGTCGACGGGACGGGTGAACTCGTGCCGCGGGACGTTCTTCATCGATTGCAGCACGCGCGGGTTCTTGACCCCTTCCGCTTCGATGAACTCGCGGACCATCCTGTACCGCAGTTCGCGATACTTCTCGTCCGACTGCGCTTGAGCGGCGCGGGGCGCCCCGATCCCGGCAGCACAAGCGGCGATCAGCATGCAGCGCACGACCCGATTCATTCACGCCTCCGCGATTTACGGCCTTCCAGCAGGATCCCCTTCCCTGCCATGCCTCGGAGTATAACGCCCCTCGTGCAATCGACGGAACGGCGGTCTTGATGCAGGATGCCGAAATCGTCAGGTTCCGCGGGGGCCGCCGATCGCGTCGGCGCGCGGCGAGGCCGCCGCGATGCGATCAATTCGTTGAAAACTTAAGGCCGATCACACCCGCAAGAATGAGCAGCACAAAGAACAGTCGTTGCGCGCCTGCCGGCTCATGAAACCAGAGCATGCCGAGAAGCACGGCGCCGGCGGTGCCGACGCCCGTCCAGACGGCGTAGGCCGTCCCGACGGGGATCGTCCGCACGGCCGTCGCCAGAAGACCCACGCTCACGAACATTGCGGACAGCGTGAGGACGCTGGGCCAGAACTTCGTGAAGCCTTGAGTCGACTTCAGCCCCAGGGCCCACACGACTTCAAACAGAGCGGCGACGAAAAGGCAAACCCATGCCATAACGCACCCCGAGGGCGTTGGCAGGGTCGTCCCTACCGGAATCGGAAAAACGTGGGGTCGTCCCGCACGCCCGGAAATGAGAGGATTCGATGATCGCCCCTCTCCGGGACAAATAACTGTTGCAAGGCTCAGCCGGTTGTCGGTGAAACTGCAAGGACTCATTCGTCATTTCCTGACGACGATCTTGCGTCCGTCGGTCAGTTCGAGTTGGACGTCTCCCTCCATCCCCCGCACCACTTTGTCGAATTCGTTGGGAGTCGTCACCGGCGCGCCGTTCACCCGGGCGATGAGATCTCCCGGGGCAAGTTCCGCCTTCGCGCCCACCTCGCTGGATTCCACTTTCGTGACGACGACGGCGCGGTAGTACCGCGACTGCCCCCACACCATGTGCCGCTGCCGTCCGGTCGAATAGTCGATGCTGATCCCACGCCATTTCTCGCGACGGCTGGCGGTCGAGATGATGCCGCTCTCGTCCACCACCGGCCATTTCCCGAGTCGAATCGACAGTTGGTGCTCGCGTTGCGGGCGGCTTGACCGCTCGCGATAGACGCGGACGTTGGCCGTCACTTCCGGCCCCAGCATGCCGACCACCCGCATCAGGTCGCTGCGGTTCTGAACGGGAATCCCATTCACCGAGAGAATCACGTCGCGCGGCTGCATGCCTCCCAGGGCGGCCGGCGAATCGGCCAACACGCCTAAGGCGACGGTGGCCACCGGCGAACGCAGTTCGGGAAACTGCCGCCGGACGTCCTCACCGTCGAAGTCCTTCAACTGGACGCCCAGAAAGCCGTACTCGACCTCGTATCCATGCGCCAGGTCGTCAATGATGCGCCGCATCCCGGCATCGATGGGAATCGCGTATCCCACCGATCTCTCGTAGCCGTCGATCGCGGCCAGCGATGTCGCCAGGCCAATCAGTTCGCCCTTCAGGTTCAGCACTGCCCCGCCGCTGCTTCCAATGCTGAGCCGGTTGTCGACCTGCAGCAACGTCCCGAAATGATGGATCGTCTGTCGCGACTCTTCCTCGGGAGCGTTGCCGAGCGGGGCCGGCCGCCGCGTGACGTTGGCGATCATTCCCCAGCTGGCCGAAGGCGAACCGTCGCGGGCGATGGCATACGGGTTCCCCAGCGCCAGGGCGAACTGCCCCTTGCGGATCTCCGGCTGCTGCGACAGGACTATTGGCCGCAGCTCGGACTTGTTGTCGATATTCATGGCGGCGGCGTCGACCTGCAGCACGGCGAGATCGCTGCGAGGATCGGCCGCCACGATGCGGGCCTCGTGTCCGCGACGGTTGGCGTAGCGGACATAGAGCTTGAAGTCGTCATTCTTTTCGCCGGTCGCACCGACGACCGGCCCGCCGCGGACGACGTGATAGTTCGTCAGGACGAACCGTTCGCGGGCATTCCACGAAGGAGCAAAAAGAACTCCCGCACCGAAATCGTTCGGAACGAAATCGGGACTTGCCGGGTTTTGATCGTCGCGGTTCGGGTCGTTGAGGCGAAACTCGAAGCGGCCGCCAGCGGGTTCCGCGGGTTTCGCCTTGTAACGGGCGATGGC
Organism: Planctomycetaceae bacterium; assembly: GCA_020850695.1. Lineage (GTDB taxonomy): Bacteria > Planctomycetota > Planctomycetia > Planctomycetales > Planctomycetaceae > JADZEF01. Next base: position 11,919 of record JADZEF010000006.1, on the reverse strand, counting down.
AACGACCGACGCTTCCGAGTCAGCGATGACTTTGACGAATGCACTCTCGATCGTGATGGCCGCCGCCACCGGATCGATGTCCTGCCCGGGACTGCTCGACGGAACGACACACAGCGCCGTCATCATCGACAGGATGATGACGGTGCGCGGAAGGAGGACGGAAGGTTGCGAAAAACTCATTCGAGAGGCCCCGAAGGGCAGCGTGCTGCGCGTGTCTTCCGAGGAATGAAAGCGGGCGGGTGGACGAACTGCACAACTCCGGACGGGAGTTGCACCGCGATCCTCTGGGGGCTCCCTTCGGTCGACCCCAGCCACCCCTCAAGTTCGCCGTCCCTTCGGTCCTTTGTCCGTGCCGGACGGATTTTCGGCAAGGCAATGAACTCCAAGGGACCCGGCACGTGGCCGCGCCGGGTCCCCTCAGCATAACGCAGAAATCCGCAACGGGCAGAGTGCTTTTCTGAAATCACTCGTCGTCGGAACCGGCTTCGCCGTTCGTCGCCTCGTCCCCCTTGCCGCCGATCCGCCCGTAATTCCGGTGCTCGAGCACCTTCTGACGGATCTCGGCGACCATCTGGGGATTCTCTTCCAGGGTGGTTCGGGCCTTTTCGCGTCCCTGCCCCAGCTTGGTGTCGTTATAGACGTACCAGCTGCCGCTCTTCTCGACGACCCGATCTTCGGCGGCCAGATCGAGGAGGTCTCCCTCGACGCTGATGCCGCGATGATTGAGGAGGTCGAACTCGGCCTGCCGGAACGGCGGGGCGACCTTATTCTTCACGATCTTCACCCGCATTCGCATGCCGGTGACGGTTTCGCCTTCCTTGATCGTCGTGATCTTGCGGACGTCGACGCGGCACGAGCTGTAGAACTTGAGGGCGCGGCCGCCGGGCGTCGTCTCGGGGCTGCCGAACATCACGCCGATCTTCTCGCGGATCTGGTTGATGAAGATCACGCAGGTCTTGGCCTTGGCGATGGCCCCGGTGAGCTTGCGCATCGCCTGGCTCATCATGCGGGCCTGGAGGCCGACGTGCGTGTCCCCCATTTCGCCGTCGAGTTCGGCCTTCGGCACGAGGGCGGCGACCGAGTCGATGACGATGATGTCGACCGCGTTCGACTTGATCAGCGTTTCGGCGATCGACAGGGCCTCTTCGCCGTACGACGGCTGGCTGACCAGCAGCGATTCGAGATCCACTCCCAACCGCTTGGCCCATGACGGATCGAGGGCGTGTTCCGCGTCGATGAAGGCGGCCACGCCTCCTTCCTTCTGGGCACTGGCGATGGCGTGCAGGGCGAGCGTCGTCTTACCGCTCGATTCGGGGCCGAACAACTCGATGATGCGTCCGCGAGGAAAACCCGCCCCGCCCAAGGCCAGATCGAGTGAAAGTGCTCCCGAGGAAATGCCTGAAATCGGCACAGCGCTCTCGTCCGAGAGCCGCATGATCGAGCCTTTGCCGAAGGCCTTCTCAATCTGTCCCACCGCGTTCGTCAGGTTTGTCTGCGTCTCGCTGGGAGCTTCCTTCGTCTTCGGCTTCGCCTTCGCCATCGTGTGATTCCTTGATGATGCCGTCGCAACCATGGGCCATATCCTTAGTCAGCCCGCTCATTGTAGGCGACCCCTCGCATGGACGTTAGCAAGGGACGGGAGCGGACCTTCGATCGCAGCGATCAATACAAATGTAAACTGTACCGATTGCCATGCGAGGTTCAACCCATGAAGTGGATTTTTTGAGAGCTTTGGCGAGAGTTGTCCATCGCCTCTTTATGAAGTCGGCATCGGCTGGCTCGCGAGAGATCTGCAAGTGGGCCACGGACACGACGGAGTCGGCGGATTGACCCAGTGAGGGAGTTCCGTAACCCAGGCGAGGTGTGTCTCCGACCGTTGAGTTTGCCGGGGTGTTATCCGCGAAATACTTCTCGGCTGAGGGATGAATAAGGAACCCAGGAAGGCAGGAAAAAAACACAGGCAGGCCGAAGCAGGCGGAACTCCGGACGGAGATTTCCACGAGATTTGCTTTGGTTCCCTGTCCTGTTCCTGCCTTCCTGGGTTCCTAATTCATCCCTCTGCCCGGCTCGCGTCTGTCGCGTCTCGCGCAGTGAGACTCTGAATGGCGCGGAGATTCTGAGGGGGAGCAATTCGGATCGCAGCCTTTCCGTTTCACTCCGTCCCTTCCGTCGTTTCCGTGGCCGGCTTGCGGGCCGAGAGGTCACTCGTCCTCGTCGTCCAGATCCTCATCCTCATCGTCGTCTTCATAGTCCGGATGGAGGGGGTCGTCGGGCGAAAAGAAGAAATCGCCGAGCCCCATCGGCACCGCACTCCCGCCCAGCGACTGGCTCTTCCGCTCGGCCAGGCTCTGCAGGTCGGCTGCGTCTTCACCAAGGCACTTCTGAAGCGCCTCGCGCCACGCGGAATCCTTGCTCATCGGGTGGTCGGGATCGGACGCCAGTCGCTTCATTGCGTACCGCAGCACGTTGATTCCGTCGCGCGTGCTGAAGTCGAGCTTGAGGCCATGCGATTCCTGCAGGAACTCGACCGTGAGGTTGAGCATCTCCTCATCGGCGAACGGGAGGTGATATTGCAGGATCGCGAGCTCATCCGCGCGTTCGGGGTGGCCGAGGGTCAACGTCGGCTGGAGACGGCTGAGGATGTAGTCGGGGATTTCGAACGTCGACTCATCCTCGTTCATCGTCACCGCACACCGGAAGTTCGGGTGGGCTTTGATCGTGATGCCGGCGACGATCGACTCGACATAGCGGCGATGATCGAGGAGCGGGGCGAGGCTGGCCCACGACTTCTCGTTCATGCGGTTCCCTTCATCCAGGAGGCAGATGCCGCCGCGGATCATCGCTGAGACGAGCGGCGACGCGTGGTACTTGATCTTCCCGCTTTCAGCCAGGACGGGCGTGACCAGCAGGTCCTCGGGGCGGGTGTCGGCGGTGCACTGATAGATCGACAGGTCCTGCTTGCGAAGCCGCGCCGCAGCAATGGCCAGCGTGGTCTTGCCGATGCCGGGTGTGCCGACCAGTCGCGGTGTCAGCGGGAGGTCGCGGGGATCGACGACGATCCAGCAGGCGAGGAGTTGCTTGAGCACTTCGCGCTGGCCGATCCACTGTCCTTCCGACATATCGGGAGGGGACAGTGTCAGCGTGACGCCATCGATTTCGACGTGATTCGACATTTCGGGCAGTCTCTCCCCGCAAACCATGACGGGCGGTGGGAACGATCCATTGCGCCGAAAATCGACGCTGCCGGATTATATCGCACGAGAACAGTGGCGAAAAACGGGGGAGCGTCGGGGGAGAAGTTTCCATCGGACGATGTGCCTGGATTCGACCCGAAGCGGCAAGCATTGCACATCCTTCGGGTTCGAACGCGAGGCGTGGAGCACGCGTCAAATCAACGTTCGACGCTGGGCGTCCGTCCGTTGTTCCCCGACGCGCGGCGCGTGCGATACACACCCAGGCAGGAGGTGTGATGGACCTGAAGCGTGTCCAGCAGCTTTTCTCCCGCCGTCTGAAAGTGGGCGGGGTCGAGTTCCATCGCTTTCCGGGCCGAGCGGGCCGCGGAATCGCCGCGCTGGATATCTTCGTAGAATTGCGCGAGCAGAAAATGCTGCTCGGCCGTCGGAGCCAGCGCGACCGCTTCCCGATAGGCCGACTCCGCGGCGGGACGGTTTCCGCGCTTCCGTGCTGCATAGGCAATCCCGTTCAGAGCGCGGACGACGTCCTCGGACCGATCGCGGCGACCCCGAAGTGCCATCCTCGCCCGGTCGTACCAGGCACGACTGGCGTCCCAGTCCCCGCGGTCCTCGAGTAAAGCGCCGAGCAACTGGGCGGCGTCGATCCCGCGATCGGGATCGTCCAAAAGAGTCTTCACCAGGGACTCCGCTGCGTGCGATTTGCTGCAGATGGCCAGAAGGGTGGCTCGTTCCAGCACGTTTTCTGGTTCGGAATGTCCGGCCAGTTCGCGGATTTGACGCCGCGCTGCGACCAGGGTTTTCTGAAGATTCCGTTCGATCCGTGCGAGCGAGGTTCCTTGAAACGTCGCTTCCGGACGGATGAGGAGCAGCTCGCGCGCCATCTCCGCCGCGGTCCCCAGGCGTTGCCGATCAAGACACTCGCCGACCCGCACAATCTGATCGCTGGTCCTCTGATGCGCATACATCGCGGGGACGACCGTGGCGGCGACAACCGCCAGCGTGGTTGTTCCCCATGTCCAGCGCAGCAGGCGCAAGCGGCAGTGCGGTCGCCAGACGTCGACGAGCCACTGCGAACAGAGCGTCAGGCCGAAAGCCAGCAGCGTCCGTTCGCACACCCCGCGGACGAAGTCGGTCGAAGTGAGCGCATGCAGCGTCGCGCCGGTCGCGGCGCATAGCAGGCCAATCCCCGGCACGCGCCACCGCAACGTCGCTCGCTCCAGCTCCGATCGGGTCAGCATCGCCCCCAGCCAGCAGCCCGCCACATGCACAACGGCCAGGTCGCTCCAGACAAACGTCCTGAGAAAGGCTTGTGCGAGGACCGCGGCGATTAGCGCGGACGCGCCCGTGCCAATCACGAGGTCGGTGGATCGGGCGATGAAAGGGGGCTGCGGCGCGTCGGGCATCAGGTCACCGGCATCCGAGGACTGCGCCGCTTCCAGATCAGGCCGTCGTACGCGTAATGCAGGAAGGCGGCGATCAGATTCAGAAGCAGCCAGAATTCGAGAGCCTGCTGATCGGCCATCCAGCCGATCGCCGCAAGCGCCAACGCGAAGCCGAAGACCGCAAGGCCCCACCGCGGAACGAGGGCCGCCAGCAGATCTCCCCACCCGGGATGTTCCGCCGGACGTCGCTGGTGAACAGCCCATGACACGATCGCCAAATACTCGACCGCATGAAACAGGGCGGACAGCGTGGCCAGCAGCACCACCAGGTCGAACCGGTGAACGTGGACCGCGACGAGGATCGACGCGTAGAGGGACAGGCAACTCGCCAGATACAGGACTCGCCCCCGCGGCGCGTCCCCGGCTTTGGGCCAGACCACTCCGGCCAGGGGCAGCAGCGCCGCGAGGCAGACCCAATCGAGCCGCTGCAAAGCCGCCTCGAGTCGCTCGGGAGTCCACGTTTCCGCGGAAATGCCGAGAGCGCCGAGGCCATCGCCCAAGAGCGCCCACTCCAACCCCGACATCCGGAGAATGACGTACAGGAGAAAGCCGCGCATCAACAGCTTCTCCAGCGACGCGCGACGAGTCCCCGCCCCGGACTGCCGGGCGTAGATCCGCCCGATGCCCGCGTGCTGCGAGGCGAAGTGCCACGCGTTCCAGAGATAGTCGATCGTCAGCAGGCAGGTGAGCGCGCCGGTCGACAGCCGGATGCCGACACAGACGAGGACGGCCAGAGCCGCCAGCGATGTGAAGGCGACCGGCCGTTCGCGAAACCGCTCCCGATCGAGGAACACGAGCGGCAGGGTGATCCACCGATGCGCCGCTGTCACGAAGTAGACCTGCCAGAAGCGGACCCCGTCGTGCAGCGCGGGCCCGCACCAGAGCAGCCCCGCGAACAGGAGAGGCCAGCCGATATTCGCAAGGAACAAGGCGTCGAACCAGGGATCGACCAGCCACGGCGACGACGCGCGCCGAGCCGGAGCCTCGTCGCGCGTTCGCAGCGTCGTCTCGGGAATCGTCAGAGTCGTCATTTCTTCTTCAGGTCGAAGTTCAGGTCGCTCGTCGACTTCTCGACTTCCGCCGTCAGCGGGGAGCTGGAACTCGCATAAATTGGAGGGATGCGATCGGTCTCGGGAACCTTCACTTCCGGTTTCGTCGGCTTGAGGCCGCGGGGAGGCTCTCCGTCTTTCGGCGCCTCGGGCCAGACCGCCGGCTCGAGCGTCAGGTTCTGGCGAACCTCGACGCGGTGTTTTCCGAGCAGGGCTCCGTCGCCCGTCCCATAGGTGCTGAGCATGTAGGTGCCGTCCGGCTTGATCTCGCCTCCCGCGGCTTTCCCTTCCCCCGACGCCGTGGGAATGAACGAAATCGAACCTCCGCCGGGAAGCGGCTTGCCTTCCAGCGTCACCTTGCCCGAGACGCGGGCGACGGGGAACTGATTGTTCCCCCCGCACCCTCCGCCGGCCAAAGCCATGAAACATCCCGCCGCCATCCACGCCAGTCGTCGACTCATGTCTTTCTCTCTGTGGAGTTCGTCCGCTTCCGGCCGCGCGGCGGGAAGCAAGGTTGAGGATGGGTCCGCGCGGCGATGCGCCACGATTGCCACGTCCGCATCGCAGGCGGACCTTCTTCGGCCGGCAACGTGAACCGGTCCGGCCGAGAAAGGCCGAACCGCGATCACCGGCATACGCGGTGGTCCATCGCGTCAGTTCTCGAGGTGCGAGGTTTCGCCCCCGTTGCGGGTTCCGAGCGCTCGCCAGATCGCCGTGTTGATGTTCTCACTGATGAATTTCACCGAACCGTCGCCGAAGCCGGCGTACGCGCCCCCCATGTGCATGCTTCGCATGGCCGCCACATGGCTGGTCCAGGTCGTCGAGGTCGCGCAGGGGAACAGCGTCGTGCTTGTCGAGCAGCCGGGAATGACGTCGGCGGTGGTGGAGTTGGGGCTCGTGTTGTTCGAGAAGGCCGACGCGCCCATGGCGCCCCAGACCCAGCAGCCGCGCGAATCGACGTCGCTGTCGGAGGTGTAACGGAGCTCGCCGAGGGCCACGGTGTGCGAGAGTCCGTCGCGGACGTCGGCGATGAGCGTGCCCGAGTTCGTCGCGAAGATTCCTCCGGTCGCCTTCGACGTGTAGTTGGACCGGGCGAAGGTTCCCGAGCCGTAGCAGGCGCCGTAGTTCCCGCGCGACATCGCTTCGATTCCGGAGTTCGTCAGCGTGCCGAGGGGCCGGGAATTGAGTTCATGGCTCGGGCAGAGCATTCCCTTGGGCTGCTTGTGCCCGAAGCTGGTCGCCGTGATGGACGATCCAATGACGTAGCTGTCGACCGGCTCGGAACTGTTCAGGAACGGAATCGCGAGCTGGTAGTAGCCTTCCTCTTCGAGAAAGGGAAGGAGGAAGACGGCCCAGTTGCCGCCGGCCCCCTCGCCGTCCCCCTGGTGGACGTCGTTCCCGTTGGCATCGACGCCCCCGATCGGAAAGACCTCGTGGGTGGAGACGTAGTTGTGCAGGGCGAGGACCATCTGCTTCAGGTTGTTCTGACACTGGCTGCGGCGGGCGGCTTCGCGGGCCTGCTGCACCGCCGGGAGCAGCAGCGCGATCAGGATCGCGATGATCGAGATCACGACGAGCAATTCGATGAGCGTGAACCCGCGCTTGGCGGGCGAAGACGGACGCGCGTGCATGGTCGTACCTGAACGGAGGGGGTGAGGCGGGAGGAACTCGGGGCTGGGAGGGAGAGCGCGGCGTGGCGGGCGAGCGTTCCGGTCGGGCGCCGCAGGCAGGACAGGTCGAGGCAGGCCGAATCACCCGAAAAGTCGGATCATTTGAAATCGAGGTGGGACGTTTCGCCGCCCGACCTCGTTCCAAGAGCCCGCCAGATCGTCGTATTGATGTTTTCGCTGATGAACTTCACCGCGCCGTCTCCGAACGCGGCATAACTGCCCCCCATGTGCTGGCTGCGGGCGGCGGCGACGTGGTCGGTGAAGGTCGCGGAGCTTGTGCAGGGAAAGAGAGTCGTGCTTCCGACGCAGCCGACGACGATGTCGGGGGTGGTCGAGTTGGGCGTCGTCTGGGTGCTGAACGCCGACGATCCCATCGCGCCGTAGATCCAGACTCCCCGGCTGTCGGAGGTCGAGTCGCCGTTGTAACGCAGCTCTCCGAGCGCGACCGTGTGCGAGAGCCCGTCCCGGATGTCGCTCGGCCCGACCGACGAGTTCAGGGCGAAGATCCCTCCCTTTGCCTTGGTCCGGTGCTCCGAGATCCGATACTGACCGGCGCCGTAGCAGGCGCCGTAGTTGCCGCGCGTCAGGTGTTCCAGTGCGGCGCCCGACGGAGAAACCTGCCGCGGGTCCCGCACGTGGCTGGGACACAACACGAATCCCGGCTGCTTGTGGCCGATCTTGTCGTTGAGGTCGTCCATCGGTTGATTGCTGCCGAACAGCTTGACGGCTTCCTCGTAGTAACCCTCCTCTTCGAGGAACGGAAGCAGGAACACCGTCCAGTTGAATCCCGCATATCCGGCGGGATTGCCCATCGCGTCGGTCAGCTGGATTCCGCCGAAGTTGTCGTCTCCGTTCCCGTCGATCGCGCACGGCGGAAAGACGGAGTGCGTGCTCATGTAGTTATGCAGGGCCAGACCCATCTGCTTGAGATTGTTCTGGCACTGGCTCCGGCGGGCGGCCTCGCGGGCCTGCTGCACGGCGGGCAGTAGGAGGGCAATCAGGATTGCGATGATCGAGATGACGACCAGCAGTTCGATCAGTGTAAACCCGGATTGACGGCTACGTCGCATGACAATTTCCTTGTTGTGGGGAGCGCTTCGTCATCGTCCGCGCGCAGGAATGTGCGCTGGATCCCTTTCGCTTCCACCGCCGTTCGACCGCGATACGCTACGTGGAGATGGAAGTTGCAGGATGCCGATCCGGGACGACCAACCAACGGCAGGTGGTATATGCCGGACGTGTGAAGTTCCGGCGCATGCCCCATGGAGTCTCGATGAAAAATGGAGTTTTCACGGGCTTCGCGGAACGTCGGTGAGCATTTCGAGGTCAGGCGTGTGACTCGTATCGAAGTTCGACGAACGTTCCGCGCTACGACACGAGCACGGGCTTCGTCCTCCGTGATGCATTCGCCGTCGTCTGGACCGCCATGGAGGTTCATCGGCGACAGCGGCTCGCGGCCCGCCTTTCGTCATTCGACGTCGCCAACGGATGCTGGTCCGAAGCGACGAGCATGGCGCCCTCCCAATGGATCCGAGCGCCAATCGCCACGCCTCGAATGGCATTGTGCGATTGTGCGGGGGATTGTGCGGACCAACCGTGCCGATCCTGTTCCGTGCTCTGGTCGAATCGTATGATGTCGTGTCTCACGCTTCGCGCGAGGCAATTTTCCATGAACCAACTCTCAGGCAAGTCGCCCTTGTGAGGCCCCAACCGCCTCCGTCGAGTATCGCTGGCCCCCGGTGGTGTCTCTGTTCCGGCTCGATTTTCATGCCCCACACGTCCCGCATCGCCATCTGGCTGACGCTGAGCATGCTCCTGCTCGGCAATGGGACGCGATGCGCGATGGAAGGACGAGGGGGGCGGACGAATCACGTCAATGCTCAGGATCGCACCGCGGACGGTGCGGCACTGCCGGCGACGAGCCGGTCGGAATGCTCCTCGCCACGAAAGCCTTCGGGGGATCGGGCGGGTTATCTGGGTGGCAGTGACGGAGGGGCGAAGCCAGAACTTCTTCCGCTGCTCGACAGTATCGACCGTCTGACGACGCTCCACGGCGGTGCCGATATTCGCTGTACGACCGACTGGCGACTCCCGTTAAGGATTTAGGACGTCGGGGAGGAGCCGCGCTGCCTTCCAGCGCTTCCCCCCTGTTGCCATCAGTGTCGGCATCGTTCCGAGTGCCGGTCGACTTCGAAGAGCCATTCGGGCTCCACAGGGCGTCGCACAAGGCGTCCAGTCGTGCATGTCGTCCGCTCGCCGCTCGTGCGCCGTGCTGATGTTCCCGTTTGTCCGTCCTGCCATCGCGCGGACTCGCGGTCGCACCTGCGCCGATCCATTTCCCTTCGGACGACCGTGGCCGCAATGCGTTGCGGCCCGAGCCGTTGGACTCACCCAATATCGAGCCACGCCCCCAATGGTGGGGTGGCCTTCGAGGATTTCATCATGTCCAGAAAGCGAAAAAATCAGACTCGTCAGGACGCGTCGGCCCGAGTGGCTACCGCGCCAGGCGAACCGTCCGGCCGGCCGGCCGTCAGTAATAGTGCCCGCCCGTTGTACGACAGGGCGGCCGGGTTGATTGAGGGCCAGCAGATCTCCGAGGCCATGAATCTCCTGCGAGGACAGTCTCACTCGGACCTCTGGTTGCGAAATCTGCTCGCGGTCTGCCTGCTGCGTTCGAATCGTCCCCAGGAAGCGATGGACCTTCTTCGGCCCGGCGTTTGGGCGTCGAACGGACTCTCGCTCCGGAACGACGTGCCGGTTGAGTTCATCGCGAATTTCGCGACCGGCCAACTGCTCCAGGGGCGGGTCAATGCGGCTGTCAACGCACTGGACTCGCTGCGGCGAGACGATCATCCTGCGGTGCAGAAACTGCGTGCGGCGATCGCTCAATGGATGAATGGTCTGTCGTTCTGGGGCCGCTGGCGCGTCCGCCTGGGAATCGACCCGACGGAGGCGATCCCGCTCGGGTTCACTCCCGGAGAAATTCCGCCGGAGCCGGGTTTGAGTGATCCCGAGTGATTCCGGTCCCGTTCGCCGATTGCTTGTCGTAAGGATCGAACCGGAGAAACCGATGCCTGACTCAAAGCCCGTCCACATTCCCGCACCCACGCCGGCCCCCGCGAGTCTCACTCCGGCCGTCGAAACTCACGACGGAGAGACGCTCCCGATGGGAATTGGTGCGGACGTGAAGGAGGTGGCAGGTCAGCCGGAGCCGGCGGCGGCTCCTTCGGTTCCTCCGGTCGGTTCGCCCGACGCCACATTGGTTCGCGCGGCCAACGGCAGCGACCCGCGGAATCGAAACGGGGTTCGTGACATCCTTCACGATCCCGTGTCGAAGCACATGAAGTCCGCGGGGCCGCTGCTGCGGGTGGGGCAGACGGTTGGACAGGCGCTTGATTGCATCCGGACGTCGAGCGATGTCGGACGGATCGTCTATTTCTATGTGACCGACGAGGCGGGAGCGCTGCAGGGGGTCGTCGCGGCGAGAAAGCTGCTGCTGAGCGCGTTCGATGTGGGGATCACGACGATCATGTCGACTCACGTCGTCACCATCCCCGCGACGGCCTCGGTGCTCGAGGCGTGCGAGTTCTTCGTTCGCCATCGGTTCCTCGCATATCCGGTAGTCGACGCCGAACGCCGGATCGTGGGTCTTGTCGATGTCGACCTCTACACCGACGAGATCAAGGAGATTGACCGCCGCCAGGACAGCGAGGACCTGTTCCAGCTGATCGGTATGCACCTCTCGGAAGCGGAGCAGTCGAACTCGCGAAAGTCATTTCTGGGGCGGTTTCCCTGGCTGCTGTGCAACGTCGGCGGTGGACTGATCTCGGCCTGGATCGCCGATGCCTTCCAGGACGTTTCGACGCTGGCGGTGGTCGCGCCGTTCATCGCACTGGTGACCGCTCTCGCCGAAAGTGTGAGCATCCAGTCGGTCAGCCTGGCGATTCAAGCTTTGCATTCCCAGCCGATGAGTTGGCAGGTCTTCGCCGCCAAGGCACGCCGAGAACTGCTGGCGGGGGCCTTGCTCGGAGGCGCCTGCGGGCTGACAGTGGCACTGGTCGCGTGGCTTTGGAAGGGTGACGTGATCGTCGCGGCGAGCCTGTTGCTGGGAATTTTCGGCGGCGTCGTGGGCTCGGCGATCATTGGACTTTCGATGCCATTTTTGCTGCGTCTGTTTCGACGCGACCCGCAACTCGCATCCGGTCCCATCGCTCTCGCGCTGAGCGACGTCGTGACGCTGCTGTGCTATTTCAACCTGGGACGATGGCTGCTGACGTGAGTCCTGGATGGTGGACATGACTCACGAATTCGAATGCGCATGGTGATAAGGGTGGGACAGCGCCCACCCTGCGGAACTCATTCATCGACTCTGGCAGGGAATTCCAACTCTACACCGTCCAAATGAGCCCAGAAAAGCCTGGCGAACGGACGGTATTCATCGGTCCGCATGAGAGCCGTCTCAATGTCGCCGGAGGAACAGACAAAGTTCATTCCACGAAGTTCCCACCAAGAAAAACGCGGCAAACAAAAGTGTCGCGAGCGCCGTTTCTGGAAAAGACAATCT
>JADZEF010000005.1 GCA_020850695.1 Planctomycetaceae bacterium | reverse complement strand
GTCACTCCGTCGAGCGGCATTCAGCCGATTCCGCAGACGACGGTGATCCAACAGAACGGGACGGCGATCCAGGGGGCCTCGATGGGACAGCCGGTCCCGCAGCCCCAGCCAACCTACGTCCCGCAGTACTCGAACAGTTCGAAGAAGAGCGGCGGGTTCTTCCGCCGGAGGTGAGTTTCCGACCGCGACCCCATCCGGCGTCCCCCTCCCGTCGTCGAGCCCTCGACGACGGGAGGCAGGACCGTCTGACGGATTGGTTGACTTGCCGTCGAAGTGAGTGGCCTGGAGTTCGCCGCGGCGAGCCTCCAAGCCCCCACGTCGCGAAACGCGTCCCGCAAGAGACCGTTTCCCTGCGTCGGGGCTTGAGTCGAACGCTGAAAATCCAGAAGTTTGTCCGAGCGCCCCACGAACACGCACCGCACACATCGCGTCCCCGTCTGTTGGATCTGGCGGGCTCTGCAGAGCCAATCCCGTGGACTCCGGGTCTGCATCCCGCCTGATTCAACTCCCGGTGACGCAACCGCTTCGAGAGACGTGTCTCACTTCTCTCCCGGCGAACCGAGCGAACACCACAGTAATCTGGGACGACCAGGCAAGGTCGTCCGGTGGTCCTTGTCGAGTCGATGTCTCCGAGAGTGCTGGCAATCGGTTTCGATGGACTTTCCGGTTGCAGCCTGCCGATTGCCATTACCGTGCGCAGGGATTGTGCACGGTCAGGTGTCTCTCAAAGGAATGATTGTCATGACACGGTTTCGCAGTGTCTCTTTGTGGGGAATCGTGTTGGGCTGGGCCGCCGCGCACAGTTGCGTGACGACTCAGGCCGGAGACGCCCCTCAGCCTCCCGCCATCCCCACGACCTCGGCCGCCGGCGAGCTCTCCGAGCCCGCTCCGCCGCCGTCCTCGACCGGTATTCCGACCGGCATCCCGGCCACTCCGGTGGTCCCCGCCGGATCGCTCCAGCCCGTGCCCGATCAATCCTACTCGCCCAACGGCCAGGTCATTCAAGGCCAGGTAGTTCAGGGTCAGATCGTCGACGGACAGATCATCTCGCCGATCACCGTCGTCGAGTCGACCATCGTCCCGCCGCCGGGCGCCGAGATCGCTCCGACCCCGCCGGTGAAGCCGCAGCAGCTCGTCCCGCAACCGGCTCGTCCGGCCGCCGGACAGCCGCAGGCCACGACCGAAGTGGTTCGGGAACGCTACCCGAACAAGCAGATCGCCATCGAGCGGACGGTGACGCAGGACGAGAAGCACAACTACGTCAACCACGGCACGTGGACGATGTGGGATCCCTCGGGCCGCCTCATCTGCCAGGGGGACTTCCTCAACGGCAAGGCCGTCGGCAAGTGGATCCGCGTCTTCCCGGAAGGGGGCGAGGATCCCTACTCGGGCCCCGAATACGATGACTTCGCCCGCCCCTTCAAGGCGGAAACGACCTACAGCGACGACAAGATCGTCGGCGAGTGGACCCTGACCGACGCCCAGGGCCGCACGATGCACAGCTGGCAGTTCAACGACGACCGCCTCAACGGCAAGGCCGTCGCCTACTTCGCCAACGGGAAGGTGAAAACCGAAGCGGTCTTCCTCAACGGCGTGCTCGATGGCGAAGCCGTCGAATACGACGCTCAGGGGAACAAGATCAGCGCCACCGCGTGGCTGGCCGGCCGCCGCTTCGGCCCGACCACCCAGCGCTATCCGAGCGGGGCGAAGTACTCCGAAGGCGAGTACATCTACGCCCGCGAAGACCGCGAAGCCAAGTACGACTTCTTCAAGGGCACCATCCGCGCCGACAAGATCGATGACAAGAAGCCCGACGTCCGCAACGGCCACTGGACCTGGTGGTACGAAGACGGCGAGAAGATGTGCGAAGGGGACTTCGCCGACGGCAAGGCGGTCGGCCGCCACGTCTGGTACTACCCGAGCGGCCAGAAGGAAATGGAAGGCGAGTTCATCGACGGCAAGCGTCAGGGCGTCTGGGTGACGTGGCACCAGAACGGACTCAAGAAGTCCGAAGGGGTCTACGACACCGGCCGCGAAGCCGGCGAATGGTACACCTGGAAGGACGACGGCAAGGTGCAGACCGCCGTCACCCACCGCCCGCCGCGGAACGTTCCGACCCCGGACGGCACGATGATCGCCAATCCCTCGGGCCAGCAGCGTCAGCAGCAGTATCGCCCGCAGGTCAACCGTCGCCCGAAGACGCTGGCCGACAGCATCAACCGCACCTTCCGCTGATCGAAGCGACCGCTCTTCCTGAGAGAGCGACCGACGAAAGTGGATGACCCAGCCAATCGCCCGCCGCGTCGAAAGACACGGCGGGCGATTGTGTTCTTTGCCTGCGGGTCAGCCGTCGACAGGAATGCTTGCCGTGAGAATTTTGTCCGGTATGCTGGCACTCTGTACGAACGTCCCAGACGTGCTCCGCCGAAGAACAGCTGGCTTGCTTGGTCAGGAGGTCACATGATGTCAGTCGTCGCGGATGCTGTCGCCGAGACGGGTTCGCTGGTGCGAAAGGTTCTCTCGCAATCGGACCAGCCGCTGACTGTCGATCAGATTCTCTCGCGTCTTCCCGCTCACCTGCGGGTGCCTGCCGCGGAGTTGGAAAGTCACCTCGCGACGGAGGGATTCAGCGAGTATCCCGCCAGCCGCGGAAAGCGGACTTTTCTTGATCGAACTCCGACCGAACTGGCCCGCGTCCTGATCCGCAACGCTTTGCAGCGCGGACCTCAGACGAAGTCGGAACTGGCGGGGAGCGTGGCGAAACGTAAAGCGCTCGAAGCTTTCGGACGGAAGGCCGTCGAGAGGGTCCTCGATCAGATGGTGCAGGAGCGTCAGATCTACAAGCTGACGCCTTTCGTTGCGGCGCGGACGCCGCTGTTTTCGCTCGAACGGGAGAATCCCCGCGACTACGTGCGGCATGCGATGCGGAAGGTTTCGGAGAAGCTCGGGCTGCCGCTTGCCGCGCTGATGACGTCGGTTCGCGAGCTGTCGAGCGAATTCGAGGAATCTGGAGCGCCGCCTCCGGGAGACGCATCGGCTCAGGCTGTCGGCGAGGGAGCGCCGGACGTCCAGGCGGAACCGGTGAGGACAGACGACCTGGGGGAGCGGCTGCTGCAGGGAATCGTCGAGATCAATCCGCGAGCCCTCTATGGAGACCTGGTGCTCATCGCCGAGTTGCGACAGCGGTTCGACTTTCAGGTCGACAAGCCGACCTTCGACGGAGAGTTGCTGAAGCTGGCCGGCCGGCATCGCGTGGCCCTGCACGGATTCGACCGGGCCGGCTCTCTCTCGGACGCGGAACGTGATCAGCTGGTGGTCGACGCGCAGGGGCGGCACTTCAATGCGGTTTCGCTGAGGAACGCCCCATGAGCGGCCCCGCTGTGGGCGACGACCCCGCATCGATTGTCCGGGCGAATCCGTTTCGCGGCTCCATCGTGAATGATCCCTGGGGCGGCGCGTCGGAAGAAACGGACGTCGTCCGCATCCACCAGGACGTCTTCGACACGTGCCTCCAGGCGGTGGCCCACGCGCGGCTCGGGACGTCGAGCGCGGGAGTCATCGTCTATGGCGAGGCGGGGAGCGGGAAGACGCACCTCATCGGGCGGCTGCGGCGCCGCCTCATCGACACGACGATCGCTCCCGACTTCAAGTCGCTGAGCCAGGCCTTCGTGTATGTGCGTCTGAACGCTAATCCCTCGGCCCTGTGGCGGCACGTGCGGCAGCGGATTGCCGACGATCTGCTGCGCGGCCCGCGGCACGGCGTCTCGCAGCTCGAGCGGATGGTCGTCACGCGGTTGATGGAGGCCACCGGCGGAGCGGGGCACATCCGCGAGTGGTGGGAATACATGCTCGAGGAGTGCCGCGACACGCTTCCCGACCTGATGGAAGAATTCGGAGCGAACGAGCAGCTTTCGCAGGACTTCGTCCGCGTCCTGACGCAGGTGGTGCTGAAGCAGCACCGGGGGGATGCGGCGTCGTGGCTGAAGGGGATGCCGCTCCGGGACGAAGCCTACGCGAGGCTGCAGGTGGCGGCCCCGTGGGAAACAGATGGCGAGGATGAATCGAAGGCGCGCGTCGCGGATTTTCTCCGTCTGGCCGGACCGCGGCTGCCGCTCGTTTTGTGCTTCGACCAGGTGGAAGCGCTGCAGTCGCGTCCGGACGACGGCGACGCCCTCTTCCGGTACGGGCAATTCCTCAGCGATCTCCACGACACGGACCGCAACCTCGTCCTCATTTCCTGCGTGCAGTCGTCGCTGCTGTCGCAGATGTCGAAAGCGGTCCCGCGCTATTCCCTCGACCGCATGCGGAGCTTTGCGGCGAAGTCGCTGCAGCCCCTCACGTATGAGCTGGCCCGCGAGGTGTTGCTGCATCGGGTCCGTGCGGTCGGTCATAGGGCGGATTCGTCCGATTCGGCGGCCGCAGAGGCGGCCAGTCTGTCCCCCTTGACCGAGGACGACATTCGGCAGATTGTCGGGACGATTGGCTGTACGCCGCGGGTGTTGCTGGACCAGGCGGCGTCGCGGTGGGAAGGGGGGACGGGGCTTTCGACGGACATCGAGCCGCACCGCTCGCTGGACCATCGCCTGTCCGAAGAGTGGCAAACCCGTCTGGAGTCGATTCGTGCGGTCAACCGTCCGGAGGAGACCGAGCGGATTCTCGGGAATGGCATCCGACGGCTGGTTCGCTTGATGGAGCCGGAATGGCGCATCGAAGACGGCAACAAGCAAGGGGGGCTCGACTTCATCCTTTCCGCGCCGAGGGGCGAGGCGCGGGTGGGAGTGGCGATCATCGAGTCGAGCCATAAGCGATTGACGAAACGGTTGAAGGATCTGCTGGCGGCGCATCCGGCGACGACGCGGGTTCAGAAGGTCGTCCTGCTGCGGGATGAACGGCGGCCGATTCCGAAAACTTCGGTGAAGGCGCTGAGTTACGTCGCCGAACTGGAGAAAGGGGACGGGTTGCTGGCACCGGTGGGGCCGGAGGCGATTGCGGCGCTCGAGGCGATCCATCAGCTGCTGGGGGAGGCGGCGGCCGGCGACCTGGATCTCGAAGGTGAGCAGGTCGGGCAACTGACGGTCGAGGACTGGCTGCGAGAGAACCTGCCAATGCCGCTGAAGGAGCTGGCGGACCAGCTTTTGACGCCCGTGCAGGACGCGTCTTCCACTCTGACGGGCGACCAATTGCAGGAGCTGCTGAACGAGGTATTCGTGACGAGCATCGATGACGCCGCCGCAAGGCTCGGCGTTCCCGCGGCCATCCTCACGGCGGTGGCGGAGGGGCGGCGCGACCTGTTCGGACTCATTCACGGCGAGCCGGCCGTCGTGTTCTCGGCGCGGCAGGGGAGCCGCTGCCTGGCCTCAGGCGACCCGCAGCAACCGGAGTGGAACTGATGGCCGTGACGTTGACCGTGTCCGAGGTGCGGCAGGCGCTGTTCCGCGAAAGCGATCACGTGCCGGGCGATGGCGAAGCCTCCTGCCCGAGCGCGGGACGCATCTTTCATCGCGTTCTGGCCGAGCTGTTGCGGGGTGAGTCGGACGGGAGTCTCGGGGCCGTGCTGCGACTGTGCGAGCCCGACCTGGAAGGGTGGCGGTTGCGGCTACGCGAGCACGCCTACGATCAGCTCCTGGGACCGCTCCTGACGCGACAGGCCGCGGAGTTCGAGGGGCGAAGCGGGCAGGTGCTCTCGCTGTGGAAGGCGGTGCAGTCGGCGTGTGACTGGCTGGCGGGCCTTTGGTGGGAGATGACGGGGCAGGGTACGCGCGAGATTGATGGGGATGATTGGTTCCGGGCCGAGACCCCGCTGCTTCGTGAATTCGTGCGGCCGGACTGGAGCGAGCCGGTGGCGGTGGTCGGGCATGCGGATGCGGTGCTGGAGGTTCCGGGCACGGCCGCACGCTGCCTGATCGAATACAAGCTGGGGCGATCGAGTCCCGCACTCGACCTGGCGCAGACGGCCTTGTACCACCTGCTGCTGGAAGGTGAGGGGAACTCGGCGCAGGGGGCGGCCCTCGCCGTCGTTTCCTTCAAGCCCGAGCGTGAGGAAACGGTGTTCACCGCTTCGCGATTGGGCGAAGCCCGTGAGCGGCTCGTCGATTTGATCGGACGGCTAGCGAACGTCAAAGGGCGAGCGACGGCCGTCGCTGCGCCAGCGCCGATTTCGATCCCGCATCCGGCTCCCGCTATGAAGATGACCTCGGCCGCCGGCGGACAATCGCTCTCCGAGGTTCCCCTGGTATCGGCGTCTTCGGATGCCGGAACGAACAGCAGGGATCCTCAGGCGTGTTCCGCCGGCGGGTGGGTCGCCCTCGAACTGCAGCGACTCCTGAAGCTGCTCCGGCAGTTCGGCACACCCTGCCGCGCCGTGGGCGATCCCGTGGTCGGCCCGACATTCGCACGGTTTTTCGTCTTCCCTGAACGCGGCGTCCTTCCAAAGAAAGTCATGGGGCAGGCGGATCAGTTGCACCTTCACCTGGGTCTCTCGTCGCCGCCGACGATGGCCATCATCGAAGGCCGCATCGGCATCGATCTCCCGCGTCCGGATCGCGTTTCGCTCCCCTTCTCGGCACTGGTTCCTCACCTTCCGCCGATCGAACCGCTGCAGGGAAATGCCTGCGTCCCCGCCGGCGTCGATCTCGCCGGGCAGTGGCAGTGGATCGACTTCGCCTCGCCCGAGAGCCCGCACGCCCTGGTCGTCGGAACGACGGGGAGCGGCAAATCAGAATGGCTCCGGGCAGCCGTCGCGACTCTCATGGCGACCAACACCCCGCAGACCCTGAAACTGCTGGTGATCGATCCGAAGCAATTGGCATTTGGATTCTGCCCCGGGTCTCCGTTTCTGACCCGTCCCGTGGTGATCCCCTCGCGCGAAGAGGTCCCCGTCAGCGAGATCCTGCACGAAATCGTGGACGAGATGCACGCGCGGAACGCGCGGCTGGCGGCTTCGGGGTCGACCGATCTGCGGACTCACATTCAGCGCACCGGAACGCCGATGCCGCGGATCGTCGTCGTGTGCGACGAGTTCTCCGCGCTGTTGAACGGCGCGTCGAAGACGGAAAGGGCGGCGATCGAGCACGAGTTCAAGCAGATTGCCGAAATGAGCCGGGCGTGCGGTTGCCACCTCGTTCTGGCGACGCAGCATCCGCGGGCGAACGTCCTGACGAATTCGATTCGCTCGCTGCTTCCGGCCAAGGTCGCGCTGCGAGTCTCCTCCGCGCTCGAATCGCGGATCGCTCTGGAAGAGTCGGGGGCCGAGCGACTGCTGGGCCACGGCGATCTGCTCTACAAGTGCGTCGGGAACTCGGTGCGGCTGCAGGGGGCGTGGCTTCCTGCGGCGGATGAGGCGGGGTTTCGAGGGGCGTCCGGCGCGACGGTCGAATCGTTTCGCGTGCGAGACGTGGCGGGCGGAGCGGGTCTTGGTCTCGAACGCTCACGTGCGAAAGCGACGCCGTGACGCCGGGTCGCGACGTCTTACCCGCGAGCGGCACGCCATGGAACTCGGTTGTTTGGGCGCGCTGGGCTTGATGCCCTCATTCCAGGGCAGTGCGAAGCTCGTGCCAGCGCTCCCGTTCTTTTGCGGAACGAGAGCAGACCATTTTTCGATCAAGGCCTCCGCCCCGGCCGCGCCGGAGCAGGACAGCAGCCCTCGGGGCAGACATCGTGGCTCGCGCCGTACCGTCCGATCGCGCGGCGCTCCGACCCAGCCGTCATCCGCTCGACGATCAACTCGCGCAGCATGCCGACGAACCGGGGATGAACCCCGACTGTCCCGGCCCGGGCCATCGCGAGTCCCAAAGACTTTGCAATGTCGCGAGCCTCCTCGTCGAGATCGAACAGGACTTCCATGTGATCGGACAGGAAGCCGACCGGCATCACGACGACGGACAGCGCCCCCGTCGCGGCGAGCGACTTCAGATGGTCGCCGATGTCCGGCTCGAGCCACGGATCCTCGGGGCGGCCGCTACGGCTCTGGTACGTCAGCTTCCAGCGTTCCGCAGGAATTCCAAGCGATTCAGCAACGAGACGGCATGTCTCGGTGAGCTGCTTCTCGTAGTCGCAACTCGACGCCATCGAGTTCGGAATGCTGTGTGCGGTGAACGCGATGTGGAATGTCTCGCGATGCTCATCCGGAAGCGTCGTGACCGCTTCCCGGACACGGTCGGCGCTCGCCGCCACAAACTCCGGATGGTTGTAGAAGACTCGGATCTTGTCGACGGCCGGAGCACCGCTTCCCACATCAGCCTGCGCCCGCGCGACATCCTCCCGGTATTGCCGGCAGCTCGAATAAGAGCTGTATCCCGCCAGCACCAGCCCCAGGGCCCGCTTGACGCCGGCGGCCGTCATCTCGCGAAGCGTCTCTGGGAGCATGGGATGCCAGTTGCGGTTGCCCCAGTAAATGGGGAGTGATACGCCATGCCGGTCGAGTTCGGGACGCAAAGCCGCGATGAGTTCGCGAACCTGGGCGTTGATCGGGCTGATGCCGTCGAAGTGATAGTAGTGCTCGGCGACCTCAAGCATCCGCTCGCGGGGAACGTTGCGTCCGCGAAGCACGTTCTCCAGAAACGGAATGACATCGTCCCGCTTCTCGGGACCCCCGAAACCGACCACCAGGATGGCGTCATAGGCTGAGGACAAGGCGGACTGCTCGCGTTAGAGGGATCAGGGGCGCTCACCGCCGAATTCTAGGTCTCGTACCGGAATGATCCACCCGCTCAGTGGGTCTGAACCCGGTCAACAGGAACCAGGAGGCAACCACGGAAAGGACGGAAGGTCCGGAGAAAAACCAAAGCAGGAGATCGAGAGGAGCTTTGGCCAGTCCTCCGATGCGCCTTCTGGTGCTGTCGTTTTCCGTGCTACTAGAGCGCACGACCTTCGCGTTTTCCGGGTGGCCGGGTCTGACCGAAGGGAAGGCCCGGAATCCGCGTTCAAACCGGGCCTTCGCAAAGCCTCAGACCCGGCCACCCTTGGTTCTTTTTCCGGAAAGCCCGTCGGTAATGCGCCTTAACGTCCAGAGTCTTTGCCCTTGCGAAGATTCCCTTGCGGCTTTGTCTTTTCGGAGGGGATTCGGAAGCTGCTGACACTCGCTCATCTCTGGCGTTTTCTTTGCGTGCATTCCTTTGCGGACTTTGCGCCTTTGCGTCAGATGCCTTTGCTTTGGTTGCGGCTCTGCCGCGATGGGCTTTCCGTCCTATCCGTGGTTCCTGCCTTCTCTTCGCCTGGAAAGTGCTTCGGACTAACCGCGGGCGATTTCGTGAAGGACGTCGCTCGCCGAGGCAATCGTCTGGTCGATCAGTTCCGCGGTGTGGGCCGTCGAGACGAAGTTCGCCTCGAACTGGCTGCACGCCAGGTAAACCCCTCGGTCGATCAGGCCCCAGAAGAAGCGGGCGAATCGCTTCGTGTCGCTCTTCATCGCGGAGGCCAGGTCGGTGATCGGACCTTCGGCGAAGAAGAAGGTCCACATGCTGGCGACCTGGTTGATGGTGAACGGCACGCCCGCCTTCTGAGCGGCTCCCGCCAGCCCCGCACACAGCGTCTTCGTCGTCGCTTCGAGCCGCGAGTAAGGATCGCTCGTTTTGAGCGTCTTCAGCGTGGCGATGCCGGCCGCCATCGCGACGGGATTCCCCGAGAGCGTTCCCGCCTGGTAGACCGGGCCCACCGGCGAGACCCTCTGCATGATGTCCGCCCGGCCTCCGTACGCTCCGACCGGCATCCCGCCGCCGACGATCTTCCCCAGCGTCGTCATGTCGGGGCGGATCTTGAACCGCTCCTGAGCCCCGCCGTACGCGACGCGGAACCCCGTCATCACTTCATCGAACAACAGCACCGTTCCATGCTCGCTGCACAGCCGCCGCAGCGTTTCCAGGTATCCCGGGGCCGGCAGGACGGTCCCCATGTTGCCGACGACCGGTTCGAGAATGACGCACGCGATCTTGCCCGGATGGGTCTTGAACGCCTCTTCGAGCTGGTCCGTATGGTTGTATTCGAGGACGAGAGTGTCCGCCGTGCAGCCTTTGGGAACCCCGGGGCTCGATGGATTGCCGTGCGTCAGCGCCCCGCTCCCCGCTTTGACGAGCAGGCTGTCGACGTGCCCGTGATAGCACCCCGCAAACTTGATGATCAGATCGCGGCCGGTGAACCCCCGGGCCACCCGGATCGCCGACATCGTCGCTTCGGTGCCCGAGCTGACCATGCGGACGAGCTCGATCGAGGGAACGGCGTCCTTGATCAGCTCCGCCAGCTCCGTCTCCATCTCGTTGGGAGCGCCAAAGCTGGTCCCCTTGTCGACCGCCGCATGGATGGCCTTCGTGACCTCGGGATGACGATGGCCGAGAATGTGCGGTCCCCACGAGCCGATGTAGTCGATCAGCCGATTCCCATCGATGTCGTGCAGGAACGCGCCGTCCGCATGATCGATGATCAGCGGATGCCCGCCGACCGCGCCGAAGGCGCGGGCGGGACTGTTGACGCCGCCGGGAATGGATCGGCTGGCTCGCTCGAAATGAGTCTGGCTGCGGGAGCGCGGAAGAGACATGGGAAGTCGATGAGGGATCTGTTCGCGGGAAAGGGAACAGTCCGAATCATCCGGAATCGCGACGGCCGTGGCAATTCACCGGCGGGGAAGCGCCGGTGTGCGGCCCCGAGCGGCCCGCGTTCGGAAGCCGAGGTCTCGATGCCTGGCGGGCGTTCTATCGAGCGGAGACCTCGCCCCCGCTCAGGCCGCATTCGCGAAAGGGACGATTGCCGGCGCCTCCAGGCGCCGGGTCAGCCACTCGGTGAGGAGGTGAGCGGTCTCTTCCCAACCGGGCTCGTTGAGGAGTTCGTGATAGTCCTCGTCACGGCGGTGGAACCGCACATCCGAACTCGAGACCCGCTGCAGCCAGCGGACCGGGGCTTCGGGGTCGACAATCTTGTCCTGGCCAGCCTGCATGATGAGAACCGGCTGCGTGAAATTCGCGGCCTCGGACCACGCCTGCCTCAGCGCCCGCTTCATTGAGAAATACCAGCCCGCCGTCACCGAGCGGACACCGAGTGGGTCGTTGAGACGAAATTCGCGGGCGTCGGGATTTCGTGTGGCGTGGTGCGGATCGACTTCGGTCTTGAACCGGATCTGCGGGGCCACGAGCGACACCATTCGCCCCACCGCAACCTTCGCCACCGGAATCGGAACTTTCAGCGCCAGGAGCGGCGAGCTGAGAGCGACGGAAGAAAAGCGTCCGATGAACCGTTGCGTGTGCCGGACCGCCACCAGCCCCCCCATGCTGTGACCGAATAGAGCGGTCTGTTCGGGAGCAAGCTTGAGATGCGTGCGGACTGTCTCCACGTCGTCCACGTATTCGGAGAAATCGCGGACGAAGGTGCGAATCCCCCCCGATCGGCCGTGGCCTCGGAGGTCGGGGAGGACGACGTTCCACCGCCTCTGAGTCATCCAGCGGGCGAAGTTCAGATAGCGTTCGCCATGCTCACAGGCGCCATGCAGCAGCAACAGGGTGCGGTGGGAGGGTCCGCCGGACGCATGGCAGAACCGCACGAACAACCGCTGCCCGGTCTCGGGACGGATCATCGTCTCGGTGACGTGCATGAAGTCCTCCCGAAACCGCGCCCGACGGGAGGAACTGCGACTGCTACGGAGCTTTCTTGAGCGTCCGCTCGAGCACTCGCCTCAGTTCCGTCCCGCGAACATCGACATACTGGACCCGCCCTTCGGAGTCGACCAGAAACATTGAGGGAATCGTGACGACCTTGAAGCGTTCTCGCGTGGCGTCCCGGTCGGTGTTGCTGAGCGCCAGCCGCCAGGGAAGCTTGGCCCGTTGCTGAAACGAGTCAACAATCGAGCGGTCGTCATCGAGGCTGATCCCCACCACCTCGAAACCCTCCTTGTGATAGTCGGCATGGAGTTGCTTCAAACTCGGGAATTCTTCGAGGCACGGGGGGCAGTTGGTGGCCCAGAAGTCGACGAGCACGACTTTTCCGGCAAAGTCTGCCCAGGCCACCGGCTTCCCATCGAGGTCTTGAATTCCCAGATCGGGTGCGGGCTTTCCGAGCAGTTCGAGCTTTCCCGACCGGTTCTCGCAGAATTGACGTACCCCCGGATTGAGAAAGAACTTGCGCGTCAGACGCTCATACACCTGCTTGGATGCTTCCGGCTTGCCGCCGCTTTGCATCGCAGTCGCCAGCGCGGTGGCAAAGTCGAGCGATTCGTTTGCACTCCGAAGTCCAACGCCGGACAGTGCTTCGTCCATGGCGTCGAGTGCTCCGTCGGCCTTGCCCTGACGAGCCAGTCCGAGGGCCTGCACTTGCTGGCCAATGACTTTCGTCACCGGATCGAGCTCGGGGCGCTGGCGGTACGCATCAACGAATGGAAGTGCGTCCGCTTCCCATCCTTCGCGGCGCGCGGCCTCGAAAAGCCAACGGTAGCCTTTGTCGGCGTCTCCGGCCGAGGCGTTTGATCCGACGTAAGCCGCGACAGCATCGAACGTTTCGCGATTTTTCCGAGACAGAATCCCCGCCAGCGACACCGGTTCCTCGGCCTGGCCGGCCTGGCCGAGGAGGAAAACGCCAAGAGCAGCGGCGACCAGTCCGGAAGAGTTCGTTCGAGAAATCCGAAAGGGACAAACGAACGTCATGAGCGTCTCCGGGGTTTATTGATGGAAGCCGTGTGCGGCCCAAAGGGGTTTTCGTTGGCTTGCTGGTTCGAGAAAGCAGATTCGCGAACCGGCAACGATTGGATAATCCCGGGGTCGTTCGGCGACGAACCCCTCAACCGAACTGTTGGACAGGGATTGTAAGGTTCTGTCGACCATTCGGGAAAGCGAGGGGCTGGGGTCAAAGTTCGAGACATCCCCCGCCCGATGCTACGGATCAACAAACTGGTTGCAGTCGGAAATCGGGATGGATAGGATGTAGGCAAATTGCGGGGTCCTGTGCGCAGGTTACTCCCTGTGCGGCCGATGGGTTCTCGCGATTCGATGTGGATTGCCGAGCGAGCGTCCGTTTTGCGTTGAGTTTCTGTTGGACCTCCCCCGTTCCGGGTGGATTCCTTCCTATTGCGAGGTTCCGGCGGTGAGCTTTTCCCCCCCCAAGCCTTTGACGGCGGTCGACGGCTACGAAACACGGATGGACAAGGCGGAAGCGGATTCGCTCCGCCGGCAGATTCCGTCCTGGGCCGTCAGCTTCGGAGCTCACGCCCTCGTACTGCTTTCGTGCCTGTTCATCGTGCGGCCGTCCGGCTTCCATGAGAACGGGATTTTCACCGACGCATTCGACGACTCGGCGGCGACCGATCCCTTCAACGTCGACGCCACCGCAACCGACGTCGTGGCGGCCAGCGGCGACGTGACCAGCATGTCGATCGGCAACGGCAGCGGGGCTCAGAACCCCGACAACGCAGATCAGCAGATCGCCACGGTCAGCGCTTCCCAGCAGACATTCCAGACCGTCGTCGACAAAGTCATCACTCCGCGGACGATCGGCCGCTCGACCGAAATGCCGACGGGCGACAAGACCGACCTTTCGGCCGGGTTCAACTCGGAAGGGGCTTCCGAGGTTTCCGGCTCGGTGGAAGGCTCGCTCGACCGACTGACGCACGAACTGACGGCCTCGCTGAAGGATGACAAGACCCTGGCGATCTGGATCTTCGACGCGTCGCTCTCGCTCCGCGACCGCCGCAACGCCATCGCCG
This sequence comes from Planctomycetaceae bacterium, assembly GCA_020850695.1. Taxonomy (GTDB): domain Bacteria; phylum Planctomycetota; class Planctomycetia; order Planctomycetales; family Planctomycetaceae; genus JADZEF01. Next base: position 61,787 of record JADZEF010000005.1, on the reverse strand, counting down.
ACCGCTTCGAGAACGTCTACAAGCAGCTCGGCCAGCTGAAGGTCGGACAGGACAAAGCGCTCAAGACCGCCGCACTGTCGTTCGGCGAAAAGGTGGAAATCCTGACGCCGGAACCGGTGGATGATGTCCGGGAAGTCGCGGAAAAAGTCCGCAAGATGAAGGACGACACATCGGGCAAGGAAATGACGCTGACCGCCATCATGACGGCGGCGAACAAGTTCCTGCCGCACCGCCTGAAGATGAAGCGCAACGTGATGATCATCGTCGTCACCGACGAACGCGGCGATGACTTCCAGAACATCGAGTCCGAACTCGTCAAGCTCCGCAAGTGGGGCATGAAGATCTATTGCGTCGGCAATGCCGCGGTCTTCGGCCGCGAGAAGGGATACGTCACGTTCAAGGACTCGGACGGCACGGTCTTCAACAACATCGCCGTCGATCTGGGGCCCGAATCGGCCTATCCGGAGCGCCTCGAACTCCCCTTCTTCGGAGTGCAGGTGCAGGACCTGAATCACATCTCGTCGTCGTTTGGCCCGTATGGGCTCACTCGCCTCTGCACCGAGACGGGCGGCCTCTACCTCATTACGGACGACAGCAAGGTGAAGTTCGATCCGCTGGTGATGAAGAGCTATCGTCCGGACTATCGCCCGCTTCGGACCCTCGAAACCGAGGTGATGAAGAACAAGGCCAAGCAGGCCCTGATCAACGTCTGCAAGAACACATCGATGAAGGATGCTCCCGTCCCGAATCTGATTTTCCGGGCGGACAACGACAATGCCTTGCGGCAGGAAATCACCGCCGCTCAGCCGCTCGCCGCCCGCTACGATGCCCCGCTGCAGGAAATGCAGCAGATGCTCGAGGTGGGTGAGAAGGATCGGGACAAGCTCGACACCCCGCGGTGGCGCGCCAGTTACGATCTCGCCATGGGGCGTGTCCTGGCGATGCGTGTCCGGTATTTCGGCTTCAACAAAATGGCGGCCGAAATGAAGCTCAACCCGAAGACCTTCAAGACGGCCGGAAACAACCAGTGGCGCCTGGCCGAGTCGAGCGAGATCACGACCGGTCCCGAAGTGAAAAAACTCGAGAAGCGGGCTCGCGAATACCTGACCCGTGTTGTCGACGAGCACCCGGGCACTCCCTGGGCTCTGCTGGCCGAGAAAGAACTCAGCAAGCCCATGGGCTGGCAGTGGGAAGAAGGGAAGGCGGACTACGTGGCCATGGATCGCAACGCGGCCGAGCAGCGTCGCATTCAGCTCGCCCGCGAAGAAGAGATCAAGAAAGACCCGAAGAAGGCGCCGCCGAAGCCAAAGGCTCCTCCGACACTGTGATCGCCGTCGACGGTGATCGCCCGAGACGGTGATCGCCGTAAACAATCAACGGCGGGTGTCCTGTGGATTTTCGACGAGGCTCTCCAGCGGGCGATTCGCCTCGGGAGAGCTTTTGTCGTAGAATGAAGCCGTTCGCATCGGTATCTTGGAAAGCCGTACTTTGATATTCGGACGGCAGTCGCGTCCGGCGATTGCCCCCTGCCTTCCCGTTCAAACATTCCGCTGTCACTCCGAGTGGAGCGAACTGACGCCATGTCGACTGCCCAGCTTGCCGAACCGGTGACAGCCCAACCCGTCGCCCCCCCCGCACCGAAGCGAGATGCCTCTCGCGATGCAGCGCCGGCCGCGAGCGAAACAACGAGCGCCAAGAAGCTCGGGATTTCGTCCTTTGCCGTGTCGCTGGGCGTGCATTCGATGGCGCTGCTGGCGCTGGGACTGATCCACCAGGCGGTCGTCGAGAACACCGCTCCGGTTCACATGGATGCGGTCTATGAGGAGGATGTCTCGCGCGAGAGTTTCGAGCGCGTGATGTCCGAGGACACCCGGGCGGCCACGGAAATCACGGCGATGTCGGGCCCCTCGGCGGCAGTCGAAATCACCGACGCCATCCAGACGAACCAGGCCGTCGGCGGGACGGGGGGTGGAGGGGGCGGCGGAGGAACCGGAGGCGGCTTCGGCACCGGAACGGGTGTCGGAAAGCAGATGGGGACGAGCAATAAATTTCGAGATCCGTCAATCCGGATCGGCGTCGGGGAAATCGCGGGGCCCGGCGGATTGTCGATTGGCGACGATCTGGATGGCAAGGTTGGCGGAGGGGGTGGAATCAAAGGCGAAGGGGGCCAGATGGTCGGCGGTTACGGGGCCGCCCTCCATGCGATGACGAACGAACTGATTCGCATTCTGCGCAATGAGCAGGTCATGTGCGTCTGGCTCTTCGACGAATCCGAAAGCATGAAGGACGACCAGAAGGAAATCCGCGAGAACTTCCACAAGGTGTACGAAGAACTGGGGTTGTTCTCCAAGACGGACAAGGAATTCAGCAAAAAGAAGAACCAGGAAACGCTGCTCACGTCCGTCATCGGCTTCGGCGAGAAATACCATCCGATCACGCCGAAGCCGACCAGCGACGTGAAGGAAATCAAGGACTCGATCGACAAGATCGCCATTGACGAGAGCGGCCTGGAAAACACCTGCCAGGCGATCCTGAAGGCGATCGACGACCATAAGACGCTGGCCTCGCGACAGAAGCGAAAGCTCGTCGTCATCGTCGTCACGGACGAATCCGGCGACGACGGAGACAAGGTGGAACAGGCGCTCGACGCGGCGAAGAAGGCGCACGCCCCGATCTACATCATGGGCCGCGAAGCGATCTTCGGTTACAAGTACGCCCGCGTGAAGTGGATGGACCCGAAGTACAAGCTGTGGCACTGGCTGCCGATTCTCCGCGGTCCCGAGACGCCGTTCCGCGAATGCCTGCAGTGGGATGGACTCCACGCCCGCTGGGACGCCTTCTCCAGCGGCTTCGGCCCCTACGAGCAGGTCCGGCTGGCGAAAGAGTCGGGGGGCATCTTCTTCGTGCTGCCCGGCGAAGAGGAAGACCTTTCCGGAGCGGGCGCCAACGAGAAGCGGCAGTTCGACGCCCTCGACATGAAGGAATACGAGCCGAACCTCGGTTCGCGGCGCGAATACGGCCAGCAGGTGACTCAAAGCAAGTTCCGCTCCACGGTCAGCCAGGCGATCCAGATCATGGATCCCGAAGTCGACAAGCAGCTCAATATCCGCGAGCTGCACTACCCGCTCGAGCTCGAACCTTTCAAGTCGGCCGCCGGGCAGGAAGTGGTCAAAGCCAACCGGGCCATGGAAGGACTGAACAACGTCATCCCGCTGCTCGAAAAGCTGGAGCCGCTGCGGGCGAAGGAAGAGAGCGAGCGGTGGCGGGCTCACTACGACCTGATCCTGGCCCAGTGCTATGCCTACCGCGTGCGGCTGTTCCAGTACCTCCTGGCCATGGACGACCACGTCCGCAAGAATCCGAAGCCGGTGCGGGCTAACAGCAACGAATGGAACGTTCGCCGCACCCCGAAAATGATCGAACCGGATGAAGAGCAGTACAAGGCCCTCAAGGCCGCCTTCAAGCTCAAGATGAGCCGCGACGAGTACCTGAAGGACCTCAAGGAGCACGAGCAGAAGGCCCGCGACCTCTTCCAGTTCGTCATCACCGAGCACCCGCGGACTCCGTGGGCCCGCCGGGCTCAGTATGAAATGGGCATGGGGTTCGGAATGGAGTTCGTGGACGGGTTCCACAACCCGAACTACAACAACCTCGACATCAAGGTGCCGAAGTTCTGACGGCGACCGGAAGGGCGATCGCAACGATTCGCGGTGATTCCATTGAAAAGAGCCACGGGCGATATTCGCCTGTGGCTCTTTCTGCTTTTCGTATGACTTCGTCCGGACGGCTTACGGGCCGACCGGCGCCGATGCCACGGCGAATTCGAGTCGTGTGGAAACTTTGCCCCCGACCGAGACCTTGCCCGTCAGGAAGTAGGCGTTTGCCAGAGTCTCGGTCAGTTCGACCTCGATGTCGATCGTCTCACCCGGTCGGACCAGGCGGCGGAACTGCGTGTTGTTGAGCCGCGTGACCACCGGCACATGGCCGGGGGACACCGTCCCGCTCCGCGCGATGAGCAGTGCTCCCGCCTGAAAGGCGGCCTCGCATTGCAGCACCCCCGGCAGCACCGCAAAGCCGGGATAGTGCCCCTGAAACACGTCGAGCGCGGGATCGATGAACTTGCGGGCATGCACCCGCCGCTCGGTCGCCTCAACGACTTCATCCAGCCAGAGAAACGGCGGGCGGTGCGGAATGAGCTTCTGGATCTCATCGCGGGTCACGGCACGAAGTCCTGACGATGGGGAAGCGGGCTCGCCGGGACGAAAAACTGCAGGGATTTCTCAGTGTGCGGCCGGGGGGGTGACAGAGGCGGTCGACGGAGCACTCGCCGGCGCGGCCGGCTTGTGAGGAGTCGCGTGCGGGGTGAAGTACGCGACAAGCACGATGCACACCGCCATGCCGGCGATTCCCAGGTACAGCATCGGGTTCACGGACGACTTGGTGCGGAGCATTTCCACGATGGCGTTCACCGTGACGGCCGTTCCGAACACAATCGGCATCACGATCTGAGGTTTCGCTGTCCCTCCCGTAAACATCGCCAGCGTGAGAGCGAGGGCGCCGAGAGCGCCCAGCGAGCCGGCGATGAAGCCCCACTTGCTGCCATCGACGGAGAAGTGGAAGCCGGTTTTGGTCGCCAGCATCCCGCCGACGCCGCCAATCAGGCCCCACGCCAAGTAAGCGACGGCGATCAGGACGTACGGCTTGAACGGGCTCTTCTCGGCACTCCGCGAGTTGCCGAGGGCCGAACCATAGGTGCCCCAGAAGAGACCGGTCAGCAAAGCGAAAACGATGGGCAACTGATTCGACATGGATCAACCTTTCGGAGCGGAAACCAGGCGGGAAAGTCGGCGGGCGGACTTGTCGCCGTCATGCTAACGACTCCCCGCTGCCCCTGCACGCGTCCCGATTTCTCACCGCCAGACAATCACGCGAAAGCTTGCCGGATCGTCACTGGACGGGCTGAGATTTCGCTCGGCCGGACTGCCATCGTCCGTGCGTCGAAGGGCTGCGGGTGACCCACCGGGTCGATACACATGGCGGGGTGAGTGTTTCCCTTCCACGCCCCGTGGGATAGCCTTCCAGGCTGCCAAGGAATCTCACGCCGCCACCTGGTTGTTGCGTACGGTGAACTCCGCGCCGAGTGGTCATTGGCCGTCGGACGTTGATCATTTCTCAGAAATGACCACTGACCAATGATCAACGACCAATGACAATTCTCAGAAGATGGTCTTTCGGGCGAATCGCGTTTGCAGCGACTGGACGGACAGCCTGGAAGGCTATCCCAAGGGGCTCACACCAGCCCAAACTGCTTCCGGCAGGCCCACTCGGCGGTCATCAGCGCGACGAAAGCGACCAGGAAAATCCAGTTGTCGTACAGCCGATGGTCGCGATGCTGGGCCACCTCGCGGAGCGTGAAGTCGCCGTTCTTGCTCTTCTCGCCGAGTGTGGCATCGAGCCGCTCCGGCGGGATCGTCATGCCGCCGGTCAGTTCGGCGATCTCACGCATCAGGCCGGGATCGGCGGCCGGGTTGTCCATCTCGAGGTCGCGGGCATCCACCAGGAACCGCGTCCAGGCAGGAAATGAATAAGCCTGCCCGCCGCGCGTGGCCGACACCTTCACCCACCAGTCGCCCGGAAGCGTGGCTCCGGTCACTTCGGCGGTGTTCTGATCGCCCGACTTGCGGGCAGGAATCGACTGCGGCTTTCCCTCGGGATCGATCACCGTCACGGCGAACTCCGCATCGTTGAGCGGAGCCCCCGTCTCGCTCCGGGCTCCCATCTTGAGGGGAGCCGGCTGCCGCGGCGAGAAATTCCGCGGCTCGACCGACGCCCACACCGGCTGATCGGTGTCGGCCTCCTTGTGCGAGAGCCACAGGATCATCTGCCGCCAGAATCGCTGGTGGGCTTCCCGCTGTCCCGCCAGATACCACTGAAACGTGGTGTCGCCCGCGAAAGCCGCCACGCGAGCGGAGCCCACCACGTGAGCCATCAGGACGGGGGCATGTTCCGGCGTCTCTGCCAGCACTTCGACGGCTTCGTTCTTGGTCCGGAGTTTGTTGGCCCCTTCGAGCGGTGCCAGCGCATCCCACACTTCGCGGTTCTTCGCCGGATCGAGCCGCATCAGATAATGCTGCAGGCCACGCTGCGTGGGGACCATCTTCACCGGCGTCAGGTAATGAAGCGAAGTATCGATCTGGTCGCCCGATTGCTTCTCGACCGACAGCATGGCGACCGGCAACAGATCGGCCAGCGGCGTCTCGGCGAACCCTCCACTCCCGAAACTGCGGAAGCCGCCAATCATCAGCAGTCCCGCTCCTTCGTTCACGCGGGCCGCCAGTTGCTTCAGACGCTCGGCGCCGTACACTTCCGCCGGAACGTCGCCGAGGATGTAGGCGTCGTACTTCCCCGGCTTGAACAGTTCAGGATCGATATCTGTCTGCGGCTGGAACTTCCCGGACCGCACCAGTTGGAAGTCGAGCTGGATCTTGTCCGAGTTATTGACCGCCCGCAGGTACTTCATCTCGGGGCGGTACTTGTCGATATACGCGACCTTGATCCCCCCCTTCTGCACCGCCACGATCGTCTCGAGCCGGTTGTTGGCCTCGCGCAGCTCCCCATCCTGTGGAATGACTTCCAGCCGCAGCTTGAACTCGCCCGGACGATCGGGAATGAACGAGAGGTCGACCGGAATGACGTCCGCGTTGCGGGTCGTCTCGATCGTCATGCGGGGCTTGGCGTGCCGCGTCGTCTCAGGGATCTTCATCTCGCCTGACTCGCCCGGCTTTTTCCCGGTACGGTCCTCGACCAACAGCTGAACCGTCACCTTCCGACCCGCCGCTCCGGCAAGTCGCACCTTGGCCGTCACTGGAACGACCTTTTTCTCGAAGACCAGCGGATCGACCAGCAGATCTTCGACGGCGATATCGAGCGCGTTCTCGGCGAGCCCCGAGCCGCCGATCGGCACGGTGAAGACAGGAATCTGATGCTGTCCCAGCAGGCGGGCCATGTCGCGCGGGTCGGCGTCGAGCGGCGACAGCGCCCGCTGCGCGCCGTCGCTCATCAGCAGCACGCCCACCAGCCGCTGCCCCTGCGACCCGCGATGGATGGCTTCCAGCACCGCTCCCAACGCCGTCTGCGTTCCTTCGGCATTCGGCGAAGGCTTCTCGACGGGCGTCAACTCCGTGGAGAAATCGAAGTAACGAACCTCAACCTCGTCCGCGATCTCCTTGAACCGCGGCTCGATGTCGCTGACCAGCTTGATCACCGCTTCACGGCGCGTGAGCCCGCCCGTGCCGTCCTTCGTGTTCATGCTGCGGCTGGCATCGGTGACGACATACAGAATCGACGTCTTCTTCTCGGACGAATCGAACCGCAGCGCCGGCCGCAGCATCGCCAGAACGATGGCCGCCACCGCAGCCAGCCGCAACCCCGTCAACAGCCGCCGTCGTCCGGGCGCGATGTGCCGCACCCGCCGCGGGTAGGTCCCCGCAACAAGCAACAGCAGCCCCGCCGCAACAACCGCCACGGCAGGCCACGACCAGATCGGATCGAAGACGACGCTCATCCGGGAACGACAACTCCAGCGTCAGAAAGGACTACGGAAGAGAGTGCAACAACCGGCTGTGATGCCCCTGTCTTTACGCCGAAGGCGTTGCATCCGATAGCCCAGGGTCGCGATACGATGGAATTCAGAACCCCAACGGGGTTCCATAGTCAGCGTCTATCGCGCTCCATTCATAGAACCCCGTCGGGGTTCCTGCTCATTTTGCCGCAACCCAGGGCGCGCTCGCAAAGCCTCGCGACCCTGGGCTATCGGATATAACGCCTTCGGCGTAAAGGCGTAAAGAGATCCATCACGCACCCTCCGGCTGCCGTCTCGGCGTCGCCGGACCCGCTTGCTCCGCTTCATAAAAGAAATTCGCCGCCAGATGTTCGCCCACAAATACCGCAATCAGGAACGCCACGACAAACGGGAACATCTCTTCCCCCTTCCGTCCCGTCGTCACGATCCGCTGCAGCGTGCCGAGGTCCTTCGCCACGCGATACCGGTCCTTGCCGAAATAGACTTCAAGGTCCGCATCGATCAGCCGCGTGAAATCGCTTTCACCGACCGGGACATTCACGCTGAACCCCGTGATGTATGGCTCCTTCGTCTCGGTCCCCTCAAGTTCATACGGTCCCGCTTGCGGGGTCTTGTCGATCGTCACAAAGCGGGCATCGGCCGCGACCTTCCCGGGGAGCTGCTCCAGAGCCGGAGTCCGGAGTAGATACTCAGTCAGCGGCTTCCGGCGATCGAGCGGCAGCACCGCCCCCTCGCCGGCCGAATAGTTATAGACCCCTTCGCCGACGCGGCCGAGATACTGCATCATCTGGTCGGCGAGAACCACGAACTGCCACGAGCGCGGAATCTCGCTCCATCCGCCCAGATCGACCGACGTCGTCAGGACGACGGTCCGCCCCTGGCCGAACGGGCGTTCCACTAACGCGGGCGTCTCGCGGCCATCGGTATAGGAAGCGATGACCGTCGCCCCTTCCACCGGCAGCGTCTTCCAGTGCCGATAGACGTTCGACGCCGTCAGTTCCCCGGCCCCGCCCAGCTCATCGAACTTCTTCAGAATCGGATGCGCCAGGTTTTGCAGGTCGAGGAACACATCGCCACGAAACCCCAGCTGGGCAAGCAACTCGACCGGCAGAATCGCCCGGGCCGCCGGTGAGTTATACGACTCCGATTCAATTCGGGGACTCCCTAGAAACACCGCCAGCCCCCCGCCGGCCGACACATACTTCGTCAATGCGTCCCAGGCTTTCGTCGACGGCTCCCGCACGTTGATGAGGCAGACCGCCTCATAGGCATCGAGATTGGTCGACTCCAACTGCACGGGGCGGACGACCCGGCACTTGTAACGGGCCTTGCCGCTCTGCTCGAGATCGGTCGGCGCGAGGGCCAGCCGCAGATACGCCGCATCGTCCGCCGACTCGCTCACCAGCAGAATCTCGGGAACCGGCTTCACCGCCGCCGTGAAGTAACGCACGTCATCGCCCGGAAGCGGGTCGCTCGAGATCAACCGCACTTCCCCCTGGGCCAGCGGTCCTTTGACGCCGGGAATCGTGAATGCGACCTTTGCCCCCGCCTGCGTGTCGACGGTGATGGTACTCTGCCCCTTCTTGACCGGGCCCCGCTCGCTGTTGAGATAGAGCTCGACCGTCCGCGCCGCACTCTCCACGCCCACCGCATCGAGCGCCGCCTCGACGACCAGTTCGCTCCCCTCCGAAACCGTCTGCCGCGAGAGCTTCACCCCCGAGATCGCGACGTTAGTGGGGCGCTCGACCCCCACATCAATAAGGTACGCGCTCGCCCACGGCATCCGCGTCATTTCCGACTGCAACTGCTTCGAGTCGTCCTCGCGCCAGGCGGTGCGGGCCATGTCGGTAAAGACATAGATCTCGCGCAGGAACCCGTCCTCGCGCTGATCCTCGGGAGTCGACGCGTCCGCATCGAGCGTCCGCCGCCTGTCCTCCTCCTGCACCAACAGCGCCGTCCGCACCCGCGTGCTCAACGGAAGGCTCGCGTGGGTCGTCTTCAGAGATTTGATGCGGTTGCGGGCACTCGTGAGATCGGCCTGAAACAGAACCTGCCCGTCGTCCGACGATGTCCCCACCGCCACGCGGCTTCGCGGCGGAAGGCTTTCCAGAAACTCTTCAGCCACCCGCTGCGCCTGCTCCAGCCGCGTGCGACTCTCCAGGCGATACTCCATGCTGGCGCTGGTGTCGAACAGGAACACCGCCGCGACGGGTGCGTCTTCCTTCGCCGGTGGCTGCGGGGCCGAAAGCTCCGCATCAATCCGCCGCCAATAAGGCCAGATCACGAGCAGCAACAGCAGCACCAGGACGCCAACACCCGTCCCGCCCCGCAATAGCGACCGCCGGTAAGCGAGGTCGCTGTGGGCGAGCCGTCTCCGCTTCCACAGGTGCATCAGCCCGAAGTACGCCCCGACCGCCGCAACGCCAATAGCCGCCAGTCGAGCGATCTCCGCGTTCGTCAGGCCGTAGTCGGCAGCGGGGAGCTTCGGCTGGGCCACCGCCAGGACGAGAAAGGCAATCACCAGAATTCGCAGAAGCATCAGCCAGATGTGACGCAACCGCATCCGGCGCACGTTGTTCCGCTGCCGTTTCTGGATCAGGCGGAGCGCGGGGAACAGCAGCTTCTTCGGCTTCTGGCGCAGCAGAAAGTGCAGGATGATCGGGATCGCGATCAGCCCCAGGAAGCCGAGCAGCCACGGATGCGCAAAGGTCATGTTCCGATTGTAGCGGACGAACCGCCGTGCGGCAGTCCCCAAAGTCGCCCTCATGCGGAGCATGAGGGCGACTTTGGTCCCTTGCCTTCCCGCGGCGTGCGGTGACAATGCGGGTTCCTCTTTCGTCAAAACTTGCGGAGCGCAGCGACTCATGGCGGCTACGGCGGAGCTGTATCAGGAACTGGTCGGTCGTCTCAAGGAAACGTCGCTTCTCGGTTCGTGCGTCAATGTCCTTGGCTGGGACGAGCAGACTTACCTGCCGACGCAGGGGGCCGAGCATCGTTCGAACCAGCTCGGTCTCCTTGCGGGAATGATTCACGACCGGGCGACGCACCCCCGCGTCGGCGAACTCCTCGGCGAACTCGGTCAGCGCAGCGATCTCGGCGAACCCGACTCGGCTCCGGTGGTCAACGTTCGCGAAGCCCGCCGCTACTACGATCGCGCCACCAAGCTCCCCAAGTCGCTGGTCGAAGAGTTGTCGCGCGTGACGTCACTCGGACAGCAGGCCTGGGTGAAGGCCCGGAAAGCGTCCGACTTCGCCCAGTTCCGGCCGTGGCTCGAAAAGATCGTCGAGTTGAAACGGCAGGAAGCCCGCTGCATCGGCTTCGACGGCGGCGTCCCCTACGACGCCCTCCTGGACGAGTACGAGCCGGGGATGAAAGTCGGCGACGTCCAGGCGGTCTTCACCCCGCTCCGCGAGGCCCTCGTCAAGATGGTGGCCGCCATCGCCGGCGCTTCGAAGAAGCCCGACGTGATGATCCTCCACCGCCGCTTCCCCGTCGAAGCACAGCGGGTCTTCGCGACCGATGTCGCCAAGCGGATCGGCTTCGACTTCGAGGCGGGCCGGCTCGACGTCACCGCCCATCCTTTCTGCAACGGGATCGGTCCCGGCGATTGCCGTCTCACGACGCGGTACAACGAAAACCACTTCCCCGAGGCCTTCTTCGGCGTGCTTCACGAAGCGGGTCACGGGATGTACGAGCAGGGGCTCGATCGCGGCGCGTACGGAACGCCGATGGGCGACTCCGTCTCGCTTGGTATCCACGAATCGCAGTCGCGGATGTGGGAGAACTTCGTCGGACGCAGCCGGCCGTTCTGGTCCCACTTCTACCCGCAGGCCCAGGCCCACTTCCCCGATGCTCTTGGCACCGTCAGCCTGTGCGACTTCTACGGAGCAATTAACGACGTGCGTCCGTCGTTCATCCGCGTCGAAGCGGATGAAGTGACGTACAACCTGCACATCATGCTGCGGTTCGAGTTGGAACAGCCGCTCATCTCGGGCGACCTGAACCCGGCCGACGTCCCGACTGTCTGGACGGAGACATTCACGCGATACTTCGGCATCGTTCCGCCGGACGATCGTCGCGGATGCCTCCAGGACGTCCACTGGTCGGGAGGGATGCTCGGCTACTTCCCGACCTACGCCCTCGGCAACATGTACGCCGCTCAACTTTATAACGCCGCCGACCGCGACCTCGGCGGACTGGAAGGCCAGTTCGCCAAAGGCGAATTCCAGCCTCTCAAGGAATGGCTCAACAAGCACATTCACCACAAGGGGAAGCAGTACCGTCCGCAACGATTGGTCGAGATGGTGACGGGCGAGAAACTCAGCCCGCAACCGCTGATCGACCACCTGTGGCGAAAGTTCGGACCGCTCTACGGCGTGGGAAGAGAGTAGTCAAGAGACAGTAGACAGGAGAAGACGGAACGAAGACAACAAACGATCGCGTGTCGCCAGCCATCCCTGCCTTTCTACTGACTCCTGTCTCCTGACTACTGACTCCTTCTTCCCATGATCTTCGTCCTCGACAACTACGACTCCTTCACCTGGAACCTCGTGCAGAGGCTGGGGGAAATCGATTCGAGTCTCAAGATCGAAGTCGCGCGGAACGACCAGGTGACGGTCGATCAGATCGAGGCGATGCACCCCGAGCGGATCATCGTTTCGCCGGGGCCGTGCACGCCGAAGGAAGCGGGAATCTCCAAGGAGCTTATTGCCCGGCTCGGACCGAAGATCCCCACGCTCGGCGTCTGCCTCGGGCATCAGTGCCTGGGGGAGGTCTACTCCGGGAACGTCGTCCGCAACGACCGCCTGATGCACGGCAAGGTCTCGCTCATCCACCACGACAATAGAGGCGTCTTCGCGGGGCTCGACAACCCGTTCGAGGCGACGCGATATCACAGCCTCGTCGTGACGTGGGAATCGGTCCCGCCCGAGCTCGAAGTGAGCGCCTGGACCGACGACAGCGATCATCCCAAAGAGATCATGGGACTCCGGCACCGGAAGTATCCGATCCACGGCGTGCAGTTCCATCCCGAGAGCTTCCTGACGCTCCAGGGCATTCCGCTGCTGAAGAACTTCCTCGCCCTGCCGGCGGCCTGAGCATGCGGTCGAGGCCCCGGTAGCCCTCATGCTCCGCATGAGGTTAGGCCTTCCACCACAACGCGATCCATTCGCAAAGATCAGCCTTCGGCTTGCCAACGGCGCGCTTTTCGAACTTTGCTCTCTGCCCGGCGACTTTGTGTCGCACGGAGCATGTGCGCTACTTCGCCAGTGGCTCGGGTTCCGCGAGGACGACCGTGCGGCCATCCTGATGAATCGATCCCTCGTCTGACGTCGAGTCGTCATTGGGAACCTTCGATTCCGCGGCCAGGGCCGACTGAATCTCGCGCCGAAGCGACGCATAGAAGACCGCGCCGATGGCGGCGATCAGTAGTGAGATCACTCGGTAAGCAACACCGGTGAGCACACCGTCGCCCGACGATTTCCCGTCCAGTTTGTAGAAATATCCGATGGCCCCTTCGAGGGCGCCCATGCCCGCCGGCAGCGGGAAGAAAACCCCCGCCAGTTCGGCCGCCGGCATGAACTGCTGGTGTTCCCAGAAGCCGGGGACCTGGTCGGGACGATGGATGCCCAGGGCGCACGCGTAAAAGCAGCCGAGCATCAGGATGTGCCCGAAGATGCTCATCACGAGGACTGCCACGACGACCCGCCAGCGGTGCGAGTAGAGAAGCAGCGCATTGATCAACTCGCCGAGGATCCGTCCGACTTTCGGGATCCGCGTCATGGCTTGCAGGAACCGCGACCGGACGAAGGCCGGCAGCATCAGCAGAGCGAGGCCGGCCGTTCCCCCCGCGGCAACGATGCGATACGTCGAGAGGAATGCCCGCATCTCGGGGCCATCCCCCATGGTCGTTGGGACAAAGGAAACGAACGCCCCGACGATCAGCAGGGCCAGCAGTCCCGCCAGGCGATCGACCACGACGGTCCCCAGAGCCACCAGGCGGCGGGAGCTTTGTTCCTTGACCAGGAACGCTCCCTTGATGAAGTCGCCGCCGACCGCTCCGGGTGCAATGTAGTTGAAGAGATACCCAAGGAAGCCGATGCGGACCGCGTCCCGCATGCTGAACTCGAACCCCTGGGCCCACACCAGCAGGTACCAGCGGATGAACGTCAGCAGCGTCGCCACCAGGCACAGCACGGCCCCCACCGCCAGCCATCCCGTATGAATGGAACGTTCCTGAAGGCGGGCGAAGTCGGCGCGATGCATCCAGAAAAGGAACCCCAGCAGCCCCAGTGCAAGAGGCCACCGGAGCCACGACCAGACCGTGGACAGGCGGCGGCCAAGGGACGGCGATTCGGACACGGGATGAGGTCCTGAACGGTTCGCAAATCGGTGGTGCGGCCCTCTCGCCGAAACGAAAAGACTCGGCGCGGACGGTAGTGGATCCCCCATTCTGCTGCAATTCCTGTCGGGGGATCACCTTCATTATCGCCCGGCGGAGGGCGATCGAGCGTTGCCAAGGGCACCGCAACGGTTATTCTGAAGGTTCCAAGGTGTCTCCGCCGAGGTTTCCGAAATGCCGCGACCGTGTCGACTGCCCCATTTTTGCGTCGGAAGTCGCGTTGCCATCGCCATTTGCGGAATCCTCACGGGGATTCTGGGCGTCGGCATCGCTGCTGAGCCGGGATCCGGAACCCCTGATCCGTTCACCCCGAAGGAGCGGTCGCACTGGGCCTTTCAGCCCGTCCGACGTCCGACACCCCCCTCGGTCTCTCATGCGGACCTCATTCAGTCTCCTGTCGATGCCTTCCTTTTGAAGTCGCTGGAGGCGTCCGGACAGACATTTTCGCCCCCGGCCGACCGGGCCACGTTGCTGCGGCGCGTGAAGTTCGACCTCGTCGGACTCCCCCCGACTCCCGACGAACTGGCGGAGTTTCTCGCCGACGAATCCCCGGATGCCTACGAGCAGCTGGTCGATCGACTCCTCGCCAGTCCCCACTATGGCGAGACCTGGGGCCGGCTCTGGCTCGATGTCGTCCGCTTCGCCGACACCGCCGGCTACAACGCCGATCCGCTGAGACCTCTCGCCTGGCAATACCGCGACTACGTCATTCGAGCGTTCAACGAAGACGTCCCCTACGACCGCTTCCTCGAAGAGCAGCTGGCGGGGGACGAACTCTTCCCCGACGACCGCAACGCCCGCATCGCGACCGGTTACCTGCGGATGTGGCCCGACGAGAGCAATGCCTCGAACATCCTGCTGGCGAGGCAGGACGCGCTCAACGACCTGACGGGAAACCTCGGGGCCGCCGTCCTGGGGCTCTCGCTCGCCTGTGCCCAGTGCCACGACCACAAGTTCGACCCGCTCCCGCAACGCGACTTCTTCACGCTGCAAGCCTTCTTCGCCGGCCTCACGCCCGTCGATCGGGCGCCGGTCGGCAATCGCGAAGCGTTGAACAGGTATCGGCAGGCGCGGCAGGAATGGCTCGACGCCACTGAACCAATCCGCCGCGAACTTCAGGAACTGGAGGCCGCCGCCCGCATTCCGCTCACCGCGGATCGCCGCACCAAGTTTCCCGCCGTCGTCCTCGAAGCGATCGATACCCATCCCGATCGCCGCACCACCCTGCAGCGCCAGCTCGCCTTCTGGTCCGAGAGGCAGGTCGACTTCAAGGAGGCCGACCTCCTCAAGCGGATGAGCGACGACGCCAGGTCCCGGCGCGAGGAGCTGAAGAAGCAACTCGCCGCACGACAGGCCGCGGCCCCAAAGCCGCCCGACGAAGTCGCTGCCCTCACCATCGCCGAGTTCGAGGACATCCCGCCGACGGCCGTTCTTTCTTCCGGAAGCTCTGACCGGCCGGAGGATGCAGTGAATCCGGGAACCCTGTCGGTCCTGCTGCCGGCCGGCGCGTCGTCCGAAGCGCCGGTCTCGCCGAGCGGCGTCGGCTCCAGCGGGCGGCGCACCGCTCTGGTGCGCTGGCTCACCAACCCGCAGCATCCCCTCACCGCCCGCGTCTTCGTCAACCGCCTCTGGCAGGAACACTTCGGCCGCGGCCTGGTCGAAAATGCCAACGACTTCGGCACGCAATCCCCGCCCCCGCGTCATCGCGAACTGCTCGACTGGCTCGCGGCCGAATTGATGGGCGAAGCGATGAGAGCGAGCGGCGCCGACGAACCGGGGGCGCGCAAATCCTTCAGCAGCGTCAAACGCCTGCAACGACAGATCGTCACTTCGTCCGCCTATCGACAGTCCTCTCGGCACGAGGGGAGTGATTCGCCCGCGAGTGACGCGGCGGAAGCCAACGAGTTGCTGTCGGCCTATCCGCGGCGACGATTGTCGGCCGAGCGGGTCCGGGACGCGATGCTGGCGGTCTCAGGCGAGCTCAATCCCGCACTCACCGGACCGGGCGTCTGCCCGCCGCTCCCCGCGGGCTACAACGGCCGTGAAGCGTGGAAGGTCTCCGAGAGCCGACGCGACCAGTCACGCCGCTCGGTCTACATTCTCGCCAAGCGCAATCTCCCATTTCCGATGCTTCAGGCCTTCGACCTTCCCGACATGCACGAAAGCTGTGCCTGCCGCTCGAAGACGACGACGGCTCCGCAAGCCCTGATGCTGTTGAACGGAGAATTCGTCCGCACGCAATCTGCTGCGCTGGCCCGCCGTCTCGTTGAGACCTCGGGGCGAACAGATCGCGTCGCCCTGATCGAAGCCGCCTGGCGACAGGTGCTGGGCCGCGATCCCGAATCGACGGAGACACACGCGACGCTCGACTTCTTCGCTCGACAGGAACACCTCGCGGAGGCCGATGAGTCGCTGTTCGAAACCCTGCGGGCTTCGGTTGTCCCAGCGGCGAAGCCAAAGCCGAACGAGACGGCCGCGGCCGCACCGGCGTACGCGGAGACGGGCCATGAAACCTTTGACGCGGCTCTCACCGATCTCTGCCACGCCCTGCTCAACACCAGCGAGTTCCTGTTCGTCGAATGACGAACCAGTGGTGTCGTATCGCGAGACATCTCGCGTTGGCTGTTGACCGGTCCGTGATCGTCGAACGTCACTTCTGGCGGACCTGCAACAAGACGCGTCGATGGTCCGAGCGGGTGGACCACTCGTGCCGACATTGAAGCACTTCGACCGATCGATCGGCCCAGACCTGGTCGAGCGTCAGCACCGGGCACGGCATCGGCCACGTCGCCGCATAGCCGGTCCCGGCGGTCTCGAATGCGTGTTGCAGCCGCATTTCGCTCCGAAAGGAATCGAGCCACGTGGAATCGGCGGGAGTGTTGAAGTCGCCCATGATGAGGAGCGGCCGACCCAGGTCGGGTTTCACAGCCTCGGCCAGGGCGGCCAGCGTCGGCCCGCGCGGCTTCAGCGGATCGCTCACGATATCGACGATCCACACCACCCATTCACTTCCGCGGCACCGGACGACCACACGGTTCGCTTCGCCACCGGTCGCCAGCACCCGTCGCTCATCCGCCAGTATCTCGCCTTTGACGAACAGCGCCATCCCACCTCGCAGCGCTTCGGTTCGATGTTCCGGGAATTGCGTTCTCCAGTATTCCTGCATGGTGTCCCGCGGTCCCGCCTCAACCATTCCGATGAGGTCCGCGTCGGTCTCACGCAGCTCACGGACAATCTCTTTCCAGCCTCGCACCCCGCGGGACACGTTCCAGAAGGCGACTCGGACCGCGCTCGTCGTCCCGGCCGGCGCATTCCATCCGAAATGGGTCATCCCGAACCATAGCGCGGCCGCGGCAAACACGACTCCCGCCACTCGGCCCGCGTTCCGGCGACGCAACAACAGTCCCGTGGACGCCGCCGCGAAGGCGACGATCACCGGAAGGGGCAACGCGTAACAGGCAGTCGCAACGATCGGAATCCGGTCCCTCACCGTCGCTCTCAACGCGAGTCCGAGGATCGCCGCGGCAAGGAACAGAATCCCCGAAATCATCGCGAGCCTCGACCGCAAGCTGCGGTGTCGCCTCGATTTCTCGATCGCTCCCTCCGTCGAGACGGCGCCCCTCGGCTGTGAGTCCTTCACACGTCCCCTCCGGAAATACCGACATGTCGCGCGGGCGATCGAACCAAACGATCCCACTCAGGAAACCAGCAGCGGCATCCCGTCCCCCCCCGTGTCGGCCGCGCCGCTCAACGCTCCCGACTTCTCATCGATGTGGATCGCATGCACCAGCGCCATTCCGCCATGGCTGTAGGCCAGCCGCGACACGGGATGCCGACGGCGCACCTCGGCGCAGACGTACTCAGGAATCCGCGCCTGGCACCAGATCATCTCTCCCTGGCAGTCGAATCGCGGGGCCAGCACCGCATCGCTCACGCTCATTCCGAAATCGATCACGTTGAGAATCGTCTGCAGAACCGACGTGATGATCCGCGTCGCGCCCGGAGCCCCCAGTACCAGGACCGGTTTTCCGCCGCGCGACACGATCGTCGGCGTCATTCCCGTCGTGCGGCTCTTGCCCGGGGCGATGCTGTTCGCGTGGCCGGGTTTCGGGAAGAAGTTGACCATCGAGTTGTTGTACATGAATCCCAGGCCCGGCGTGATGGCCCCGGACGAAGAGCCGAGCGAATGGGTCAGCGACACGCAGTTGCCGTGGCGATCGACAACCGTGACCTGCGTCGTGTCGGGACTGTCGGCGTGCGGCGGGGGCGGGACAATCGGCCTCCCCGCTTCGATGGTCGAGCGCCACTCATTCGCCCGTGCCTCAGACAGCATCCATTCCAGCGGCACCTTCTGGAAACGCGGGTCGGCGAGGAGCTGGTTGCGGTCGGCGAATGCGGCCTTCATCGCCATCGAGACGCGGTAGATGTACTCGGGCGAGTTGTGTCCCAGCGCCGCGAGATCCCATCCCTGGAGGATGTTGAGGATCGCTCCAAGGGTTGGTCCGCCGTGCGGGGGCTGGTTGGAAGCGACGTCGTATCCGCGATACGTGACGCGGACCGGGGGTTCTTCGCGCGTCCGATAGTTTTTGAGGTCGTCGGCCGTCACCCAGCCGTGGTGGGCGTCGAGGTCGGCCAACATCTGGCGGGCGAGTTCGCCGGTGTAGAAGTCGTCGGGGCCGTGCGTGGCGAGGCGTTCGAGCGTGCGGCCGTAATCCGGATTGCGAAGCGTCTCGCCCGCTTCGCGGGTGCGGCCGTCCTTGAGATAGATCCCCTGGGCATCGTGCGTGACGTCGAGCTTCTGCCGGAGCGACGAGCCTTCGTAGTACTGGGCCGGCTCCTTCCAGCGATTGGCCATCCCCAGTGTCAACATCCAGCCTTCGTTCGCGATGCGGATGGCGGGGGCGAAGATCTCCTTCCACGGGAGCGTGCACCACTTCTGATGAATGGCCTGCATGCCGCGAGGCATGCCCGGCGTGCAGACCGACTGGTATCCGTCCTCGTTGACCTTCCCCTTGAGAAAGAACCCCCAACCCCGCGGATTGGGTCCGATCACGATGTCCTGCCACATGTCCGGACGGACGCGCGATCCCGCCAGGGCCGGAGCATCCAGCGTGACGACTTCGTTCCCCCCGCCCGCCGGGCGACAGGTGAGCAAGAGATACCCGCCAATTCCGCACGAATGCGGATCGACCAGGAACTGCACCGCAGCACACGTCAGGGCCGCATCGAAGGCGTTCCCGCCGGCGGCCAGAACTTTCGCCCCTTCTTCCACGGCCAGGGGCTGCGGTCCGACGATCATTGAGGGCATAGGAGTGGCAGTCTGATAGGTTTCAGGCAACGCAGATCCCACGAGCACCGACCCGAGGCGTCCGGCCCGACGACGTCAGTCTCGTTTCGCCGGTCGAAGATCGCAAGCTTCTTCGCTTGTGCCCCGAAGGAGCAGAGTTCAATAGCCGCGGGCAACGCCGCTGGAATCGGGAACGCATCCCGGTCGGGTGCCGTAAGTTTTCGTTGTTTTCCGGGCACTCGTCGTTTTTACGCCGAAGGCGTTGCACTCCGAAGCCCAGGGTCGCGAGGCCTGGCGAGCGCACCCTGGGTTCCGGTTGGTGAAATTCCGCGAACCCCAACGGGGTTCGACAAGCCGGGACCGGTTCTTGCAGTGGACGCGAATTGTCGAACCCCGTTGGGGTTCGTGGTTGTATTCCTCGACAACCCAGGGTGCGCTCACTCCGTTCGCGACCCTGGGCATTGGAGTAAAACGCCTTCGGCGTAGAGATCTTTGGGTGAACGAAACCCACGCGCGACGTCTCGGGGCCCACATCGGTCAGTTCCGCAGAAATCTGCTCCCACGCTCCATCCCGGTCGGCGAACCCCGCGCGCGTTGCAGCATCGCGCGGAACCGGCTAAAGAAAGCGGCCAAAGCAACATTCTGCCGCGCGAGACCCCATGCCGCTTCCTGAACTGACCACGGATCAATGGGGGCTGGCCGCATTGGCGGCGTTCGGCGTCGGAGTGTCGAAGGGGGGACTGGCCGGCGTCGGACTGTTTCACGTCCTCATCTTCGCCACGCTGTTCGATGCCCGCGAATCAACGGGCATCGTCCTGCCGATGCTCGTCATCGGCGACTCGCTCGCGGTGATCCTGTTCCGTCAGCATGCCCGCTGGGACTACGTCCGCCGCATGCTCCCCCCGGCCGTCGTCGGCGTCATCCTGGGGACCGTGCTGATGCACCTTCTGGCGGACGTCGAGTTCCGGCCGGTGATTGGCGGAATCGTGCTGCTGCTGACCGTCCTGCAACTGATGCGGATTACGCGGCCGAACCTCTTCTCGCACGTTCCCCACTCGCTGTGGTTCGCGTGGAGCCTGGGTCTCCTGGCCGGAATGACGACCATGCTGGCGAACGGGGCGGGGCCCATCATGGCCCTCTATTTCCTCTCCGTATCGCTCCCCAAGCTCGAACTGGTGGGGACGAGCGCGTGGTTCTTTCTGGTGGTCAACACCATCAAGATTCCGTTCAGCGCCGGACTCGGGCTGATCAATGCCCGGTCGCTGGCGCTGAACTTCGTCCTGGCCCCGATGATCCCGCTGGGCCTGCTGGCGGGGCGGTGGCTGGTCGTGCGGATCCCCCAGAAGGCGTTTGACGCGACGCTGCTCGTCTTCGCGGGTTTCGTCGCGATGCGGTTTTTGGGGGTCTTCTGACGCTCACGCCGGGCTGCAGCGGCCGTCGGGATACTTGCGCAGTCCCGGGCCCGCGACATCCGGGGGCACCGATGTCACGACCAGTCGCAGCAGAGTCCCCTCGACCAGCCCCTCGACGCGGAGCAGCGAGCTGCTCGCTTCGGTCTCTTCGGCCGGAGCGTCGGGGCAGGCGGTCCAGCGGACGCTCTGCACTTCGCTGAAGCAGGCGAGCGTCCCCTGGATGTCGAGATGGAAGCTGGTCGAGTGCGACGTCCCGTCGTCCCGGCCGCCGACGATCTCGGTGCGGCCCAGGTACATCGTGACGGTCCAGGCGCCGTCGTCGGGACGGCAGAGAAAACCGACGCGGGCCACGCCGTCGAGCGGCTCGAACAGATCGGCCATGCGGTCGATGAACCGCGTCACCCATTCGGGCCTGACCTCGTTCCGCTTCTTCTGAGACCTCCGCGTTTCGACCTGTCGAATGAGATGCTGCACCGGAAGATGCGAGTGCGCCACAAATTTGCTCCGACGGTTTCCGCGATGCCGAATCCTGGTGCCTGCCCGGTCGTCCTGACGAATACCCTCTCCTATCGGGGAAGCAGGGGCGATGGCTGCACCCGATCTGCATGCGGCGTGCCGCCCACCGTGAGAATTATCGAATTGCACGGTCCGTAACGGCGAATGTCGTCGAACCGGCCGCAACCGCCGCACGAGTCCTGCCGATTGAGCCAGCGCTGACGCGGCCAGCGATCGGACGCTGAGAAATCGAAGAGTCGGCGGGGATTGCCCTCACCTTCGCGCGCGAAGGATGTTGCAAGTTCGGGCAACGGCGGAGGCGTGGTGATCGCCGCGATATGACGGCCGCGAATGCGAGGGGGCTTCAGTCAACGGTCATTCTGGCGTGAATGAGTCATGGCCGGCGATCGATATTTCCCCGTCCCGTCCAGGACCTGGAGACGTCCGACGCCGAGGCTCTCGATTAGACGTGGATCTCACGCGCGCGAGGACGATGCAGCAGCTGGCGGAGGATGTGGGCCATCGCCGCGAGAAGGAACAGGAATCCGAGCCCGCTGAATTGGAGGGCGAACCACCAGACCATGCCAATGAGCAGACAGGCGACATTGCGGTGATGTCTGACCCATGGAACGGCGCCCGAGCGGAGCAGCCGCGCCGCCAGAACGGCAAACAACGCCGCCGCCGCCAGCACCAGCGGAACCGAGATCAGCCGCCGATCGACCCCGGACAGTTTGACCATCGCCGGAGCGGCTGACTCGACAATGATCGCCAGTTCTCTACCGGTCGTCGTGTCACGTCCCGGAACGACGGGAATCTGTGAGAGAGTGCTCTGAAGGGCCGACGCCCCCCCGTCTTCGGAAACGACGCGTTCGAGCGTTGCACGGGCCTCGGCGGCGATCGATCGCCATGACTGGACTTCGTCCCGGGAGAACGCTCGCGCGTTTCGGTCGAGTTCGGCGTGAAGAGCGCGGACAAGTTCGATCGTCGTGCGAATTTCGGCGGTTGAGAGCGGCGGCGCGTTGGCGTCGGACGAGTTCTTCGACCAGCTCACGATTTCGCGGGAAAGCCTTTCGGCGCGAGTGAGGGAGGGGATGTCGCTCGATGAGCGAAGGAGTTCGTCGGGCGGCGAGCGGACGACGACGAGGTGATCGATGAGCGAGAGGCTTCGGAGGTGTGGCAGGTCGAGTTGCATGGAGCCGACCCATGGGAAGTGGACGGCCCCCGGCGACCATTCCAGCGTGAGAACGTGCGGTTCCGAGCCGGCGGGAAACATCAGTTGCAGGCGGCGGCCATCGTTGTCGGAGGCCACGGCAAGAGCCTTACCGTCCGCGACGGCATTCCGCATTGTCGCTCCTTCCGGCCAGTCGACGGACGCGACCGTCCCCGCACCGGGGGCCATTCGCCAGATGGTGCGGGCGAATGGAGTTCCGGAGGATGTCCAGGACAGCTCGGTGCGGGCCGCCAGGACCCGGATGCCGTTGGGCTCGGCGGAGAGCCTCCATTGAAGCCGCGCTTCCGGAGACTTGAACCGGAACGCGAGCGTTCCGGCGGCGTCCGTACGGGGCGGCTGATGCCATGGCGGCAACTCCGCGGCGTCCGCGGGAGATGCGCTCTCGCGGGCGGGGTAAAGCAGCTCGGAACGGCCCGCCATGTACCAGTGGGCGATCAGGCGGCAGTCCGTTTGGAGGACCGGCAGAAGGGGGTCGGCGCCGGCCGCGATGGGAAGGTTGGCTTCGACCTCGACCCTCAATGTCTCGAGTTCCGGCGACATCGTGGGAAACTCGACCTGGACGCCGTCGACGACGTCGGCCAGCTTCGGTTCGAGGACCGGCAGCGATCTGACCGTGAGGTTCTTCGCTGGGACGCCGCTGACCACGAATCGAGCGTAGCGCGGCTGGCCATGAAGGTCGTCGAATCGCATCGCGGCGGACCAACGCAGGTCCGTCCGGGAAGGCTGGGCGTGAGAAACGATTTCCAGCGTTGGCCGGTCGGTGCTGCGTTGAACGTGCAGCCGGGCCTCTCCCTCGCCGGACACCTGATAGTGGCCGAAAACGTGCGCCTCGGCGCGGGGGCCCGCGGATGCGTCGGGGGGAGGAGCGACGGCGGCTTCCAGCGGGGTGGCGAATGGAATAAGTGGCGCCGGTTCGACCAGTTCGACGTTCAGATCCGGAGTGGTGGAAATGCTCAGACGCAGGTCCGAGGCGGACACATCGTCGAGTCTCACGAGGGGAAGCGGAACGTCCCCAAGCGACGCCAGGGGGAGTCGACCCACCAGTGTGACATCCTGCGTCCCGGATGTTCCCGCATTCAGCGTGACCACCAGGCGGTCTCCGACCCGGGTCCACCGCGAGAGGCGATTGGCCTGATCCTCGACCACGCCGATCGATTCGATCTGAATCCGGGGATCGACCCGCAGGGTGTGGCGATACTCGACCGACTCGCTCGTCACGACCTCGCCCCGCCACTGGTACAGGATTTCACGAGGCGTGACGACGACGTTCTGAACGCCGCGGACTGTCTTCCTGGGTTCGAGTCGCGTCAACGAAACCGGCACCGGCGCCGATTCCTGCAGTTGCCATGCGACGACTGCCCGACGCGCAGCTTCCCAATCGGAAGCATTGCGGACGAACGTGTCCACGGGAATCGACCGGGCGGTCTCGCTCTCGACAAGAGAGGTGGCAACTCGATATCCCGAACGCGGCGCGAGGGCCACCTGCCGGAGGACGAGGCGTCCGATCTGACGGGCGTCGTTGTCCGGTTCCACATCCCAGGGGGCGACCGCGGCGGGAGTGCTGGGGTTGACCGGCGTGAGGAACCGGACGTCGACTCGGAAGTCGGAAGTCTGCGGTTGCGTGAACTCGACGAACAGCCGCTTCGGGCCCGAGGCCGACGCAGAGACCGACCAGGAGAGGACCTGATCTCCCGCCACCGACTGCACGATGGAACCCTCAGGAAGGGGCCACGAGACATCGTCGAGCGAGCCGCGCAGGACGCGGCCCACGATGCGGTTGTGGATCTCGATGACGGAGGGAGCGACTTCCACGAAACGTGACAGGCGGAGTTCGACTTCGGCGCGGGGCGGGGCCTTGGCCGCATGAGTGGACCAGCGGGCCGACAGGTTGGAAGTGCGCCCTTCCCACCTCACCAGTCGCGCCGCATCACGCACGACCTCCGACCGTAGCGGCATTCCCTCGAGCGGCATCTGCGCCGCGGGAAACGTCCATTCGCTGACGACGCCCGGAAGTGGTAACACCTGGAGAGCGGCGCTGCGTTCGGACGTGGAGGGATCGACGCGGACCCGCAGAAACCCGGTAAGCGACACGCGGTATTCCGTCACGGTGTCGAGCGGATTGAGGGTTGCGGTTGCCGTTGCCGTGGACATCCCTGGCGACGACTCCGGCGCGGGGGGGGCGGGGCGCGGCAGAATCAGGGAGTAACCGTTCGCCGCGTCATACTGGAGAGGGAACGGGACATCGTTGACGAGGCAGGCGTTGGCGCCGAGGGGCGCGAAGTCCCCGAAGCGGAGCGGCAATCGAACCGATTCGCCGCGTCCGAGCGCCGAGACGCGGAACTGAAATGAGGCGCGAGCCTGGTCGTCTGAACCGACCGAGACGTCACAGGCCGTCAGAGCCGTGAGCACCGACGACTTGGAGGCTGGGGTCGCCTGCCAGGTTTTCCAGCGATCCGCGACGTCGCGGGGAACGTAGACGACTTCGGGCCGTGTCTTGCGGACATCGTCAGAGGACGGGTTGCGTCCTTCATAGGGGATGAGAACGTCCCGTCGTGCGGGGCTGCCGGGACTGGTCGCGCCCGTCCTTGGAACCTCGGGTTGAGCAATGGCTCGGGGGGCGGAGACTGTCAGACCGAAGGCGAGCAGGATCGCCACGCCGGCCGGAACGTGGTGATAGGTGGCCGTGCTTCCTTGTGGCACGTCGCCGGACGGGCTCGCCTTGGGCGGTGATGCCACGATCAGGGTTCGCGGAATGGCAATGGCCAGCAGCGCCCCGCAGAAGCAACTTCCTGCGATGACGGCCACGGCCTCGGGACAAAGGAATGCCCCGACCATCGCCGCGACCAGGGCGATGGCCGCAATGTCCCCCCGCCGAGGAAGCTCGAGTCGGCGCACGCTCAGGCCGGTTAGAACCGTGATGAGGAGCGTCGCGACGCCCAGCGTCCGGGCAAGTTGCATCCGGCCGGCCGTCAGTTGTACCGACGCGGGGAGCGTCGGCGCGACGGCGGCATAGAGAGAACCGTCATTCGGGAACAGAGACACTCCCGCGGCATTCTCGAACAAGGACGCGTTGCCGCGACGCTCCGTCGCGTCTCGATCATCGGCGTCCGGCAGACTCTCGACCGCGGCGTCGGACCGGAGCGGGTGAAGCGGATCGAAGACCCGTTCGCGGGAAGTTCGACCGAATGGACCAAACAGGCGTTGCCGCCACGAGAGAGGCTCGGGACGGATGACGAGCGCCAAGTCGGGGGATACCGATTGCGGACGGACATCGTCAGGCAGCCAGAACTCCCAGCGAAAGTCGACGCATTCGAGCGGCAACTGCGGGACGACGATTGAGCGATCCAGCCAGAGCCCGGGCTCGATGGCGGGAGTCGAATACTCGATGGAGAGCTCTTTCCAGGGACGATCCTCGGACATCGGCACGAGGTAGTTTCCCGTCGGCTCATCCCGCCTTGTCGCCAGCAGCTCGCCATCGACCCGCACCGACAACAAGCGCGCCGGCGCGGCGAGCTGGAACGAAAGGAGCGAGGACGTGCGCCCCCCCCATTGACGAAAACTCGCGTGATGCAGGTCTGCGCGCGCCTCGTCGTTGCAACGCGATCGCAAGAGGCACTTGACTGCGGCAGGCGCCTCGCGGTCGGATTCTGCCTGTGAAATCTGAAGCTGGTCCGAGAGATTCTCGTAACGCCACGACCGGCTGACCGTCGCCGTGGGAAGGCCGACGCGTTCGCGTTCGAGGTTGGCTGCCGGAACGGTCAGCGGCACTGCGCCGCGCGGCACGATCTCGAAGCGGCGGCGCGACGCATTGACGATTTCGATGCCACCCGCAAGCTGCGAGGCTTCCGGGATGAACGCCAGGACGGGCTGAAACGCCGGCGTGCGAGGAGCGGATCCCGCGGCAAGGAGTCGAAAGGGGGCGGACTGAGCATCAGAGAAGCGGATTTCCCAGAGCTCACCCGTGTCCGGAAGTCCCCAATCGGCGTGGCGAGCGGTTTCCAGCCGCGTCGCTCGGAATCTCATTCCTTCTTCCCCCTGCCAATGGACAGGGCCTTCCTGAGAATCGCCTTCGTCACCCCCGATAAGCAACCCGGTGAGGTACACATGGACGACATCGAGCGCGCGTCCGGCGGGATCGATGCGACAAACAATCGAATGTCGAACGGGGTCTTCGGCAATCTCGGCGGTGATCCAGGTCTGCGCCCGCACTGCGCGCGAATCCTCTCGCAAGCGGACACCTTCCGCCCCCGGCGCGTCAGTCCAGAACAGCACCCGTGCGGGTGTCGTTGTGCGTTTGCGGAGCTCCGCCAGCAGCGGCAAAGGCTCGAACTCGCGAAGACCGTCGCCGGCCGCCGGCCATGGGATGCTGGATTCGGGGAGTCCAGTGGTTTCGGACGCGACGACGACCGCGTGCCGCGTCGCGGCCGCGACGGGCCTCAGCACCGGAAGCTCCACAAGTCCTTCGGACGAGGGACCGAGTTGTCGCAGGACGACGCTGATCACCCGCGGCGCCGCGGACGTCAACGGCTCCGCAAAGTCGATGACCAGCCGTCGCCGTCCCTCGACCTTGCGGACCACGTCCCACCTCAGCGGAAACTCCTTCCCGGACTCGCCCGTCGCGCGGACTTCGAGAACGTCCCAGTCACGCGGGAAATCGGCGGCGACCTGAAAGGTGCTGGCCGAGATGGCGCGCCATTCGATTTCCGAGCGATTGGTCCAGTGGTCGTCGGCCAGCGTCAGCTCGGAGAGGACACGGCTCGACAGGGCGAGCGATGGGTAACCGAGTTGCAGCGCCAGCTCGGCGGATGCGGTATCCTGCCGGAAGATGATGGATTCGGATTCGCCGTCATTGGGCGAGATGCCCGTCTGAACGAATTCGCGAGGAGTGATCCCTTGGAATTCCAGCGGGTTCTCGAGGCGCACCGCAGCGCGTCCTTCGAGGTAGAGCGACTTCATGACCTCGGCGCGAGGCAGCGGCCATGGCTCGTTGAGACGGACCGGCGCCGTCGCTTCCAGGAGCAGGCTCCGAAGTTTTCCGCGCTGCGGCTCCGGAAACCGGACCTTCAGGCGTTGCCGCGCGGCGTTCATTTCGGACGACCACGCCAGCGTCGCCTCTCCGCCGGAGGTGACCCGGTGAACTGTCAGGTCGGCGGGCAGATCGAACTCCAGGTCGGAGACCTGCCCGCTGACCACCTCGATGTCGAACAGGCCGACATATCGCAGGCCTTCCTCGCGGATGTCCCAGGTGACGTCGCTGTGGACGAGTGCCAGCGGCGTCTGACTCGTGGAAGAATCTTCTTCGGCCGAGACCTGCAGCCGAGTCTGGCTGCGCGCGCCGAGATCGATGTGCCAGAGCGACCAGCCGGGCTGCGCGGCAGGCTGCGGACCGCGGACATCTCCGGCGCCGGCGCTGACCCGGAAACCACTCGGGATCCGCAACAGCAGAGACGACGCCGACGCCGGCGGAAAATTGAGGTCGAAGACGACGCCCCGCGCCAGCTTTCTTCCCGCATGAGACCACCGCCCCCTCAGCGAACCACGGGGACGATCGACCACGAGTTGCGTACGACCGGAAATGTCGGCCCCCCAGACCGCCGCGCCGTCACTCCAGCAGAGATCGGCCAGGACAAACGAGTGCGGTTCGAGAGAAGCCAGAGCGGCCTCTTTCGCCGTGCGCACCGCCTCTAGCCGGAAGGTTCCATGACGCAAGCCGCCGTCAACCAGCGTGGCTTCGTAGGTGGCCCGTTCGAAGTAGCAGTTGGCGGGAGCTTCGACCGCAGGGTCTGTCGCCTTCCGCAGCGCGAGATAGTCCTCGATGCTCAAGGGTGACCACTGACCGGAACGAAGCCAGTCGGCCAGCCGATCTCGAGGAACATGGACTTCCCGAAGGGGTGGCAGCGACAGCGGGCGGCGCAGATCGCCATTGGCGGCGGGAGCCGCCCCATTTTGGGCAAGAGCCGGGAGTTCGACGAAGTCCGTCGAGAAACCCAGGAGGACGGCCGCGACGCAGGTCAGGCGGACGGTCATTGTCGCGCTCCGCCCACCGCCGAGCCCGTGCCCGCCAGATCGGGTCGTCCCAGCGAGATTTCCGGTCGCGAAACGTCCGACCTGGGCGTCGGTTCGGGGATGCCGGCTCCCACGTTCAATCGCGCTACGGACGACGCGCGCGGGGCCGCGCGGCCCGGATCGCTCGGGGCGTTGATCGTCAGAATCGGCGGCTCCCGATCGCGCGACAACATCCGTTCGAGCCCCGCCATCAACGCCGCCAGCATCAACCCCGCCACCGCAGGCTGAGCCAGCAGGGCGAACGATGCCGGAAACACCAGACCGATCGCCACGAGAGCGAGTCCGACGGAAAGGATGACCACGGCGTTCCGTGCGGCGGGGAGCTTCACCAGCACCAATCCCCCCATCCATGCCGCTCCTGCGCCCGCCAGCACCAGCATGGCGAAACTGATCGTGCCGAGGGACGACGCGCCGAGCCCGCCGATGTGTGTGAAGACGTAGTGATTCCCGTCGTCCCCGGCGACGGATAGCGAGTCGTTGATCCGCGCGAGTTCAGCAGGCGTCAGACTAGTCCGCGCACTCGCTCCGGGGCGGGGTGGGCCCGAGACGAGCAGACCGGCGGCCAGCCACTCGCCAGGCGAGCGGAACTCGGGAAGAACGACTCGATGAAAGTGGGTTTGCGACCAGAACCAGCGGAAGCGGCCGGCGTATCCAACCGGCGACGTCAGGAGATGCTGGCCCTGCGGCAGAATCAATTCCCAGGCCGATTCGCGGATGGGGATGCCTTCCTCGGGCGCCGGGAACAGGAATTCCGGCTGGCGAAGCAGTCCCGGCTGGCTGAGACCCGTCTGCTGCCAGACCAGCAGGAGCAGGCCCGACGAAACGTCATTGTCATCAAGGAAGAGATCGAACAGTGAAGCCTCCGCTTCGTCGGAAGCATTGGATGACCTGCCGGAGACTCGTCGATCGATCTCGACACCGTTCCATTGAACCTGCAACAGCTCGACCGATGGGGGAACCGTCAACGGAAAGACGCGTGTCGCGCCGTCCACCCGCAGCCACATCCGCCCTTCCACCGCTCCGGACGGATCGAGCCGCGTCTGAGCCCAGAGCCGCTCCACCACCATCGCGCCCGTCGCCCGGCGGTTGACGGCGTCCGTGCGAAGGCTGGCATTCGGAAATGCTCCCGGCGCGAGGTACGTATGCCAGTCGGCCGTGGCGGGTCCCGGCTGGAATTGCGTGCCGACGACATCGAGCGACCGCGTCTGGTCTCCCTTCAGACGCAGCCGGGTCGCGGTGACGGTCGTCTCATCCGGAATGATGAGCGGAACGGTGAATTGAGCGCCCGTTCGCACCGGGCCATCGCTCGACGAGTCCGGCGGAATGTCGATGCTGTAACGGACCACCAGGGAGAATTCGCCCGTCCGAGGCTCGAGCAGCATCACGCGAACGACGGCGCGCGGGTCGCTTTCCAGTCCGGCGGAAACGGGAGTGGTCGAGAGGACGTCCTTGTCGTTGTAGAGGACGCCGAGATTTTCGGCGAGGTGCCGCGGGACCAGGAGCCGGAGCTTCGCGAGCGGTTCGTAATCCACCCGGAACAGCATCCGCTGCGCGACTTCCACCCGGTCGCCGCGAACCGTGACGTCAGCGGTCGATTCGCAGCGGACGACGCGCTCGTGGGCCATCGTGCGGATGGCGAGCCGCGGAGAAGCATCGTCGATTCGCAGCTTCCAGGTTCGAGCCCAGTTGGCTGCGCGATCTTCCTTGTCCGGCCCTCCGGCGGCCGCCGGCGGCGCCGCGGGATTGGCGGCCACTGCCGGTGCGGGATTGGGCGCCGCGGCATTCGCCGCAGCCGAATTGGGAACGGCCTCGTTGTTTGACGGAGGGATGCGGCGGACCTCGGTTTCCAGGTTTTCATCGCAGGTGACATCCACGAGCGACGGACCTCGAGCCGACGACAAGGCGGCCGGCAGGCTGACGTCGAAAGCGTTTGTCCCGGCGGCCAGCGGCCTTCGCGCACGGAACGGCACCTGGAACGATCCGACCTTCCTCCCCTCGAGGCGGATACGGATGCGGGCCGAGGCGTCGGCGTCCTCGACTTCGATCCGTTGAATGATCTGCGGGGCTTCGACGGTCTGCAGAATCCAGCCGTCCCCTTTCCACGCGGGCCAGTCGAGCGTCAACGACTGCACGGCGCCGCGATCACGGGCGACGTGCACCTGCAGGACGCCGTCGAGCTCCACATAAGCGCCCGCGACGTGCAATTTCCAGCGCGGTTCCACCGTGTAATAGGCTTCCACTTCCTGCACATCGAGCGTGAGCTTGAACGGCTGCTTGAGGAACCGCCAGGCGCTGCTCCATGGTTTCGACGCCCGTGCCGCACTGGGCTGCGAGCGGTGCACATAGCCGGCCTCCCCCTCGCGCCGGGTGACTCGAAAGCCGTCCGCGGGTCCGATCAGAATTTCGCCCGATTGCCGCACGGCCTGCTGAACTTCAAACCCGTCGACGATGATCCGGCCCGTCCCCTTGGGAAACGCAGCGGCCAGCGTCCAATGTAGGAAGACCGGCCCCTTGGTCGGCTCCATGAGTTGCACAAGAATGAAGTCGGGACGGTCGGGGCCTTCGTCGCGTGCCGAGGCGATGCGGCTGTATTTCTCTTCCACGTCGAGAAACGCAAAGCCCGCCGGAATCCGGACGCGGATCTCGGAAAAGCTTCCTTCCACGGCTTCGATTGCCTGATCGGCCTCCAGCACCAGGGACTCTTCTGAGATGTCGAGCGCAATCGAGGTCTCTGACTGGAGGACAGTCTGCGTCTGCTCTTCGGTTGACACCGGTTGCCATGTCAGGTCGAACCGACCGAGCCGTCCACGGGCATCGATGATCGAGCGGCTTCCTTTGACGGTTGTGCGGACCCAGGATCCTTCCGGCAAAGCCTTGGCTGCCGTCGCCTGCCCGGGAACCGACAGCGAAAACGAAGTCACGGCCGCTTCGGGCAGGGAAAGCTGAACGCGCCGGCTGCTCCCCTGGCGTCGAACGGGGACGGAGAACGCACAGACGATTTCGTGTTTCCCGCGCCCTCGCAACCACCATCGATGACCGGCCTCGCGGTCGAATCCGTCCCAGGCATCCTCGCCGTCCCCCTGGTGAGATTTGCTTTGCAGCACGACATCCTGAAGTGCCAGGGGCACCCGAACCCACTCGTGATCGACGTTCACCTGGATCTGGATGCGGGCCGTCAACTGGGCCCGGTCTTCATCCGCTTCCCCTTCGACCTGCACCAGCGCAATCGAAAAGGGGGCCGCAGTCGGCGGCGGATCGGCCTTCGGACGGCGGGACTTCAGGTAATCCAGCAGGTCGGCATCGAGCGGGACCGGGACGAGGTCCCCCTGGGGCCCAGGCAGGTAGATGATATCTGTCTGCAGCAGGCTCTCCGTCGAACGTGCCGGAGCACCGCCGAGATCGCGGGTGGCATCGCTCCCGGGACGCGGCGCGGGAGGAGCCGACGCGGGCGTGCCGGCAGGGCGCTCCGCACCCGCATTGCCTGCTCCGGAAGTCGCATCCTGAGCCGGAAGAATCGCGCCAAACGACACGACTCCGACCCAGGCGGCGAAAATTAGCGGACGTCGCCACATCTGTGAGAGCGATGGAGTTGGACGAACAGGCGGCCCGCTGACTGCCGACGGAAGGCAAACTGCCGACCGCCGGATCACTTCCAAGCGGAACGCGAAGCCCTGAAACAAGACCGGACGAGAGACAGGATCCGGCGGATCGTGTTGAAATCGAATGATTTCGTCGAACGGAGCGCGATGGGAGACCGAACGGCCAGCGCACTGCGATCATAGCTTGTGACGTCTGGCGGGGAAACCGGTTCCCCCGCAACACGCCGGGATTTCCCAAACTGCGGAATACGGAGATTCGTACGCCGTTCCACTCCTGGAACGGGAAAGTTGAATCATTCCGCCGCGGGAATTCGAGTTAATTCCGTCGAGCGCGTCGCTGCTGGCGTAACCTGTAAAGGTCGCTACGTGGGGAAAGCGCCGGTTCTGCCGACGTTGCGGGACGCCCATTTTTCCCTGTCGAC
The DNA here is from genome assembly GCA_020850695.1 of Planctomycetaceae bacterium. Taxonomy (GTDB): domain Bacteria; phylum Planctomycetota; class Planctomycetia; order Planctomycetales; family Planctomycetaceae; genus JADZEF01. Next base: position 29,293 of record JADZEF010000005.1, on the reverse strand, counting down.
AGATTCTGTTTGACTCGTCTTTTTCGGCACTCCTATAATCGGTTTTCGGGTTAGGCTTAGCCCGAGTTGCCTTTTCGCATCGCGATTTGCGATGACTCGCGCGGGCCCATCGCCGCCAGTTCGACCCTCGGCCGCAGCCGGGCCGGAAGGTTCCTGATGCTTACGAATTTCAGCAAAGTGCTCGCGGTGGCCACCGCGTTCATCAGCATCGCCGTGCTCGGCGTGGTGTTTGTGGTCTTCGCCGGCGGCCCCAACTGGCGCGGCGAAGCCGCATTGCTCAAAGACTACGAGTTCACGCGGCAGGAAGGGCAGACTCCGACGTGGTCGTCCAAGACGCGGCGTCCCCGCTCACAGGGCGGAGCGGCGCCCGCCGTTCAGACCGTCGCCCAGAACTCCGTCGCGTTGGGCGACGCCGTCGTGAAAACCCGGGAAGACCTGAAGAAGGTCCAGCAGGAAGAAATCGCTCAGCTCGATCGCGCCATTCCGCCGCTCCAGGCGACAATTGCCGAGGCGAAGGATTTCAATCAAAAAGATCTCGAAGCGATGAAGAAGCGCGAAAAGGCGCTGATTGACGAGCGGACCGCCCAGGACGCCGAGATCGATCGACTCAGCAAGGAAGCGATCGCCAAGGGACAGGAAGCGCAGGCGATCGGGGCCGAAATCGAACGCCGACGCAACGACGCCTTCCGACTTCAGAACGAACTCGACAATCTGCGGACCGACCGATTCCGCCTGACAGAACAGCAGAAGCAGCTGGAATCGCTCCTCGTCCGCATGCGCGGCAACCGAGCCCGGTTGGAAAGCCGCGTCGCCCAGTTGCAGGCCCAGGGGGCCGTCGATTCCGGCGACAACGCCGCAGCCGATCCGAAGGCGGAGGACGCCAAGCCGGAAGCCGAAAAGCCGAAGGATGACGCCGCCGAAAAGACAGACGAGAAGTCCGAATAACGATCGTCCCCAGCGGGTCGATTTTTTCAAGCAGGCCAATCTCCAGCGGTGACGGCGGAGCCTTCGCCTCAAACCGTTCAGCACACCACCGAATCAACACCGTCGGGCCGCCAATCGCGGGAGCACGTCCATGACGTTCGTCGGAAAAATCCTCGTCGTTTTCCAGCTGGTCCTCAGCATCTGCTTCATCGCATTTGCGGGCGCTGTGTTCACCGCCCAGTCCAACTGGAAAGTGAAGGCGGAGACGACTCAGAAGGATCTGGACAAAGCCCGCACCGACGCCAAGACGAAGGAGGACGCCCTGCGTCAGGAACTCGCGGCCCGCACGACCGAACGCGACCAGGAAAAGATCCGCGCCGAAGCCGCCGAGACGCAGCGCGACAACGTGATGCAGAATCTCGCCCAGCAGAAGAAGGCCAATGCCACGCTGGAAACCGAAATCGGCAGCCAGAGGATTCAGGCCCAGATCGCTTCGGAAGGCGAGAAGCAGCGGATGGAAGAAGCCCGCGTTCAGCGCGCCGAGAACAAGACGCTGCATGAATCGCGCGACGGACTCCTCGCGACGAACCGCGAACTCGAGGACAAGAATTTCGTCGCGCAGGTCACCCTCAAGGCGCTGAACGAAAAACACGAGCGGACTCTGCAGCGGACGGCCACCCTGGAGAAACTGCTCCAACAGCACGGCATCGATACCGACCCCCGCTCGATGGTCAGCAAAGAACCGCCGCCGACCACCGTCGAAGGGAAAGTCGTCGAGACCCGCCGCCTCGACAACAGCGGAACCGAGTTCGTCGAAATTTCCATCGGCACCGACGACGACATCCGCAAGGGGCACGAGCTCTTCGTCTACCGCACCGATGGGGAAGCGAAGTTCCTGGGCAAGATCCGCATCACGAACGTCTGGCCCGACAAGGCGGTGGGAACGGTGGTGCTGAAGAACAAAAACGGCACAATCAAAAAGGGCGACGTCGTCACCTCGCGGCTCTGATCTCGGCGACCGCCACCCGACGCGGACGCAAACTACGGCGTGCTCGGGAATGGCCTCGCAGGACGTTCATGCCCGATTCGTGAATCTCGCATCTTTTCCGGATCTCTCGATATGGCCAAGAAGAAGACTGCCGCCGCGGCCGCCCCGGAAATGGATGTCTATTGCGGCCTGCTGATCGTCTCGTGGCTCGCGCTCGCCACCGCGTGTGGGTTGCTCGCCTGGGAAATCTCGAAGACCTACGGCTGGTGAGCATCAACCCGCCCGTCGCTCTTCGCGACGCTCGGCCGAATCTTCGCCCTCCGTCGAGCGAGAGGGCAGCCGGATTGATTCACATCCCAGCGACGCCCCCAGATCCGCCACATGGCGGTGGCAGGTAAACAGCAGGATCTGCTGCCCTTGCGCCGCGAATTCGCGAAGCGTCTCCAGCGCCGCCTCGGTTCGCTCCTGGTCGAAATTCACCAGCACGTCGTCGAGCACCATCGGCAAGTCGATCCCCTGATCGCGCAGCTGCCGCACCAGCGCCATCCGCACCGCGAGGAACAACTGCTCACGCGTCCCGCTGCTGAGCTGTTCTACCCGCCACGATCGTCCCTGCCCATCGTCCACTCTCAGGTCGCGATCGCCCAAAGGCGTCCAGACGTTGCGATATCGTCCCTGAGTCAACCGGCCAAGCCATTCGCTGGCGGCCGCCAGTGTCGCTGGCTGACAGGTCTTCTCATACTCCCCGCGCAGTTCAACGAGTGCGTCCCCCGCCGCCTGAAGAGCGCACCACTCTTCTTCCGCCGCGGCCCGTTCCGATTCGACCTGTGCGAGCGCCCTCCGCAGATCGCTCGCCCGCCGGTCCGACTCCATCGCCTTCAGTTCCTGCTTGAGGCTGCCGATCCGCTCGTAGGCGGACTGCAAGCCCCGCTCCGCCGTTTCGCGTTCTTTCACGAGCGCCGCTCGCCGCTCGCGATGCCGGTCCCGATCGAATGACCGCAGGTCGTCTTCCACAATCGCCAGCTCGGATTCTCCCGCGCCGACCGCCTCCAGTTCGCTCTCGGTCGCAGCCAGCAACTCCTGCAGTTCGCCGCGGCGATGGAAGGCGACCGACTTCCGCTCGAACTCGCGACGCGATCGCGCGCCGGCCTCTCGCAACAGCGCGGCCCGCTCGCGACGCAACTTGCGCACCTGCGAGGCCAGCGACCGCCATTCGCGGTAGTGCTGACGCGCCTCGTGTGCCGCCCCCTTGCGCTCTCCTGCGGGCTGCGGCAGTTTACCGACCTGCTCTTCTAGAAACGCCAGCTGCTCCAGCGGCGAACGCCCTTGGGGCAGCTTCACTTCCATCAAGCGGCCGGCTTCCTGCAACCGCGACTGGAACGCCTGCACCGCGCTCCGGTGATCCTGTGCGGGCTCGGAAACCATCCGCCATTCGAGCCAGCGGGCGCGGGCTTCCAGCACGCGCTGCCACGCGACCATTCCTTCCTGCGTGCGGAGCGTTTCGGGCAGCCCGAGTTCCTTCAGAGTCTGGCACCATTGCTGCCGCGACGTCGTGACGTCGCGGTGGGCCTGCTGGAATCGCTGCCGGAGGCCGCTCAGTTTTTGACGCCGGGCCAACACGCGTTGCTGAATCCCGGCGAGTCGCTCCAATTCGGCGAAGCGCTCTTTCGCTTCTTTGAGAGCGTCGTCCCACGGCGTCGAAGCATCCCCGACGCGGCGCGTGCCGAAGGCGGCCTTCAGCCATGGCGAACGCCGATGCAGTTTATCGATCTGTTGCTCAATCTGCTGAAGCTCGGTGTCCACGCGCTGCCGCCGCGCGTGGAGCGGCTCGGCCGTCTCCTGCACGGCCACTTCGTAATGGCTCTTGACCGCCCATGCCAGCCCGCCGCACGTCAGTCCGAGGAACGCCCACATCAACCCGGCCAGGCCGTTCTGCTGAAAGCCCTGATAGAACCCCAGCACGGCCGCCGCCGCCCCGCCCAGCGCGAAGAACCACAGCAGCATCGGCAGCCACTCGGGATAGACGAGCTTGGCGTCGAGCGTCCGGAGGTTGTCGCGGACTTCAATCCCCCGCGATTCGTGCTCGAGCTCCTTGCGGCGGAGCTCCGAGTATTCTTGAAGATCGGTGATGCGGTCGCGGGCCTCGGCGAGCGAATGGTCGAGCGACGCGGCATCGAGTTGCTTCAGGCGATCGGCCACATCGGCCGCCCGAGCACGGCACGACCGCGACCAGCCCTTCAATCGCCGTTGAAGGCGGTTGCGACTGACCGTGGCCCGCTGCCGGCGTTGGGCTGTCGTCGCCAGCTGCTGGAATCGCTCGGGCGAAGTATCGAGCGCTTCGATCCGGGCCAGCGTCCAGCCGGGGCCGAGCTCAGCCAGCCGCTTGTCGAGTTCCTGCTTGAGAGCCGCCTCGCGAGCATCCGCATTCGCGAGCCGCGACTGCCCCGCACTCACCCACTCGCGCTGGTCGAGCAGCGACTGGACCCGCGGACGATGATCGGCGACCGGGTCTTTCGGCATCGCACCCAGCCGTGCCCGCAACCGCCGGTATTCGTTGCGTGCGGCGTCGCGGTGCTGAGTGAAATCCGACAGCTTCGCATCGAGCGTCTGCAGCCGCTCAAGCCCCTGTTCCGGAAACCTCCGCGTCCGTGGCAAAGATTTCAACTCGCGGCGCAACGCTTCCACCTGCTGCCAGGGCTCCCACGCTTCTTCCAGCAGGTCGAATCCGCGGAGCTGGCGCTCGAAGTCCCCCTGACCCGACTTCCAGCGGGCGATCTGATCCTCGAGTTCTTCGCGCTCCTGGTGGAGGCTGTCGTAACGATCGCGATCGGAGGCGAACCGCGCGAGTTCGGTGCGGAGCGTGGCCTCCCGCTCGGCGAGCTGCTGCAGCAGTCCGCGGCCATCGGGCGACGAGAGTCGCGCCGACTCGGCTTCGAGTCTTTCGAATGCACCAAGCAACCGCTGCCCATCCGGTCCGAGCGACACTCCGTAGATCTGCCGCGCGACTTCGTCCGCCTGGAGCGTGCCGAGTTGCTGCAGCTCTTCGAGACCGACGGCGAAGATGCGCTGATAGACCGATTCCGAGATGCCGCCCAGCGATTGAGTGATCCAGTCTCCGGCGACAGGCCGCGTGCGTGAACCGGCCTCGGCGCTGCGGACGTCGAGGGTTCCCCGATCGGCCGGGGCGTCGTCTGTGCGGCGCATGTCGGCAAGCAGCGAACGCGTCAGGAGCCAGCGTTCTCCTTCGACATCGACCGTCATCGAACCCGACGCCGGCTCGGTCGAAGCATCGAGGCGATCGCGGCCCGGCCGCACACCGGTGCCCGCCACACGTCGATCGAAACCGTAGAACACTCCGCGGACGAAACGCATCAGCGTCGATTTCCCCGCTTCGTTCGGACCGTGCAGCACGTGCAGCCCGGGTTCCCCGAACGGAATGGCGACGTCGCGCCACACTCCGTAGCGATCGAGTGAGAGATTGCGGATCTTCATGCATGAATCCCTTCAGGCCCGCAGTGTTCGTCCCTGGGTCATGGCCGATGCTCCCCGCTTCGGCCATGACGCATTGCCACCCTCGTCTCAGTCTTCCGTTCCCGCCCCCAGCCACTCTTCGATGCGACTCGCGGCCGCGGCCTGCAGTCGCGTTCGATCGACGGGGCGGATAGCCGTTCGCGAAGCCAGCCCCGCCTGTCGCAGCCAGCTGTCTGGATCGAATTCCGCGGACCGATTCTCCAGCGCGGCGATCGCTTTCGACACGAGCGTCTTCGCGTCGCCTGGCTTACCCCTCGGGAAACGCGGCGTCAGCGGTTCGATTTCCACATGCTGCACGATGCTCGTTGATGGGCGGATCATTCCCTCGACAGCCGATTCGAAGAGAAGTTGCTGAAACTCCGCGTCGATCAGCGATTGTCGAAAGGACCCGCTTCCACTCACCTTCCACGAGACAAGGAGCGCCTCGCGCGGCGGCGTGGTGGCGACTTCTCGCAGCGCCTGCCGCATCTGCTGGAGGAATCGTTCTTCGGTCGTGCGGTCGTCGATCGTCAGCCTCCGGCTCAATCGGGCGAACGAAGAGAGACCAACCGGTTCACACTCGATTCCCTGCTCGGGATCAAGCGTGACGAGCGTTGCCTCGCCGGCGCTTGTTTCATGGCCGCGGGTCGGAGTGGTGCACCCGGGCGAATGCATGACCGCGCCGTGTGCGGCTTCAGTCTGGCGGCCCGTCGCGGGAGCGACGGCGAAGTAATCGGCGGCGGGACTCTCGAGCCGTCGGAGCGAGGCTTCGTCCTGCCACGGGTCATCAGCCAGCACCGCAATCCGCCAGGCGCCGTCCGCATCGCGCGGGTTGCGGCGGCGGGCCTGCGGGGACTGATGCCAGTACTCGATCGCCGCGACAACTTCCCCCCCGCGTTCGACGTGGTGCGGCCCGTCTCCCGCCGGGTCGGGAGTCAGCAGCGTGACACATTCGGGAAGAGAAGGAAATCGCGTCCAGGCGTCGGCTGGGTCGTCGGAGCCGGGCACGACGAAAACGGGAGTCGAATGTTCGGCCCACTTTTCGAGAGCCCGCCGGAGCGCCCCGCGTGCGGCGACACTGGCATCGGCATCACAAAAGGTGTCGCCCCCGAGCAGGACGAAATCGACATCGAACTCGATCGACGTGGCCACGAGCCGTTCCAGTGCCTGGAAGGCTGACTCGGCGAGAAGATCCCGGAGGCGAACGGCCTGAGAGCCTGCGGCAAAGCGACCGCAACCTTCGACGGGGACATCAAGCCGCACTCCGGCGGCATGCAGAAACCGTGCACTCGGTCGAGTCATACGGCAGCATCCTTTCTGCGAAAAATCCCGGCGCAATCCCAGCCGAGTCGTCAGGAGTATATCGAGCGATGGTCTGGGACGGAAGGGTTGACCAGGCAGGGACGGTGCGTCGGAGCCACATGTCGCACCCAGGGTGCGGCTCTGAGCACCCTGGGTGCCGGATCAGACGATGTGCGGTGGTGTCGCTTCAGCTAGACCGACGCCACAGGCTTTGGATCAAGTTCACCAATTGTTCCGGCACCTCGGCTCGGCTCAGAATGCAGCCGAGGTGCTAGACAAGTACGGCCCATGGGATGCAGGCGTTTCGTTGGGCTGACGCGACGATCCCGCTAACATCGGGCGAGATCGTTGACAACGAGTTCCGGAGACCGAGCATGCTGACCGACGCCTCTCGCCGCCGTGATTTCCCTTCGCTGGAGGGAAAGGTCTATCTGAATTCCGCCGCGGAAGGCATTCCCCCGCTGTCGGTGGGCAAGGCGTTCGAGCAGTATTTCGCCGACAAGCTGCTGGGAATGGATGGCCGCGACCTTCACGCCGCCCAGTGGAACGCGGCCAAGGAACTCCTGGCGGGGTTCTACGGACTGTCGACCGACGAGGTCAGTATCTGCTCGTGCTCGTCCGAAGCCTATAACCTGGCCGCGATGGCGCTGCGGTTGAAGGCCGGGGATGAGGTGGTCATCAACGACCTCGATTTTCCCGCTGGCGCGACGCCGTGGCTGGTGCCCGGTTCTCCCGCCACCGTGAAGCTCTGGCGGCACCGCGACGGCGCGCTGCATGTGGAAGATCTCATCCCACTGCTCGGGCCGAAGACCCGTCTCGTGACGACATCGCTCGTCAGCTTCTTTAACGGGTTCATGATCCCGCTGCCACAGGTGCTGGCGGCGGTCCGGAAACATTCCTCGGCACAGTTTTCACTCGACGTTACGCAGGCCCTGGGACGCATTCCGCTCGACCTGCGCGATGTCGACCTCATCGTCAGCAGCACCCACAAATGGATTCTCGCCAGCCACGGCGGCGGACTCGTCGGCGTGCCGTCGAAGAGCGCCGCGGCGTGGACGGTTCCCGCAGGAGGCTGGTTCAACCTTACCGACGCCTTCGGAGCCCAACGGTTCGAAACCGCTGTCAACAAGCCGGGGGCGGCCGGCTTCACCGTCGGCATGCCCAATTATCCCGCGGTCTATGCAATTCGTGCGGGGCTGGATTACATCCGGAGCGTCGGAGTCGAAGCCATCCATGCGGCGGCCGGACCGCTCGTCGCACAGTGTCTCGAAGAGGTGGGACGCCTGCCGGTTGAGTTGCTGTCGCCGCGCGATCCATCGCGGCTTGCGGGGATTCTCGCCTTCCGCCATCCGGAGGCGGACCGCATCCACAAGCACCTGCGTTCGAAGAATATCCACGTGATGAGCCATGCGGGACGACTGCGGGTGGCACTGCATGGCTATAACACGTCCAAGGACGTGGAGACGCTCGTGGCGGAGATGAAGTCGGCATTGAAAAGCTGACCGAGATTCGAAAGGCGACTGTGCCAAAACCAAAGAGCGGTCTGCCGGGAATGGGCTTTCCCGGCCGACCGCTCTTCAGCATTTGCCAGCTTGAATGCGACGGTCGATCGCGCCATCACTTTCGATTGGCTCCCTGTTTTCCGCCCGGCTGCTGCACCGAGTGCTCTCCGGCGGTCTCAAAGTTACCGAGCCGCCGCTGCGGGTCGTGGTTCGACATTGGCTCGCCTTCCGGCACCGCGGGCGCCGCTTTGACATTCTTCTGGTCACTTGGACCGTAAGGGGAACGATTGGCCGGAGGGATCGGACCGGTCGTACGTTTGTTGGACATTGTGGCCTCCAGAAAAGACTGTGGGTTCCACAGCACGATGTGCTTGAGGATTGTGCTTTGGGCGACGGCGACCGTCAGGCGATCCGCCCGACGGGGGACTGAATTCGCCCGGCCTCCCAATGCTGCAACGCGTATGCCGCAATCCCCTCAATAGAGCCTTGCAGCTCATACTTCAGCAAAAAACTGAGGCCACTCAATTCTTCTTCCCGGGCACTCTGTCCAAGTCCGCTTGGGATCAGCGCTATTCCTGCCGGACGCGGGACCACGATCACGGTCAGCGGGCACACGATTCGCTGTTGGAGCCTCAACGAGCGCCGGCAGGCGAAATACGGCGAATCTCGCCGCGCGCTGAGTGATGATTGCTCAACGTGCCGAAGGAATGACCGCCCGTTGACGCACGATCCCGCTCGCCGTGGGCGGTTATCCAAAGCTCTTTCTCCTTTCTTGAGGAGTTGTCCAATGAGTTTCCCCACTCAATCCATGAATCACTCCGATGCCGAGATGGACGCCGTCCGGACGGCGGCCTACTTGAAATGGGAAGGGTGCGGCTGTCCGGACGGCCGCGACGTCGAGTTCTGGCTGGCCGCCGAGCACGACTTGTTCGACCCGCAGGAGGAGCACGAAATCCGGGACAATTATGGCGACGAAGAAGACGAGGTCGACGCGGTCCAGGAGGCGTCTGAGGAATCGTTCCCTGCAAGCGATCCGCCGGCCTGGACCCGGCTGGCCGTCGGCCATCGCCGCGATCCGAAAACCACGGGCTCGCCTCGGACGTCGCCGAAGCCCACGGAGCAGACCTCTTCCGGCACACGCCGCCATAAGTCGTCGAAATAGCTGACGGATCAGTCGTCACCCGCTCCCGTGTAACGAAGGGGTGACTGTGCCAAACCGCCGACCGCTCCATATCGCCTTGCATCAGAAATCGATCTCGTGCGACATGCGCGTGTCGGCTTTCAGGGAAATCCGCATCTGGTCGAGCGCCGCCTGGTTGTCGGATTCCGAGTTCGAGGCGACGCAGTCCGAGGGGACGATGACTTCATAGTCCCGCATATAGGCGTCGTTCGCCGTGAACAGGACGCAGATGTTGCCGGCAATCCCCGTCAGGATGAGTCGCCGAACCCCAAGGTGCTCGAGCAGGACGTCCAACACGGTCGAGTAGAAACCGGAGTGCTTCGGTTTCAGGACGAAATAGTCGTCGTCATGCGGTTGCAGGATTCGGGCGACCGGCTGTCCCTTCACGTCGTCGTGCAGACAGTGATGAATCTGAGCCCGAAAATCCGATCGCCATCGGCCGAAGTTGTCGTTCACGTAGATCGCGGGGATGTCGGCCGCACGGGCCCGTTCTTTCAATGCGGCGATTCGTTCGGCCATCGGGATGGCCTGCGCCACCAACGCTTCCGATCCGGGAAATTCCAGATCGTTGATGACGTCGATCAGGAGCAGCGCCGTGGCGGCCTGATCGGGGGCGCTGCCGTGCAGATGACGGGCCGGGGATGCCATCGAAACGTCTCCTTCAGTTGAGTTCAAGGTTTGAATTCAAGCGCCCGAGGCCGGATCGGCCGGGCGGCTTTGAGCGGGGGTCGACGCTTCATCGGTAATGACGCTGATGTGGCCGTCCCCTTCCAGCAGGCAACGCCGCACCCGCGCGATTTCGTCGACACCTTTCTGCCGCAACTGGCTGAGCAGCTCGTCGACGCTCAAGAGTTCCGAGTCCAGGTTCTCTTTGAGGACGCGCCCCTTCTCGATCAACGGCAACGCCGGGCGCTCCGTCCACTTCGCGACGGCCGGGTAACGGAACGCCAGCCAGTCCAGGGCGTATTCCCACCCGACGATGGTCATCACCAGGATCAATCCGTCCGTGATCGCTCGATACTCTCCGGCCATGGCGTTCTGCGAGGCATCGGCGATGAGCAGCAGAACCAGCAAGTCGGCGGGACCGATCGACCCGGTCTGTCGCCGGAAGGCGCGGAGCAAGACGAACAACGACAGGTACGTTGCGCTGCCACGAATGATCGTTTCGAGAATCGGTTGCGACGGGATGAACATCCCGCTCCAGTCGAGATCGAACCAGGAGGGCATGGGAGGGGACTCGAAGAGGTCGGAGGGGACCGCATCTCCTGTGGCCCGGGAACTTTGAGTGTCGATGTCGTCCTTGCTCAGCGACTCTCTGCGAGCGGCATGCCGGTTGCCGCAAAGAAGTTCGACGGATTGTCGGATCGACGGTTGGGGAGCACGAACCCCGCGGCTTTGGGGAACTTCGCTCCGGCCCTTCTCAACACGCCCGGGCAGTCGCGGCGACGCTCCGAAACCATCCTCCGGGCAAACGGTGCTCAACGTGGTTGCAGGGCAATCATGTCCTTGCGGCAGTGTTCCGGAGTGCGCGGCATGAAGAAAGTCTCGCTTCGATTCACGTCGTCGTTCCGGGTCGTGCTGGACGATGCCGCGGCTCAGGCGGCCGAGATGACCCGTCCACCGGGCGAGTCGGAAGGAGGCCCCGCGAATCGCCATCGCGGCAGCGATCAATGGCTGTATGTCGCGAGCGGTTCGGGGGAGGCAACGGTCGAAGGACAGAAGGTCGCTCTGGCGGAGGGAGATCTTGTTCTGATTGGCCGCGGCGAGCGACACGAGATCCGTAATACGGGGACCGGGTTGCTGCGCACTTTGAACTTCTACGTCCCGCCGGCCTACACTTCAGAAGGGGAAGAACTGCCGTCGGGCCAATCGTGACGGCCGGAGCCGCGCCAGAGGAGGCGATCATGAGCGATCGACCGGAATCGGTAGAACATGAGCCAACACGCCAGGAACTGGCGGAACTCGCCGGACCGGTGGTCGTCGAGTTCGGCGCGTCGTGGTGCGGGATCTGTCGCGGCTTCGCCCCGCAGATGAAGCAGCTCCTGGCCAGACATCCCGAGATGCTGCACCTCAAGATCGAGGACGGCCGCGGCAAGCGGCTCGGGCGCTCGTTTCAGGTCAAACTGTGGCCGACCTTTGTCCTGATGCACGACGGCGAAGTGGTGAGTCGGCTGGTGCGTCCGGAGCCCGAGGAGATGCAGAGGGCCCTCGACGAATTGGCGGGCCATACCGCGACGAACCCGGCATCGTAAGTCTTTTCAGACCTGTGGAACTTCTTCCCCTTTGAAGAAGGGCCGCAGCAGCTTCACAAGGCGGTGCGGGTGTGTCAGGTACGGGAGATGCCCGCAACCATGCATCCGCTCGACCGTGGCTTCCGGAAGACTGGCGTGCAATTGTTCCGACGCGGCCGCCGAGACGCGGCCTTCCCCCTCGCCGCGTATGAGGATGAGCGGGGTGCGAATCTGCGGTAGGAGCGGCGTCAGATCGCACCGCGTGAGAACCGACGCACGTCCGGCGAGCGTGCGCAGGGGAAGTTGCCCTGTGTCGTCCGAGAAGAACTGCCAGCGGGTAAGATCGAACGGCGGGAACCACGGAAGGTGGCTTTGCGTCTGAATAATCGATCGCAACGGGAGATGTCGGACGCGGCCCGGAAGCCACCGCCCGAGGCGAATCAGCATTCGCTCGGGGAAGGATAAATCGAGACGGGCGAATCCTCCCTGCAGCGCGCCGCGCTCGATCCGATGAGGGGCTAACGCCATCGCGGCGAGGGCCACGGCGACGCCGAAACTGGTCGCGGAGATTGAGAAGGTCGCATCGCCGTGACGATCGGCAACCGCCAGCAGGTCCTCCGCGAGCTGTCTCAGGGCCGGAGGAATCGTTTCGCTCCCCGACATCGCTCTCGCATGGGTGTTCAAAGCGTCGCAACGGCCATCCGGCGGCGGCGAGTCGAACAGCACGCAGCGGAATTCATCGCGGAGCAGCCATGCGGTCAACACGAAGAGTTCGTGCGTGCCGCCGATGCCGTTGAGGAAGTAGATCGGCGGCCCCGAGCCGATGGTCCGCCCCGTGATCGTGCGGCCGTTGCGGTCGATGGACCACGACTCGGCCTGCTCGCGGAACGATGCCAGAACCTGATGCCAGACCTGCGGCGTGGGACAGGGTTGGTGCGCGCCGTCGAGCTTCCCCTCCCCGCTGCACTGGTCCGGCGGGCAACACTCGCCGGGGGCGTGAGTCGATTCCGAGCACGTCTCCTCGACGTGGCAGGGCTCGTGCGGCGCCGCATGACCTTGGGCCGTCTCGGAACGCGACGGCGAAGCGGCGGTCTCGGGAGTGGAATCGGACGCGACGTCGAGCATGGAACCGGAATCGAGAGCGAGCGAGGTCGGGATGTGACGGGACTATCGTAGTCGTTCGAGCGGCGGGATGGCAGGGCCGATCATGATCCACCCTCGTCTCAGGATCCTTGAGTGACAGCGCTCCGGCGACGACTGGCGATCATGCCGACGAAGTCGCGGAAGGTTCCCCGGCGCGCGAAGAACTCTCGCATGATTTCGTCCGGCAATGAAATATCAAAATGCTTTTCGATCTCCAGATGAGCTTCCACTTCGCTGTAGTCTCCGATCTCCCACTCGCCAATCACCCACCAGGGGTCGTCGGGGTGGAACTGGATCGGCTCGCCCCAACAGAACTCCGCCAGAATCGATTCGATTGACCGGGCGATGTCGACTTCGGAATCGTCCCAGATATCAACGGGAACGGGACCGCGTGCCAGCATCTGAGTTTTCAGCGATTCGAAGTATCGCCCCCATCGTGGGCCGTAGAGAACGTGGTACCAGCGATTCGTTGAAAGATCTCCACTTTCGATCGGGCTGACGAGGGGTGTCATGATTCCGTCCGGCGGACACGATGAGACGTCAGTGATTGGGACGGTCAGCGCGCTCCATCGTCTACGATATTCCCTCGTGTTGATAGCCGTCGGGCGGGACGATGCGATACCCTGCAGCGATTCGTGACATTCTCCTCGGGAGCCCCTCATGAGCGCTCAAGCGAAAACGCCTGCGTTGCCTTCTGCCACTGTCGATCATTCGCTGACTGGTCCGCTGATTGGCGTCACGCGGCGTCGCTTCCTGCAGGCGGCGGCGATCGGTGCCGCCGCGATGGGGTTGCCGCGGGCGGCCCAGTCGCAAAGCCCCGGTGAGAAGCTCAACGTGGCCGTCATTGGCGTGGGGGGACGCGGCGGCGGGAACCTGGCGGAAGTTTCAGGTGAGAACGTGGTCGCGCTCATCGACGTCAATGAGGCGAACATCGGCAAGGCGGCGGAGCGGTTTCCCAAGGCGGCGCGGCTGAATGACTTTCGCCGGCTCTACGACAAGCCGAACGGGTTCGACGCGGTGGTCGTCAGCACGTGCGAACACACGCATGCCTTTGCCACGCTCCCCGCTCTGCAACTCGGCAAGCATGTCTATTGCGAGAAGCCCCTGACCCACAACGTGTGGGAAGCCCGCATCATCCGCGAGGCGGCGGCCAAGGCGAAGGTCGCCACGCAGATGGGGATTCAGATCCATGCAGGGAACAACTACCGCCGCGTCGTCGAACTGATCCAGACGAACGCGATCGGTCCCGTGCGCGAGGCCCACGTCTGGGTCGGGCGGGCGTGGGGACGGCAATCGCCGGAAGACGCGAAGAAGTACGGCGACATCGTGACCGTCCTCGAGCGGCCGACCGAGACGCATCCCGTGCCGCCCGAGCTCGACTGGGACCTGTGGCTCGGTCCCGCACCGGCCCGGCCCTTCAACCAGGTCTATTTCCCCGGGCCGAAGTGGTACCGCTGGTGGGATTTCGGCAACGGGACGATGTCGGATCTCGGCAGCCACTGGAATGATCTCCCCTTCTGGGCCCTCAAGCTGAAGCACCCCCTAACGATCGAAGCCGCCGGCCCACCCCCGCACGCCGAGATCGCCCCCGCCTCGATGCAGGCGCGGTACGAGTTCGGCCCGCGCGGCGATCTCCCCGCCGTCACCATGACCTGGTACCAGGGGGTCAACAAGCCGGCCCCGCTGACCGAAGGGAAAATCCCCAAGTGGGACAGCGGCTGCCTGTTCGTCGGAGACAAGGGGATGCTGCTGGCCGACTACGGCAAGCACGTCCTGCTCCCCGAAGCGGATTTCAAGGATTTCAAAGCCCCGGAACCGTTCATTCCCAACTCGATCGGCCATCACAAGGAATGGATCCGGGCCTGCAAGACGGGCGAGCCGACGACGTGCAACTTCGAGTACTCGGGCTGGCTGACCGAGTCCAACCACCTGGGGAACGTTGCGTATCGGGTCGGGAAGAAACTCGAATGGGACCCGGTGGCGCTGCGGTGCCCGAATGCCCCGGAAGCGGACAAGTTTATCCGCCGCAAGTATCGGAGCGGTTGGAACCTTGTTTAGACGCGGCCTCCGGATGCGTTCTCACTTCGGGCGGACGAAGTCGTGAGAGGCTTCGTTCCGTTCCGGACGGGGAACGAATCCGGCGAGGTCGGCCATGGTGACGGCGAAGCGACTCCGATACCTCTCGTGGGGAGCTATGATCGCACCCCCTGAAATTGGCACGGGGGATGCTTGAGTCATCGTCGCCAGAGTCGCGGTCGAAGTCGACGGTCTAGCCAATGCATCGGGGCGAAAGCGGCTTCGCAGACACCGTTCCAGGCTATTTCCTTGTTGGTCGTCAAGAGCTCGATCGGGGCGCGATAGGCAGGCTTGTCGATACGCACGACCTGTCCCATGCCCTCATACTTGATTCCTCCGACCCGTTCGACCATCGCGTAGTACACCCCCACATATCCGCCGATCAGCACCAGCAGCAGGGCTGCTATGAACGCCCCTGCGGAATTATGCGTGCTCTGCACAAACGCTTCCCGCATGAGTTCGGGGCTGTCACCGCCTCAACCTCACCACCAGCGGCGCTGGATGAACTCGATGACGTCGCCGAAGAGGACGTAGCCGAGCGGCTTCTGTCCGCAGTCGATTTTGACGACCGCTTCCGCGCCGATGCGGCGGTCGGGAAGTCGGGCGGTGTCGAGTTCAAGCACGACGGGGACGCTGGTTCCGTCCTTCTCGCTGAGGGTCGTCCGCGTAGCGACATCGACGAGACGTCCATCGTGCGTGGCGTCGGGGTGCGTGGCAAGGACGAACGACGCGGGGAGGTGGGTGTCGCGCGTCCGGTTGCGGGCCGCCATCAGGTGGCCGGCGCGGCCCTCTGGGACTGTCGCTTCGATCCGCCACGCGGAGGTCTCGTCCATCAGTTCGAGCAGGCGTTCGCCACGCCGCACCGGACGATTCTGGAGGACTTGATCGACCTGGAACGTCGCGACAGTGCCGGCGATCGGCGCGCGGAGCGTCAGGGTTTCGAGCTGGGCCTCCAGCGCGGTCACGCGTTGGGTGAGCCCCTCGACTTCGATGCGAATCTGGGCGAGACGGCCCCGTAGCCGCAGCACTTCGTCGGGGCGCAGCGAGCGTGCGGCGGCTTCGTCGCTCTCCGCCCGCAACGCGTGGAAGGCCTGCTGGCGTTCGGCGAGACGGTTTCGGACGGTGAGGATTTGCGATTGGAGGTCGTCGTTGCGAAGTACCACGAGGACATCGCCCGCTTCGACGACCTGGCCGGTCCGCACCTTCACTTCGGTTACTTCACCGTCCCACGGCGCGAAGATGTCGCGGCGGACGACCGGCATCAGCTTGCCGGTTCCTTCGACGCGATAGGCGGTTTGATGACCGACGAGCACCGCAGCCGACGCACCGAGGAGCAGCAGCGCGAAGAGGGCCAGCGCGAAGCGCGAGCCGCGGAGTCGAGACAGAGCGTCGCCAAGCGCTCGCCACAATGGGAGGAGGAAGATGCTGTCGTTGCGGCGGGCGTTCTGGAGAGCGAGAGCGACGTGCTCGCCGAACCAGGCGGTGCGGGCGGAAGTGACGGGGGTCAGCCAGTCTTCGGTGAAGTGCTCGGCGATGAGGACACCGAACGGGGGTGAGCTGGCGGTACGCGCCGAGGGCTTCTCTGTTGCAGGAGTCTGGGGGACTGCCAGCGGGATAAGGCAGACGGCGCGGGCCGTGCTTTGGTCGATGAACCGCAGGAAGGCTTCGGAGACGGCTCGCGGTTGGGTGGCGGCGGACGACGGATAGTGGAGCGGCTGTCCGGCATTCAGGGCGAGTCGTCCGATCTGCGCCATCGCGCGGACGAGGTTCGAGCGGGCGTGGACTCGCTCCTGGCCGGTGACGGCGATGACACGAACTCCGCTTCCGTGCCGCACGACAAGGCTGAGGCGGTCGCATTGCAGCAGCTGGCGGCCGTCGTTGACGGTGACGAACGCGGCTTCGCGCGTGCTGGTGCGGGCATGGAGCGCGAGTACGGTCGCTTCGAGGCGGCGGGCGAAGTCGAGCTGGCGTTCGGCGGACGAGGTTTCCTCGCGCCACTTCAGCGAACGCGAGATTAGCTGGGCGACCTCGCGGACAGCCTCTTGCCGTGTCGCCGCGTCATCAGTGTCGTGCGGGAGGAAGACTTCTAGGGCGCCGACGCAACCGCGCAGTCCGATGACGGGTGCGATGTGGATGGTTGGTCCATCATCGGCGTGGGCGTTGTCGGTGAGACTGTGGTGGGTCGCGGCGCGACCGTTGCGGATGGCTTCGCTCAGTCGCTGCGAGTTCAATCGGTTAACTTGCGGATCGCGCAGCAGGCCGGTGGTTCCGAGGCCGGTTTCGGCGGCCGGGACGAGGAGTCCTTGCGGAGTAGTCAGCCAGAGTGCGGCCGCCACGAGAGGGAGACCGCTGCGGAGTTCGGCAATGGTCTCTTTGAAGAACTGATCGTCGGAGATCGTGGCCTGTGCGAGTCGACCGACGCGCTGCAGCATTCCCGCGACGTCGGTCATGGCGCGCTCGACCGCTTCCGTTGCGGCGGTCGGTTCATTCGTCAATGTGGCGGTCATCCGTGACCTCATCGATCGCACCCAGGGTGCGGCTTGGAGCACCCTGGGTGCCGGATCAGGTTGGCGTGAAGTTTGAAACTTCGGCGACGGGGCTGACTTGTTCTCGGAGTTCTGACTTGATTCGTGGGCTGATTGATTCGGCACCCAGGCTGCTCAGAGCCGCAGCCTGGGTGCTGCGGTCATCTTCCCAAAGTAGCCCTCATGCGGAGCAAGAGGGCTACTTTGAGGAGCCTAATTTTCTGGAACCGGCGCCGGTGCAGGAGCCGTTTCCGTGGGAGGTTTCGGGGCGGGCGGTGTCGGGAAGTCGGGAGCTGTTCCGTTGGCAGGTTCGCTGGTGGCTGGCACTACGTTAGACTCGTCGCCGAGTCCGTTCCAGGTCTGCTTCAAGGCGTTGGCGTAGGTGGCCGGATTCCACGAGCCTTCGGCCAGCTCGATGTTGTGGTGTTCGAGGAGCGTCGCCTTGCGGTAGTGGAGTTCGGCGATGGCCTTGTTGTATTCGGCGAGGCTGCGCGAGCGGGCGGCCTCGGACTGGGCTTCGCTCAAGCGAGCCCGCAACAACAGATCAAGCTGCGAACGGCCGGCGCGGTAGTCGGCTTCGACCGTCTTGACCCGCTGGTGGGCGGCTTCGAGACGGTGATGGTTCATCTCGGCGACCGAGTACCAGCGGTCGAGATTCTGGAACGCGTGTGAGAGCTCGTGGCTGATCTCGGTTTCCTGGGCCTTGAGGGCGGCCCGCGCCTTCGCGAGCCGGAGTTCGAGGTTGCGGACCTGGGCGTTCGCGGCCCGCAATCCCAGGGGGACCGAGAGTTCGAAACCGAGGTTCCAACCCGTCTGGTCGCGGCGGGCCAGCGTTTCGTAGCTGCTTCCGAGTCCGCCGGGGCCGGCTGCATCGTCGCCGCCGAAGAGGTCGTCGCCGAAACCGTTGAGGCGGTAGGCCGAGACGAAATCCATTTGCGGGCGGACGAGGGACTTCGCCGCCGCACACTGGGCGTTGAGGCTCTTGATGACGAGTTGCTGTCGGTGGAGTTCGCGGCGGCGCGTCAGGGCCTCGGCCAGCGAGAGACGCCAGTCGGGAGAGAATTCGGCGGACATCGGCTCTTCGACCGGATGCAGGAACTTTCCGTCATTCACCGGCAGGCCGATCAATCGTCGCAGCTGCCCCTCGGCCTGATAGAAGTTGGTCAGCGCGTCCTCGGCGGCCGCACTTCGCTCGTAGAAGTATTCGCGGGCCTGGGCTTCGTCGGCAGCGCCGGCATTCTCGAGACCGGCGTCGACGCGGCCCTTCGTCTGTTCCCAGAGTTTGCGGGCGTCGTCGCGCGAGGTTCGTTCGATTTCGTAAGCGCGGCTGGACTGCACGAGGTCCCAATAGAGGTCTTCGACGTTCTTCAGCAGTGTCTGGACGCGAGTCTCGAATTCGGTGAGCGAGACGTTGGTGTTGATGCGGGCGATGGCTACGCCCTGGCCGACGGTTCCGCTGCGGCCGCCCTTGCCGAGCGGGCCCGAGACGTCGGTAAACTCGCTACCGAATCCGGCGAGCAGGGGCTGGCGATACTCGGCCTGCAGCAGCCCGATGTAGTTCGAGCCGAAGAGGCGGTTGGGGGCGTTGTTCAGCGAATAATTCCAGTTGTGGCTGAGGGCCACGCGGCCGCCGCTGTCGAGATACCGTTCGACCCGCGACGTGAATTGCGAGGTTTCGTCGGTCAGCGTCGCTCCGGGCGGAAGGCCGCCGGAGAGGAAGCGGTTGTTCTGGATGAGCTCGTTGCGTCCCCAGAGGTTGCCCGCGGCGAACGTGGTGTCGAAGTCGGCAAGGGCGGCGTCGACGCCTCGTCCGCCGCCATTGCCGCCCGATTCGGCAATGGCCGAGTCGAAGGCCGATGGCGTTCCTTCGGGGTTGTTGAGGAGCGAGTTCCCAGGGGAAAGGAAGCTTCCGCGGTCGCGAATGATGGCAACCCGTTCGAGAGCCATTCGCATCACGTCGGCCCGCGTCACCGGCCACAACTCTTCCGGCTGCGGGTGCCGCACGCGGCGCGGCTCCCCCGAGTCGATCGCTTCGATGGCGACTTCTTCGGTCGCGGGCGGCTTCGCGGCGAGCCGCACCGAGTGGGACATCTCCGCGACTGTGGTCAGCGGAGCCTCATGACGAAATAACCCGCACCCGGACACGGCCACGCCGAGTCCGGCAACCGACAACGCCAGGATGCGTCGGTGCAGGGTCACTTGTTTGTGCGATGGAGGCGAGGAGGTCGGCCGTGCCACGGGGCGTGACAGGTCGAGGGGGGGTGCGGGAAGTCGTCGAGAGGAGTGGTCGCCGTTCAGAACGAAGGGCGATGCGGTGAGAACCAGGACAAGGGACGCGGGATGTATCAGAATCGCCGAGGACG
Organism: Planctomycetaceae bacterium; assembly: GCA_020850695.1. Classification (GTDB taxonomy): domain Bacteria; phylum Planctomycetota; class Planctomycetia; order Planctomycetales; family Planctomycetaceae; genus JADZEF01. The sequence continues at coordinate 9,549 of JADZEF010000005.1, read as the reverse complement.
ATCAATCGCAAGTGCTGCTATGATTCCGACTTGGTTGAGGCGGCGCCGGTTTTGAAGCTGTGGAATTGAGCCGGTGGTGACGACGGAGGCGGCAGATCGTTCGATGTGTCTGCCACGCACGGCTTTCCTCTCGCAGAGCGAGAGGGCTACGTTCTTTGAGCTGCCTTTTCGACCGCTCGATATGGGGAGAGTTGGCGATGTCCCTTGAGACGATCCGCGTGGGAATTGTGGGACTGGGGGGGAATACGCGACTGCGGCATGTGCCGGGACTGCGCGAGTGCGCGGACGTGGAGATCGTCGGCGTGTGCAATCGGTCGCCGGAATCGACCGCCCGAGCGGCTGCGGAGTTCGGCATTCCCAAGACTTATGAACGCTGGCAAGACCTTGCGGCGGATCCGGACATCGATGCGGTGATGATCGGGACTTGGCCTTACCTGCATTGCCCCATCACGCTGGCCGCGCTGGAGCACGGACAGCACGTGCTGACGGAAGCCCGCATGGCGATGAATGTGGCCGAGGCGCGGCAGATGCTGGCGGCGTCGCAGCAACGGCCGGACCTCGTGACACAGATTGTGCCGAGTCCCGTCGGGTTGACGGTGCATCGGACGGTGATGCGGTTGATTCAAGCAGGGTTTCTGGGCGAGCTGCGCGAGTTTGCCGTGCTGGGGACGAACGATGGCTACGCCGATCCAAGCCTGCCGCGGCACTGGCGTCAGACAGCGAAATACAGCGGGACGAACATGCTGACGCTCGGCATTCTGCACGAGACGTTGATGCGGTGGGTGCCGTCGCCGGTCCGGGTGATGGCTCAGACGCAGGTGTTTACACCCGAGCGCCTCGATGAAGCGTTGGGGCGGCCGGCGCCGGTTGAGACGCCGGATAGTGTGCATGTTCTGGCCGAACTGCCGGGGCGGACTCGTGGAATCTATCACTTCAGCGGCGTCGTCTCCCACGGGCCGGGCTTGCAGATCCATCTCTACGGAAGTGAGGGGACGCTCAAGCTCGTCGCGGGGGAGAGCGAGACGCTGTTCGGCGGGCACCGCGGAGGAGAGCTGACGCCGATTCCAATTCCGGCGGAAGAGGCGGGGGGCTGGCGGGTCGAAGCCGAGTTCATCGGTGCGATTCGAGGCGAGGAATCGGTTCAGGTCACGGACTTTGCGTCCGGAGTACGGTACATGGAATTCACCGAAGCGGTCGCTCGCAGCGCGGCCATGGGGCGGGTCGTCGACCTGGCGAGCGTGTGAGTGCAGATAGACTCTGAAGCAAAGGCGCGGAGTCCATAAAGGACTTGCAAAGCGGGCGGAGGCATCGAAAAGAGAAGTGGCATTAGAAGCCGCCGGGCTCCTTATCTTTCACGAACCCAAAGCGAGGAAAAGTGACTTTCTTTGCGGACCCCCTTTGCGATCTCCGCGTCAAATGCTTTCACTGGTTTTCCGAATTTACCCAGTCTTCCCTTGTCGATCCCTGCGGCGACCCGATTCACGAGAAACATTCCGAATAACCTGCATAACCGGACCATCCTGACCCGATGAAATAGACATCGTGTTGCCTGCAATGGCCTCGGGAGTCGTCGGGCGCAGTCCCGGCTCATGAGGCTCCCTGGCATGGGACTCAAGGAGGAGATTCTCGTCATGCGCAAGTGTCGAAACTGGGTGCTGAGCGTGGCCCTGATGGCCGCCTGCCCCGGAATGGCCCTTGCGGGTCCGTTTGACGCCAACCCGTTCAAGTCGGGTGGGACGTCTTCGGCTCGCCGGAGCAATGATGCAGTGGCCCAGGACATCGCGGCGGCCCTCCGCCAGGCCCGCCTCGAAGGCCGCGAGATCGAGATCGGGTACATCAATGGCGTGGCGACGCTGACCGGCAAGATTGCCGACAGCCGTCAGAAGGAAGCGGCGACCCGGGCCTGCAAATCGGTCGAAGGGGTTCGCAGCGTCCAGAACCAGCTCGAAGTGATGGCCGAGGCGGATGAGACGCCCTTCGGCGGTCGGGTGCAGCCGGCCGGCTATGAAGCCAGTGGCCGCGGCGGCGTCCAGCAGGTCGGCCTGAACCTGCCGGACAGCGCGGCGATTGCGGCGACGCAGTCGCGTCCGGCGTCATCGAAGCCGAGCAACCAGCAGATGGCCCAGAAGGTGGCCGACAGTCTGCAGGCGGCGGGCGTCGGCGGTCAGAAGATCGAAGTCCGCTACACGGACGGTCGGGCTCTTCTCGGCGGCGAAGTCACTTCGCCCGCTTTGAAGGCTCGGGCCGAACAGGCGGCGAAGTCTGTTCCGGGCGTCAAGGCGGTCGACAACCGTCTGGCGGTCGTTCCGGCGGATGACGAGGAAGAGGCTCGTCCGGCCGGTCGCGCCACCCGCAAGCCGCGGAGCCCGTACATCAACACCGCTTACCAGGAACCGGGCGCGGCCCCGGCTGCTCCGAACGGTGCGGCTCCTGCGGCCCCGGGTGCCGCGGTCCCGCCGGGTGGTCCTGGCGTTCCGCCGGGATACGGTCCTCCGGGTGGCGGATATGGCCCTCCGGGCGTTCCGCCGGGATACGGTCCTCCGGGACCGGCCGGCGCTCCGGGTGGCTACGGTCCTCCGGGACAGGCGGGGGCTCCGGGCATCTATGACAACCCGTACCTGCCCGAGAACTCTTGGCCGACCTACGCGGCCTATCCGAACTACGCGGCCGTGAGCTATCCGAAGCAGTACTCGGCGAGCGCCTGGCCGTACATCGGACCGTTCTACCCGTACCCGCAGGTTCCGCTCGGCTGGCGTGCGGCGACCCTCGAATGGGATGACGGGTACTGGAACCTCAACTTCCGGTCGCGGACCGACAAGTGGTGGTGGTTCATGAACCCGAAGAACTGGTAATCGGTTCCGGATCGTTCGAACCGCCAGGACCCGGAGCAATCCGGCTTTCTGGCGGTCACATCAGGGCGACCTGATTTGGGGAAACCCAGGTGTGCGGAGAATCGCTCACCTCGAGCGACCGCGGGCAACACGAAGACTCGCAACTGCACACGACGCCTCCGGCGCGGCCTGCCCGCACCGGAGGCGGTGCGGTTTAACAGAGTGGGTAGTGGATAGTTGGTAGTGGGTAGCCAGAAGGGAAGAGGCAGGGTGAAGCTGAGTCGGCACGTCGCGCGGCGACGAGGCCAGAAAGCCGTGAGAGTCGTGCCAGGAACGCAGCTGCGTCGGCCAGGAGACGCCAACGCGGTTGCAGAGGCCCTATCAGTCTCAATTGCTGGCCCTCTTCTGGGTTCGGGCTTCCTCTGGCTACCCACTGCCCACTACCAACTACCCACTACAAACCGAATCTTCGGAAAATTCATGCAAGTCCCCCCGCCAGAACACTCGATACAGAAGGTGTGATCCGTGCAACCGGACTCGAAAGAGTTTCCCGCACGGAACCGCAAAGCAAGTGGGAACGACGGCTGCGACGGCTGGGTGCCGTGCAGACGGCACATGCTCAAGGGATTCTGGTCATGGTCAAAGTTTCAAGATGGCTCCGGACGGCGGCCCTGGTGGCGGGCGTCAGCCTCGTGACGCTGACGAGCAGCGGTTGCACGCTGGTCGGCGGCTTCATCGTGGTGGCCTTGAACTTCGCACAGTTCTGGGAAACCACCCCGCTCATTCCGGTCAGCCCGTATTACAGCCAGCTGATCGAAGACACCTACTGGGAAGAAGAACGGTACGACAAGGTGCCGATTCTCGATCCGGTCGAGGGAGAACACGCGCCGCTGTTCTGTCTCGACCCCCCCATGCCGGATGAAGTCATCCGCTCGCTGCCGGACGACACCGCGGGCGGCCTCGCGTTCATCGCCGAGACCAGCCGCAACAACGTCCGCATGGTGGTCGAACCCATCGTCGACCGCCTGGGCGAGTGCCGGTTCTATCCGATGGTCGGTCCCGCCCGGATCCACTTCTGCCACTACAAGTGCACGGTCTACTTCGAGAAGACCATCCGGTCCGACTGGCCGATTCCGTTCTCTCACACCGACCAGGTTCAAGATGTGGTCTACATCGACCACGACCACCTGATCCGGTGTGCGGGCCCGGCGGCGAAATGACGTCGTCCGTCGGCCGCCACGTTCACGAGTGAGCCGCCCAAGTTCCCACGGGCAAGCAACAGACCGGTCGCCTTCCTCACAAAGGAAAGCGACCGGTCTTTGCGTTTAATACCGTGCCAGTTTCCGCTCAATCCGGACTTGATGCAGTCAAAGGCAATGAACGCAGAGGTCGCAGAGGGAAGACGCAGAGGTTGGGAGAGGTTTCCGAGCGTTCAGAGACAGTTGGCATGAACGATCGCGTTCTTGAAGATGCTTCGAATGCAACAACGAGAGTCACTTCGTGCTCTGACTTTGATTCCTTCCGGATCAGCGATCCATTCCAGACGGTTCTCACCATCGATCGATTCTCCCTCCCCTCTGCGTCTTCCCTCAGCGATCTCTGCGTTCATTGCCTTTCGTTCAGATTGGAACTGCGCGGCGATCGACTGAACCGTGCAGCCTCGCGGCGCATCTGCTACAGGAGAATCGGCGACGACCGCCGGAACTCGCCGTCCCACCGCTCTCGCAAATCGATCCCATGTCCGACTCATTCGCCACAGCCAGGCAACGCATCACGGCCGCCTACGATCCACGACTTCTCGACGTCGCCGGCCGGAAGACGATCGAACTGGTCGTTGAGCATCTGACTCGCATCCAGGCGGGAAACGGGAAGGTCCTCAACTGGAATCCCCCGGCACCGAACGTCGCGGCGGCGGAAGAGTTTCTGCGGGGTGGCGACCAGGCCGGGGCCTCCGGTCCCCCGGACCTTGTCACAGCGCAGGAGCGATTCGCCCGACTCGCCAGTTCCATCCTCGAACGCGGCCAGAATCTTCATCATCCGCACTACATAGGACACCAGGTTCCCGCTTCCATTCCCCTCGCGGGGCTGTTCGATGCGGTGGCGTCCATCACGAATCAGGTGATGGCGATCTACGAGATGGGACCGTGGGCAACCGCGGTCGAGACGGCTCTCGTCCAGCGGTTGGGGATGCAGGTGGGGCTCCGCGCGGGGGAGTTTGCGGGGCACGTCACGCATGGCGGATCACTGGCGAACCTGACGGCGCTGCTGACGGCTCGCAACGTCGTCCTGGGGGATTCATGGGATGCGGGTGTTCGTCGCGAAGGGCCGCCGCCGGTGCTCGTGGTGCACGCGGAGGCGCATTATTGCCTCGCGCGGTCGGCCGGCATCCTGGGGCTGGGAACGCGTCAGGTCATTAAGGCCGAACTTGACGACCGCCGCCGCATCGACCCGCAGAGACTCGATGCCATGCTCTCCGACCTGAAACACAAGGGGCATCCGATCGTGGCTGTGGCGGCATGCGCCTGTGCGACACCGATTGGCGCATTCGACCCGCTCGACGACGTGGCCGATGTCTGTCAGCGGCATGGAGTCTGGCTGCATGTCGATGCGGCACACGGCGGCGCGGCGGCGTTCAGCGACACTCATCGCGGGCTTCTGGCGGGGCTCGAACGCGCGGACAGCTTCATCATCGATGCCCACAAGATGATGTTCGTCCCGGCCCTCTGCGCCTTCGTCTTCTATCGGAACCGCGCCCATCGATACGAGGCCTTCCAGCAGGATGCGCCGTACCTGTTCGATCCCTCAACGCCGGACCTGGCCGACTTCGATCTGGGGCTGCGGACGGTGGAGTGCACGAAGCGGGCTGCGGCCTATGGGCTTTGGGGGGTGTGGTCGATCTTCGGGACACAACTCTTCGCCGATCTCGTCGATCTGACTTTCGGACTCGGTCGCCGCTTTCACGAGATGCTGGTCGCCGCGCCGGACTTCGAGCCGCTGCACGAACCGCAGTGCAATATCGTGGTCTTCCGTCACGTGCCGGCAGGACTGCGAGAAGCGCCCCCAGAGGAGTTGGGACGATTCCAACTCATGCTGCGAAGGCGACTCATTGAGTCGGGCCGCTTCTACATCGTGCCGACGGCCAAGGACGGTGTGGCGGCGCTGCGTGTGACAATTATCAATCCGCTCACCACGGAGGCCGACCTGGCGGAGCTACTGGTCGCCATACGCGAAGCGGGAGCCACCGAGCTGTCAAACGCTCGATGACTCCCCCTGAGACTTCACGTCTGTCCTGTCTTCCATCGGCTTCACGAGACTTATGGAACGACGCGGCGCGCTTTCAGCTCCGCGTTGATCGCCTGGAGTTCCGCGAGAACCTTCGTTAGAAGTTCTTCCTGCACGAGTTGCCGGCGGAGCAGTTCGTCCAGGGTCGCCTCACCCGCGGGAACGACCGTCGCGGTCGCCGTCGTCGTTCGACCCGCAACCACCTTGGTTCCGGGAATTGTGAGACTGACGGGAACCACGCGAGCATTGCGATCGACGCTCACCGCGACGACGGACCCGGCTTCGTAACCGGCGAGCGAGCGCTGGACCGCTTCAAGCGACGTCAGCGGCGTCTTGTCGAAGCTCACCAGCATGTCCCCCTTGTGGAAGCCGGCGACGGAGGCCACGCCTCCGTCAACGACGTCCGCCACCCAGACGCGGCCATCTTTCACCTGGAGCGTCCATCCCAGGTCGACCGTCTTCGCGGCGACCACGGGACGCGTCACGCGGGCCGGCGGCTGGACGATGGTGATGTTCTTGGGGGCTTCACTCGGTTTCTCGGGGAAAGCAGGCTCGTGATCGTTGGGGAGGGTCAGGAACAGAAGCCGTTCCTTCGCATCCCGCAGGACCGCGAGTTCCAACTTCGTCCCACCACGATAGGAATGCAGACGCCGATCGAGCGCCAACGGCGTCAGCACCTGCTTGCCCGCCAGGCGGAGGATCAGGTCGCCCTGATGAATGTCCGCCAGTTCCCCGACCGAGCCCGGCTCGACTTTCTTCACGAGAATTCCGTCGGCCGTCGTCTCGAGCGTCAACCCGTGCTTCACCGGAGGAACGATTTCCGTGTCGGGCTGCGGCCGCGGTTTTGTCGGCAGAATTTTCTTGGGCGGCGGATCATTCGGGTCGGCCGGGACGTCGTCCTTCGACGTCGGGACAACCTTCTTCGGCGGCGGGGAAACGGGGTCCTTCGCCTGTGCCCACAGCGAACCGGTGACGCCACACAGCAGGAGGGCGACAAGACTACTCCGCCCGGCCCACCTGCTCATCCTCGCAAACTGTGTGAAACTGGCCATGAGAAACCTCAGTGGGAAATCCATGTTCTCACAGGCTCTCAGGCCTGTGGATGATGGAATGCATGAGAAGAAGACGCAGACACGGTCCTCGGTCCGAACCTCTGCCGCGAAAGATCGTCGCTTCAGACGTTCGGACCGCGAGGACTGTCCGCTGGCTGACGCGGGACTGGTCATCAATGTTCACGGCTCGTCAGATGCGTCCCATCAGCATCAGGACAATGAGAATCACCAGCAGCAGGCCGATGCCGCCGCTCGGCCCATAACCCCAACCGCGGCTATATGGCCAGGCGGGCGCCGAACCCAGAAGTAACAGGATCAGAATGACGAGCAGGATCGTACCCATTTCATTTCTCCTCGACGGGCGTTAGTTGGCGACGCATATCAACCCGGTCGCCGGCGGTTGAGATTCCCTTCGATTACAGGCAATGCAGGAACGCGACGAGCGCCTGCTTTTCCTCGGACGAGAGCTTGAGCTGCAGCACCAGGTTGAAGAACTCGACGGTGTCGTCGAGCGTCAGCAGCCGGCCGTCGTGGTGATACGGCGGCGAGTCCTTGATGCCTCGCAGGGTGAAGGTCTTGATCGGTCCGTCGGCGATGTCGTTCTGTCCGCGGACCATGCCCGGCTCGTAGAACCGTTCGAGATGCAGGTCGTGCATCAGGTTGTCGGTGTAGTGCGGGGCGGGATGGCACTCGGCACACGTCGCCTTGCCGAAGAAGAGCTTCTCGCCCTTCTTCTCAAGGTCGCTGGCCTTGTCGTTGAGGCGTCCGAAGACATCGAGCTTCGGAGCGGGGGGGAAGTCGAGGATGTTCTGCATCTGCGCCATCATGGCGACCTGGCTGGCGCGGTCGGGGAGATTGACCCCTTTCTTGGCCGCCGTCACCTGGTCGCCATCGAAGTACGCGGTCCGCTGCTCGAATTCGGTGAAATCCTCGATGGAACGAAGCGACCGCTTCGATCCGTGGATCCGCTGATTGAACACGCCGCGCAGGCTGACGGTGTCGAGGCGAAAGCGTGCGGGCTGCGGCCGCGTGTCGGGATTGAGATGGAACGCCGCGTTGGTGTGGCCGTTCGTATGGCAGTCGAGGCAGGAGACGCCGAGGCTGGCTTCCTTCGTCTTGCGATCCTCGGTCTGGTTGAACTGCTGCTGTGGGAAGGGAGTCAGGAGCAGCCGCATCCCCTCCATCTGCACCGGCGTGACCTTGCCGTCGAGCAGACGGTAATAGTTCTTGATCGTCAGGACTTCGCCGTTGGAAACGTCTCCCAGGTCGGGGCGCGTCGTCAGGAAGATCGGCGGCGGGAACTCCGGCGTAAATTGGTCGGGCAGATCGAAGTCGACGTCGAAGCGCTTGAGGTCTCGCTTCTCTGCCTTGGCGATGGCGTCGATCTGCGTCTTGGGAAACACCTGACCTCCCGTGACGTGCTTGACGTGCGGGAGAGGATGGAACCCCTTGGGGAAGGCCTTGCGGGCGAGGATCTCGGCGGGGGGTGTCTCTCCCAGCTTTTCCCACGTCCATCCTTCGCCGAGCTTGACGCGAACGCCCTTCTGGACGGCCTTGCGGCCGCCGGACATCTTCGTCTCGGACGGGTCATCGCCGAGATCGTATCGATCTTCCAGGAGTTCGCGCTGTCCCGCCTGATTCGCTTCGAATTCCGCCTCGTCCTTCTCGAGGGCCTTGCGGAAGGCGTCTTCCGACGGCGAGTCGACGGGCCGCTTGACGAGTGCTCCTTTGACGAGACTCTCATCTCCCTTTCGGGGGGTCGGGGGCTTCACGTCCTGAGCCGTCAGGGAGCCTCTCATCCCGAGCAGGATCACGGCCGCCACCGCCGAACCGGCCATCAGTGTGGTGAGATTAGCGCGGGAGCGCATCGCTGGATCTCCGGAAGGTTTGACGGCAAAGGGAGGTCGGACATTCATCGCCGACCTGCAATAAGAGCGCTGTCGTGTTGCGAGAGGCCAGGGATGCAAGTCCTGCGCCAGTGTGGCGGATTGTCGGTGATCGGCAGCGTCCTCTTTCCGATGTCCCTGCTGAGGACGCTTCGAAGCGTGCGATCTTCGGCGAGCGCGACTCTGGCACTGCCGCAAGGACGCCTGCGGCAATCCCCGAGAAACTGAGAAAAGTTCCCTGTGTTTTCCGACGGGGAACTTGCTGAAGAAGGACGTTGCGTCGGAGCGGTGAACGGCTCCGGCCTGGGCCGACACGCATGCGGATGATCGCTGCGGCCTTCACCTCGTCATCGCGATTCTTGGTGGCGGGCTGATCGACTTGCGCAGTCAACTGTCAGACCGCCGGGAACAAGTCAGACAGTGGTCAAGGTGTGGGCCATTAACGTCGCCGGGCCGTGAGCGCTTTCCACGGGGCTTGCGTGGGAACACAAAAAAGCC
>JADZEF010000004.1 GCA_020850695.1 Planctomycetaceae bacterium | reverse complement strand
GGCGCGGACGGTGTCCACTCTCGACAGCCATGGTGTCCCCTGGGCCCGCCAGGGCTGATCCCACGTCACTTTCGTTCCTTTGAATCGGATGAACGTGGCAGGATAGCCGGCCGGTGTCGCACCAAGCCGCCTTAAGCTGAGCTGGGCCATCGTCCGCGGCTCGTTGAGCTGGACGGAGAAGTCAGGGCTGCTCCGAGAGGAAGAGCCGGAGTATGTTGCGGCGGCATCCATCTGGTGCAGAAGTGGTATGGCTTCCCGGATCTTGTGCTTCCCCGCGAGATAGGCGGCAATCACCACCTCATCGCCGAGCGGTTCGTCCTTTGGCGTGGCAAACTTCTTTTCTCCCGCACGCTGGAGACTCTTCATCGCAAGCCGCTGTTCGCGACGATCGAATTCGGCCGCAAGCGCCGGCGATTCCTTCACTGCAGCCGGTCGTGTCACGTTGGCGATGATCCGGCGGTCCCAGTACGTGCGGATCACGAAGTACAGCTCATCGCCGACCGGGCAGAAGTACCAGAAGGACAATCCGCTCCAGGAGTCGCCTGCGGTCGTCCAGTGGATCCATTGCTCGCGTTCTTCCTCGGGGACCGCGTCATCCAGCTTCAGGACACGGCTGACCTTCCCTTTCGCATCGACGACGAACAGTTCGTCCGACGCGTTCCAGACGATCGTCGTCCCCGAGTCGTGCGGGCGAATCCGGACGGGGGGTGAGTCTTCGGCCGTCTGGTTCCAGACCCATTGCGAACGTCCCGTCAGCGTGTTGACCATCTCAAGTCGGAAGCGGGATGCGAAGGGCCTCGCCTCCTCGCCCGCATTATCCGGCGACTTCGCCGTCACGCGCCACGCCCCGTTCTCCGAGGTCACTTCCCTGTCGAAATAGTAGCGATCGGTGGCCTCGGCTGGGCGGATGCCCCACAGCAAGACGATCAGAGTGACCGCCTTGAGAAGGCGGGCCGGCTTGCGACGCTCAGCGACGGAACAACGCATCGCTTGCTCCCTGTGGTGGAGGCTCTTCCGATCAGAATTGCCGAGACAGACAGGTCCCATCCTGGAGCGGCCATCTCGCTGTTACCGCATGGTATCAACCAGCGGGCACCGCCGTGCGTCTCAACAAACCGCTCCAGTTCAGCCCGTCATCCAAAGAGGCCCGATTTCGCCCCGAATCGCGCGCAACGTGACGGCTGCAAAGGCTGGGTGGAATGAGGGGAATAGTGCAGGTCAGTCTGGGGGGATTTTAGGGTACTTTGCGCCCTCATGATCCCTCCCGTCGGCAGGACTTAACGTCCTCGTCCGCCTGCAAACTCGTCGACGTAAACCATGAAGAAACCCTGCGTTGACACGTTTTCTGACCCCGCATAAAGTCCAACCCGTCACCCCTCGAAACCGCGTGGAATCGAAGGGGACAACCCCCGCAAGAAGCGGGGTCTGGGACCGTCACGGAGGACGGCGGTGAGGCAGCTTCGGGCTTCGGCCCTGGTGATGATGTGTGCGGCGATGATGGCCGGCTGCTGGCAGCCCGCCACCGTCCCCCCGCCCGCATCGATCGCTCCAAGGTTGCCACCACCGGCCAGTCTCGGTCCCGTGGGTCCGCTCGTCTCGCCGCTGTCCGAACCGCCGTCGTCGGCTCCATCGCTCGAACCCCTGGAGCCCGCACCGCAGTCGATCTCGGCGAATCCCTGGCGTCCCACAGTCAAACCGCGGAACTGGAAAAGCATCGTCCTGCATCACACCGCCGCCGAGGCGGGCAGCGTGGAGAGCATCCACGAGACCCACCTCAAGCGAAAGGACGCGAGCGGCAACAACTGGTTAGGCATCGGGTATCACTTCGTCATCGGTAACGGGAACGGCATGGGGGACGGCGAAATCGAGCCGACCTTCCGCTGGAAACAGCAGATGCACGGAGCCCACGCCGGTGAGAAGGAACACAATCAGACAGGCATTGGAATCACGTTGATCGGGAACTTCGACGAGAAGCCCCCGACGTCCAGGCAACTGGCGGCCGTCAAGCAGCTCGTGAGTGTGCTGAAGGCCGAATACGGGATTCCGAACGATCAGGTGATCGGGCATGGGGACGTGAAAGCGACCGCCTGCCCGGGCAAGTTGTTTCCGCTGGAAGAGGTTCGGCTGACGCCGGCCCTCGCTTTCGATCAACCCCCGTCGGGCATCCGCCCGGTGGGTTTCGCCGGCACGGAAGGGTCCAGGCCATGACCACCCCTCGCTTTCCTCAAGACTTCTGGGCTCGGCGCCGCCCCGCGCCGAACGATGAAGAAATGCTCCAGCCCGTCGAGTCGCGGTTGCGGGCGATCGCCGGCTTCTACGACGGCCACCTCTTCTTCGACGCCGAGACGCAGCTCTTCCGCGAGCTCGAAGCCGAGGACCGCATCGACCCGCTCCACGCGGACGGTCCGTGGCGGGTGGTGTCGCACTGGGCTCCGGGCCTGGGCGAGAATCCGCAAAGCCTCTTCATCCCCGAGCACTACACGCCGAAGTACGCCTACCCGCTGATGGTGTGGCTGACCGACGACGAGCGTTCGAGCGACCTCGCCGAGCTGATGCCGGACGTCAGCACGCGCAACTTCTTCGGGCTGGCCTGCCCCATTCCGCGCTCCGCCGGGTCGGCCCCCTCGGCCGAACTCCTGGAGCACGTCAAGCAGTCGGTACTCGACGTCCGCCGCCGCTTCCACATCCACAGCGAGCGGATTTACCTCGCGGGGATCGATGCGGGAGCGTCGTGGGCGCTGGACGTGGTGCTTCGCAAGCCCGAGTGGTTTGGCGGGGCGGTGGTGCTGGGCGGGCGGGTGCCGTCGACGTCGATGAAGGACGCGATCCAGCAGTTCGGCAACCTGCAGGGGAAGCGTGTGCTGCTGGGCTCGACGCCGAAGTGCGACGCGGCGAACAGCAGCGAGCTGAAGGCCGCCGGCCAGCTGCTGCACTCGGCGGGAATGCACGTCGAGACGCACGAATTCGACGCCGCCCAGGGCGAAGCCCGCATGCTGAGCCAGGTGAACCGCTGGCTGATGGACGGCATCTGCGCGATGGCGTGAGCAATCCGCTGGATGGCAGACGTCAATCACACGAAGCAAACCGGGAACTTGCTCTCCATGGGCGAGTTTCCGTTTTTTATGCGCTGCGATTGCCGCAACGATCAACGAAGCGCACGATTCGCCAGAAAACCCTGTAGCTGAAGACACGAACCCGAATCAAGGCGGCGCACGCAGGACAACGTCATGCCGTGGCTACCCCTCTATGCAGATGAGGATGACTTCCGCGACGTCCTCTCCTGGCTTAACTCTGACGCGGATATCGCCTTCATTGTGGCGGACGGACCGCAGCGATGGCGTGCCGTGGCCCGCCTCGAAATACTGACATACGGTCGCTACTGCCTCTGGCATCTACCAAGCGGGCCGCTCCCCCTACTGGGGCAGGGCACCATCGAGGACAGTCAGGTCCCCGACCCGTGGGCCGGGTGGCAGGAAGTGCGAACGGGCGCCGAGCCGAGCGACCCCTATTCGGGTCCGGACACCCCGGCATCGTCTGGTTGAACGCTCGACCGGTCAGCCCTTACCAACCGAGGGCCATCGGGCTGTCGAGTTTTGAGTGGATCGGGAATCTCAAGCGCATCATCGGAATGCCGGCTCCAGAGTGCACCACAAAGTGGTGGCAACGATTGCGCCGCACGGTCAAGAAAGTCGCGATCCAGATTCCACGCCACTGCCCCAGCGACGGACCCGACCCGGAAATCTGGGCATTCCCGTCCGCGTACGGACGCATTCAAAGCGGCATTCGTCGCGACGACACCCCGTGAATCCGCTCACAGTCGAAGCGGCTCCGTTCACCCTACGGGACTTGAAAATCAAGAATCGGCCGTCGATGGTGAGAGACACAAAAGAAGGCGGCTTGGGATGCGAAACCCTATCGTCCACGTTCACGGCGTCGGAGAGCGTCCATGCAAAGTTCTGATTCGGATATCTGGCGACGCCTCGGACTGGAACCGCAGCCGCTGGAGTCGAGTTGCCCTCGGCCTGCTCCCCAACGCCTGACTCGCATCTTGTTCGTGGTCGGAGGGGTTTTGATCATCGCTGATCTCGCCGCCGCTGCATTCCTGCGCGACTGGCGTCCCCCCCATCCTCTCATCGAGCGCCTGCTCACTTTACTCTTCCTGGTCGCACTGGTGCTCGGTCCGGTCCTCTGGATCGCGTCGCTCTTGCTGGTTGGAGTCTGTAGTCGCCAGATGCTGTCGCGAGGCCACTGGAATGCTGCCCGCGACTTGGGGCTCTGGTACGTGGACAAGGCTCCGGCGAAAGTGCTTCGCCTGCTCGAACAGTTTCACTCATTCAGCAGCCGCCCCTCTCCGAAAGCCCACTCGATCCTGTTCGGCAAATATGAGGGACTTGATGTGATGGTCCTGGAGCACGAAAGCGGTCGCGGTGACTACGAACAATCCCTCACCCTGGCCGTGTTTCCGGATTTCTTGGCCGAGGATGCACCTCCCTTCGAGGTCGTTCCGCTGCGGCAGGGCAGCAGCCTTCAAGGTTCGCGCGTGCGGATTTCCGGGACCGATGCGGCCGATCGTTTCTCAGCCATCTATAAGGTTTACGGAAAGGAACCTGCGGCGGTCGCCGCGCGTTTCGATGGAATCTCTAAAGCAGACTGGAAGGCATGCTCAGACTGGCATCTGGAAGCGGCCGGCGGGCATGTCGCCTTGTTTCGAACAGGCCGGGCGCTCCACAGACGGAACGAGCAACCTGAGGAACTGTCAAAGCACAATGCGGTCGATCTGATACGGGACGGAATACATTACCTGACTGCCTTGGGGATCGCTCCGACATCAGGTGTCCGCGCCAGCGGTGTGAAAGCCATGTAGGGTCGGCCAAGCCGCTTCGGCGCAGGCCCACCACCAATGATCAGTCCCGTAGGGCAGGCTCCCGCCTGACACCTTCACTCGGGCATCGATCCGTTTGGCTGGGCGTCACTTTCAAGGATGAGGGGCTGTCTGCCGTGACAGGCAAGAAGGAGGATCGAGGAAAGTTTCGCACGCCTTCTCTGCGGAACATCGGTCAGACCGGCCCTTACATGCACGATGGCTCGAAGAAGTCCCTCACGGATTTCGTGGAGTTCTACTATCGTGGCGTCCCCACGGGGTCGGGTGGACAGGCACCCGACGTTCAACCCCTGCTTGGGCAGAGTTTCTCGGAGATTCCCGCCATCGTGGCATTCCTCGAATCCCTGACGGGTGAAGCACCGAAGATCGTGCCACCGTTTCTGCCATAGGCGGCGGATGCCATGAATTCCGTCCTCGGGCTCCGGGATACGAGGCATCCGAGGGGGCGTTCCGAGCCTGGTACACGCACGTCCGCATTCCCATAAGGCACCAGGGAACGGCCGACGCAATTCGGCAGGGACGCGAGGAGCTTTGGGAATTCCGGCCGTGCCATTGCGATGAGTCGTCAGTCGGACGCATCGTCGGCACCGGCAATCAGGTCCAAGGCACTCGCAATCTGATGGCTGTTGCCCGCCAGGACCAGGACATCGTGCTCCTGAAACTGAAAGTCGGCGGGGGGGACTGCGGTGAGTGCCGAATCGCGCCGAACGGCCAGCAGCGTTGCTCCCGTCCGTGCTCTCAGATTGAGCTCGCGGAGCGTCTTTCCGATCGCCCGTGCTCCCACTTCCAGCCGGTGCGTCTCGATGTCGATCTCCTGGAGGAGCGTTTCCAGGAGCGGCGGCCGCTCTGGTGAGGGCAGCTCGCTGCGCAGCGCGCGATAGGCGTTGGAGCGGAAGTGCTCGACGATGCGCTCGATCGACGGTCCCGCGATCTCGAACAGCCGCAGCGTCAGCGCGAGGACTTCGAGCGACGTCTCGAACTCCTCGGCGATGACCTCGGTCGCGCCCAGTTCCCGCAGCGGGTCGATTTCGGCCAGGTATCGGGTGCGGACGACGATGTGCAGTCGCGGGTTCTCGTGCCGGGCGATTTGAACGGCCTGCCGTGTCGCCTGAGGATCCGAGATGGCCAGCACGAGCCCGCGGGCCGTGCCGATGTGGAGCTTCCTCAGAACCTCCACTCGGGAGCAGTCGCCAAAGAAGATGGGCTCGCCGCGGCGGCGGGCGGCTTGCACCGTGTCGGGGTTCATTTCCAACACCGCGTAGGGCAGCCCAAACGTCTTGAGCGAACTGGCCAGATTGCGGCCGTTCAATCCGTAACCGGCGATCAGGACGTGGTTCTCCATTGGCGGCAGCTCGTCCGACTCATTCGCACGGCGGTCGAGTCGGCGAAGCCAGGGGATCTTCGCCAGCGCCGCCGTCGCGCGCGGACTGCCCGCGATCAGGAGCGGGTTGACGATCATCGAGGCGACGGCGACGGCCAGGAACACGGCGTACAGACCGTCATCGATCAGTCCGGCCTTGTGACCGACGTGCCCTACAACGAACGAGAACTCGCCGATCTGCGCCATGGCGTTGCCAACGATCGTGGCTACGCGGAGTGGATAGCCCCAGATCAGGACGGGGGCAAACCCGCTGATGAACTTGATCGGCAGCACCGCCAGCAGGAGGAAGCCCGCGAGCCAGGCGTTTTCCGCCAGCACGTGAAAATCGAGCAACATCCCAACCGACATGAAAAAGACACTGATCAGAAGGTCCCGGAAGGGCGCCACCTCCGACAGTGTGTGATGGCTATACGCCGACTCGGCGATCGCGAGGCCGGCAAGGAACGCGCCCAGCCCGATCGACAGGCCCGCCGCAAGCGTCACCCACGCCGTGCCCAGGCAGACGACGATCAAGAACACCAGGAACAGTTCACGGCTGCGGGTGCGGACGACCCATTCCATCCAGTACGGGATTATCCATCGCGCCAGGGCGACCGCGACGACGAACACCCCCAACAGACGAAGCAGCATCAGGCCGAAATCCGCGGCGACGAAATTCTCCCCCGCCATGACGGGGATGGCGATCAGCATCAGCACGGCGGAAAGATCCTGGGTGATGCTGATTCCCAGCCCCAACCGCACCGGTGGCGTGCTCAGCTCCCCCCGGTCGAGAAACAGCTTCAGCATCAGCGTCGAGCTGGTGTGCGAGACCAGAAAGCCGAGGAACACCGCCTCCGCCCAGCGGTCGAACCATGCCGCCGAAAGCAGCGCCGTCACGACGATGCAGAACAGCATCTGAACCGATCCCATTCCGCCGGCGTAGAGCAGCTCACGCAAGCGCTCGCGATTGAAATCGAGGCCGATGGTGAACATCAGCAGCAGGACCCCGAATTCGGCAAGCTGCTCGATCTGCGTCCGATCCCGCAGCACGCCGAACCCGTGCGGGCCGATCAGCACTCCGGCGACGAGCAGCCCGATAATGGGCGGCAGCCGTAACCGGTGGAACAGCTGCAACACGCCCCCGGCGACCAGAAACACAAGTACCAGGCTTCGGAGCAGGCCTTCCATCCTTTCGACTCTCATTCTCTTGATTCTGCCGCGCGTCGAAGCCCGCACGATCGGAATGCAGGGGCTGGCAAGATTCGGAACATCGTCCTGTCCGTCCGGTCACCGGAGACAATCGCGACGAGACGATCAGCGCAACGGACTCGGCAACCGGATCAATGCCTGGCAGGCCCGTCATTGCGAATTTGAAGGTGCCTGTGAGGATCAGGATTAGTCCCGACAGCCGCAGGCGGTTCAAGAGATCACCTCGATCGTTGCACGGGCGGTCCGTCACTCCGTCGCAGAAGATGCGCACTCCGTCTTGACACGGACGATCTCCACCGAGCAGGGGGCATGAGTGGCCACGGCCAGCGAGACCGATCCGAGGAAGAGCCGCTTCAGCGTGCCATACCCATGCGATCCGACGACGATCAGATCCGCTCCCCAGCGCTCGGCTTCATCGAGAATGACGTCTTTCGGCCAGCCTTCCTTGAGGAGGGGCACCACCGGCAACGCCGGTGCGGACTTCGTCAGGAGTGCCGCCGCGGCGTCGAGTCGCTGCCTGGCTTCGGCCCGCTGCGACTGCAGGAACTCGTTCAATACGTCGGAAGGAACTCCGCGCAGGAAACTGCGATCGGTAGGCGGATCGGCAAGAATCAGGCGCACTTCGCTCCCAGCGGGCCAGGGTCGCCGCGCCACCTCCGCCACGGCCGCCTCGCTGCACGGAGAGCCGTCGACTGCCACGAGGATTTTCACAGGAGCCTCACTTTCGACCTAGAGGGCAGGAAGGTAGTACAGGAGGGCCATCGCCCCGATGACACACGCAATGATCAGCCAGGCATCCGGCTCGATGAACCTCACGCGGGTCTCCGCGCGATAGAGTTGTCCCATGATGGCGATCATCGTCGCCAGAATCGCCGCGACACACGTGACGGCGTGGGTCGGCGCCACAGTGGCAAACAGCGGCCCCGGCTCGATCGCGTCGAGCGGCAGCAGGATGATCATATTGAAAGCGTTGCTGCCGAATACATTGCCGATCGCCAGGTCGATCGCTCCCAGACGGAGAGCCGCCAGGCTGGAGACCAGTTCCGGGAGCGACGTGCTGAAAGCCACCAGCGTCGATCCGACGAACGTCTTTCCGAGCCCCGTTTCCTCGGCCAGCCGGCCGGCGGCACTCGCCAGGTAGGGTCCGGCGATCAGGATCGCCGTTCCGCAGACGGCGAACCCCAGTGCTGCCTTCCCGAGCGTCATGCCCGGATGCGCACCCGGCTCTTCCGGGGGCACCTCCTTCATCGCAATCCTCTGGTCGAGATAGATCATTCTCGCCCCGAATGCGTACACGACCGCGACCAGGATGCAAATCGGGCTCACGCCGAACACCGCGTATTCGGCAAGGGCCTTTCCCGTCAACAACCCAATCCCCACAATGGCCGTCAACGCTGCGCTCAGCGACCCCGACAAAGCATGCGCAGCGGCCTGCCGGGAGAGCATCTTCCCCTGAGAATGATTCGAAAGGTCGAGCAGGGCGAGGATCGCCAGGTTCGCCAGGCTGCTACCGAGCAGGTCCCCGACGGCGATGTCGGGCATCCCCATTCGAATCGCAGAGATGTCCACGGTGATTTCTGGGAGCGACGTCGTTCCCGCCAGAAGCACGCTGCCGATCACCAGGCGGCCGAGCTTCGTGATCTCGGCGATGGCATCGGCAAAGCGCGTGAGCAACGTCCCCGCCACGACGATGATGAAAGCGCAGACCGCAAATTGCACGGATGATTCGAGCATGAGTTGTTCCTCAGCGAAGCGTGCTCAAGGGAGATCGCCAGGCGGAAAGTCGAGGGAGAGCGGCGGATGAGGATTGAGGCCGAGGCGATACGCCCGGCGTCTCGCGAACGAAAGCCCTGCCTTCCATCACTGGATCGCCGGCCTGAGCCCTTTACACCGCGGGATGAGACTCTTCGCCGATCTGGTTCAGAATCCCGCTCGCGGGCGACGGCAGTCCCTGAAGGAGCAACCCGCCGCAAAGTTCGTCTTGAACTCGACCGGGATGTCGTCCCGCAGAGTAAGGCCGTTCGCGGCCCAAATGAGAGCTGATACGCTTCGACGGCCACGGTCGCCCGGCCGGTCCGCAGCAAGGTGAGCGTCCTCGCAGCGCTGGGATTCGATGAGCGTGGCCGCCTTGACATGGAAGCTTCGGACGCGATCGGCCGACCGATCGATCCCTGGTGACTCCGTCGGTTTCGCTGGATGTTGCGCAGGATCCGTCTGCGCAGCATAAGAATCGGACTCGGTAGGCAAGTCTGGCCTCTCTGCCAGGCGCCCTGCAATGAGCACCGGGATGCAGCGCAAGTCACTGCGCAGCGGGCAGGCATGTCGGCCGCAAGTCGGAAAGCCGTGCTGCGCGGAGAACGTGGTCCGAGCCGGCAGGGATCAGGCGGGGCTCTTAAATCCTGAGATGCGTCACATGACCCGAGTCGCGCGACAGCGCTTCTGCCCCGGCCGACTGGAAGAGGCCGATTCGTCCGGCCCTCGCAACAGGCATCTCAAAGGGGCTTTCGCACCAGTGGAGAATTACATCCGTTGCAGATGAACTGCCGAATTGCTTTCGGTAAACCGTTGCATGCAGTCGGCAAGGGCGGCACAGAATCGTCAGGCAGTCCTTCGAGTTGTGAACCTCAGGACCGGCGAATGAACCGGAGAGCGTGGCGGATGGAAAGGCGACAGCGCCGAACAACAGCATGCCCAGCGTCAGCCATGTCGCCGTTGACTGGAAGGAAAAGCGCATCCGGACGCCGCCTTTGACTTGGTTCAGTCATCAGCATCGGAGTCTATATCTGGATGCGCAACGGATCAACCGAAGCAGTCCCGTGGGCAGGCTCGCAGGCTCCCGCCGGCCACCTTCGCGCGACTGGGCGACACTGGCGGCCGCTCTGAGCCGCCAGTCCCGTAGCCGCTTTCGCTCGGGCATCGATCCATGCGGCCGGAGCTTGCCCTACAGCTTCGGGACTGCCTCACCGACTTTCCGGACGAGTTTCCGGAAGCCGGGCGAGCCGCTGGATCCGACCCCCAAAGAAAGGATTCGCCATGACGACCGGCTATTCGGCCCGCGTCGAGCGGACGCTGACGATCGGCGACGGCACTCACTCCCTGGGCGCTGTCGGCCCCGACTCCCTTCGCTTCCGCCATCCCCCGCACCTCCCGCCGTGCGAAGGAACGCTGACCGTCACGATCGACGGCGCCCCGCACTCCCCCTGCGTCTCCCTTCCCCGCGGATCATCCCCCACCGACAACGAAGCCCCCCTCCTCCGCCTCCCCGACGCCGCCTGACCCGCCAACCCGCCCCGACTTTCCGGAAGACTTTCCGGAAGCCGGGGTCGCCGATCAGGGGGCCCCTTCGGGAACCGGCTCGGCGAGTTCCGGCCCGTCGTTCCTCACGTTGCCGACCCGCTTCGACACCGGCCAGCACGGCATCGCGTCGCTCGGGTTCTGAGCCAGGAGCGGGCGGATTTCGTTCGGGTCGCTCACGTCCGGGTCGAGCCAATGGTCGATGAGCGCTCCGGCAGGTTGTCGCTCGTGCGGATGGGGCGCGCTTGCATTGGCGCTCCCCTTTCGGAGAATGCCTTCCACGGCGACGTGTCAGAATGATCAGCGACGGGCACATTCAGGAAAACGCGATGAAGATCATCAGGAACCACGGTTGTTCGGGGATTCATGCGGCCCTGCTGGCGTGCGTCTCCGTTTGGGGAGCCGGATGCGGAGCCTCCGCGGGAAAAACCGATGGGCAGGGAAACCCGGCCGCGAATCCTGGGACAGGGCAGCCCGGAATATCCGCCGCGAAAGCGGACAAAGGCCCCAGGAGCCCGGAACTCCAGAAGCTTGAGGCGATGCAGGTCCAGACTGGAGTTTTCGACAAGCCGAGGACGAACGAGGAAGCGAAATACCTGGAGTTCCAGGGCTCGGCCTTCAAGTCGACCGACTTCGACCTGCTGGTTGCACTTCCGAATGTCGAGAGGCTCGGCTTCAACAATCTGAGGCCGCCGATCGGCGATGCGGGATTACGAAAGCTGCTGCCACTCAAGAAGATCAATTACCTGGATCTGCAAAGCCAGGAAATCACCAGCGAGGGTCTGGAAGTGCTGAAAGGGTTCCCGGAACTGGAGCACCTCTATCTCGCTGGAAACCCGATCGGCGATAGCGGGCTGCCCGCTCTCGAAGCGATTCCGAAGCTCAACTGGCTTTCCCTGGAATACTGCGGGTCGGTCACCGACCAGGGCGTCCCCCATCTTAAGAAACTGACGGGACTGAAGGTTCTGGCGCTCCTGAAAAGCGGCGTCTCTGAAGCCGGCCGGCAGGAGCTGCGAGCCGCTCTGCCGAACTGCAGCGTCGCTCCATAAACCTGTCGGCGAGCCGGCGTGCTCGGTCAGGACACGGTGCCCGACAGTCTTGCGCCCGGAACTTTCCGGAGGGCTTTCCGGAACCCGGGGTCGCCAATCAGTCCCGTATCGCGAACTCCTGCCTGCGCCTCGCTCGGCCCGATCCATTCGGCAGGCCGGAGCCTGTTCTGCAGCGACGGGACCGCATCCGCCCTGGACGCTGCGCTGCTCGTCACCGCCGACGACGCAAGAAGGATTTCTCCGCCGGCAGACCAGGAGGAGGCGATCGCACGTCCGGCGACGTCCTGTGCGTCCGATTTTCGACCATCACCGGTCGCGGAAGACTGATACGATGCCGGATCGACCGACTGCCGCCCCACGAGCTCCGTTCTGCCGATCGCCGCACTCACGGTCTCCGTCACATTTCGCCTCACAGGAAGCGAAAAGATGTCTGCTGCTCGCGCTGTCGTTCTGCCTGCCGTGGCGACCGCTCTCGTGGCCATCTCACTCGGGTCAAGTCCTGCTTCGGCGCAGGAGGTTGTCCAGCCCCCAGCAGGAGATCCATCCCGCATGGTTCCAGAAGTGGATGCGGATGTTGTCCCGCGGTTTTCTCTGTTCGACGGGAAACCACCCGAAGCCCGACCCGGTGATAGCCCGCTACGCCGGCTGCAGATCGACCGCTACAACGCATCGCTTGAGGAGCTCCGAATGATTGCCACCAGCCGCGCCGTCGGAGCGGGGAGCTTAGGGGATTCCGGAAATGACTACGTTGCTGCGGTCGAGAAGGTCGCTGCGTCCGGTCTCGCCCTCGTCGGTGACCAGGCGGAGCGGATTCAGGTTCTCGAAAGAATCGTGACGCTGCACAAGAGACTTGAAGAGGACGAGAAGAGGCGTGTGGAACTCGGAGTCGGATCGCTCGTGGCCCAGGTCCGTGCCCGCCATGCGAGAATCGGCGCGGAGATCGACCTGGAAGTGGCCCGAAACTCAACGCCCTGGAAGGACGCATTCCCCTGGCAACTTGCTACCGGCATCGTGCTGGGCGTCGCGGGGACCGTGGTTGGATTTGTCATCGGACGACGACGCAAGCCTCGTCCCGCTTGAATCACTCCAATCCCGTGGGGCAGACGCGGTCCTCACGAACTTTCATGTCCTCGAAACGAAACCCCGCGAACGTCCGCTGGAGCTGTGCCCGGTTCTGAATGATGCCGGTCTCCTGGCCGACGAACACGAGCCGGTCGGCAGTGATCTCCCCTGGACATTCCAGATTTCTCAAGACAATCAACGAAATCCCGGGTATCACAGTGTTTCAGACCGCGTCCCTTGTCGCGAAGGGTCTGAATCATGGTCCGATCGCTCCAGATCGTTTTGCTCGTCGCCGCCGGTGCGGCCGTTGTCGCCGCGCTGCTCCTCATCGCCATCAGGAACGAAGCCGCCGTCGATCAGGCCGGCGCTCCCCTCTGGAGGTCGCCGGGCGAGGCGT
>JADZEF010000003.1 GCA_020850695.1 Planctomycetaceae bacterium | reverse complement strand
GAGGAAGCGGCGGCCGATCCTCTCCTGGCGGGGCTTCCCATCGTTCCCCGGCTTTCCGGCGGCGGAGCCATTCTTCACCACCACGAGTGGACCTATTCGATCGCACTCCCCCCGGGGCACCCGCTGGGACGCGTTCCAGTCGAACTCTACGACCGCATTCATCACGAGGTCATCGCGTGGCTGCGGTCCGAAGGGATCCCCGCCATGCTGCGGCGCGACAGCGACGCGCTCGATCGGGACCGGTTGCCGGAATCGCTCGCGGCGGGCGTTCCCGCAGACGTGGCAGACGCTGCGGCGCACGGCAATTCTTCTCTTGAACGCCGGGCTCGCGAGCCGTTTTTGTGTTTTGGGCGCGGCGATCCGCGGGACATCGTGCTTCAAGGATCGAAAATTCTTGGCAGCGCCCAGCGCCGCCGTCGCGGAGCCATTCTCCAGCACGGCAGCCTGCTTCTCAGGGGTTCTCCCTTCGCTCCTCAGTTTCCCGGTTTGCTCGAAATCTCAAATCGACCGGACCTTGCAGAGGCGCTGCCGGACGCCCTCGTGCGCCGGACCGCAATTCTCCTCGGCGATGTCGTGGAACTTCCGGAGATTCCGGCCGCTGAACTCGACCACGCAAGCCGATTGATCTCCACCCGTTATTCCCTAATTCCCGACCTTTCCAATTGACAGTCGGTATTTTCACGGATAGTTTCAAGATTCTTGAGTGAATCCCCGTCGATGCGCCGCACAATTTGTCATTTCCTCTTCTTCTAGTGCTTTTGTGCGCGTCGCCTCTCCGGTGCGATCCTCGATCGGATTTCGAGTCGAGTTTCTGTCCCTGCCCCCGCGTGCCGTTCTTCCTTTCTTTCGCATTCTCGCGTTCCGGGGCTCGTCCGTTTCTCGGAGGCATTGAGCTGGCGGTTTCCGCGGCGGAGTCGTCTCCCCGCGCCCCGTCAGTCTGTCGGTTCATTGCGGAGTGCGACCTCCATGATTCAGGCTGAGCTGAGAGTGATCGGCGGCAAGCACGAGGGGAAGGCGATCCCTCTGAGCGTCGGCAAGTTCCTTGTCGGCCGCGAGCGGGACTGTCATCTGCGCCCCAACAGCGAGATGATCAGCCGGCACCACTGTGTTTTCACCACGGATGACTACGGCGTTCGTCTGCGGGATCTGGGCAGCACCAACGGAACGATCGTCAACGACCAGCCGATTCGCGGAGAGGTCGTCCTCAACATGGGGGACATCATCCGCATCGGGAAGTTGACCTTCGAGATGATGATCGGCCCGGCCGTTCCAACTCCGAACGTGCGTCCCGGTTTGAACCCCGACACCGCTCATCTCGGTGGCGACACGCAGTTCGAAATCCGGACCGATTCGACCATCGTCGCAGGGACCGACACCGCTGTCATGGCTCCGTCGTCGGGCGATACCAGCTACGACCAGCCGGCCTTCGATCCGTCCCACGAAGCGGCGTACGCTGCAGGCATCGATCCCGCAGCGGGTTACGATCCGAATGCCACGCTCGACCCGAATGCCACGCTCGACCCGAATGCGACGGTCGCAGCCGGCTACGGAACGCCGGACTGGCAGGCCGGCGCCTATCCAGGTGCTTATCCCGGCTACGGTCAGCCCATGCCCGGGTATCCGCAGTACCCCGTCGCAGGATATCCCGCGTACCCGCAACCCGGCTACCCGCAAGGATATCCGCAACCGTCCTACGCTCAGCCAGGCTACCCCCCGCCTTACCCCGTCTATCCGCAGCCTGGCTATCCGCAGGCCGGTTACCCGGGATATCCGCAACCCGGATACCCGCCAGCGCAGGCTCCCGCACCGGCCGAGCCCGCCCCCGCTGCTCCGGCCAAAGCGGCCGCCGGCCGCCAGCCCGTCGTGGCGCCTCCCACAAAGTTGCCAGACCCCGAAACCACAGGCGCCACCGCGCCGGTCGCCCCCGTGGCTCCGGCCAGCGGAACCGCTCCACCCGGAGCAGCCCCCGAAGTGAAGCCGTCACAGTCGGCGGCCGACATCATCAAGGCCTATCGCCAACGTCGCTGAGCGGTGGCGGGAGAAAAACACGAACCGGGCGGAGGTCAGCTGATGGCCCCTGCCCGGTTCGTGTTTTTTGAAATCCGTCGCGTGCAGCTTCTTCAAGTTCCGATGGGCGGTCGCATCCGGCTCAGCAGCCGGAAAACCGGCGTGCAAACCGGCGGCTGCGGTGCATGGCGTACCAGCGGCGCTTGGACGGGTTCGACGAGAAGCGGCGTTTGCGGGATCCGTCTGGCATGACTCAACTCCCCTCGGCGTGGCGTGGGCGGCACCCTTTGATTCGTCTCAGGTCCGGTTCCCGCGTCTGACTCTCCTTGAAGCGACGGAACCTCGCGAGCGTTACCAAAGACAACGGCACTCCGACCGGGATTTCTCAGGAAAATCGGCTCGACCCCGACATTTTCCCGCAACGCACGTGGCCGCCGGACAGGCGACGGTCGTCCTCGAAATGCAACCGGCATGCCCTGCCGCCGTCGCCACAAACGCGGGAGAACATCGACGTTCGTAACTGACGATCCGCGTTTGCCTTCGATTCCGAACTAGACTTCACTCCCCACCTGCTCAGCGCGCTGCGGTTTGTCGAAACTTTGAAGACACCACGCAACACGCGGAAAGAGTTTCAAAGCCGCATCATTCGCCTCTCCACCGCGGCCGAGAAATCGCGATCGCGGCGGACCAATCGCGATGTTGCGAGCGCTTCGCTGCTGCGAACCGTTCGACGATTCCGGAGCGACTCCTCCTCTCAGTCTCGACTCTGCAGGATGTCATTTCCTCCCCAACCCCTTGACCTTGCGCCGTCGCCACAGTTCAATGAATTTCCCGGTCTTTTTAACAGCGCGTTCTTTGCGCTTCCTTTCTCTGCTCGCCGACCGGCGTCCTCTCTGTCCGAGTTCTGGTCCGTTGTCTCGCAGCTGCAATCGTCTGTTTCCATCGATGACGTCGCTCGGTCGCTCCCTTCCGGGAAGGGCCGCGATGACCACATGTTTCGATGCGCAGCGGCGGTTCGACTCGTTTGTGGTGCGCCTCCGGACTGGTGCGGATTTCACAGAAGGACTGAGGCAAGACCCCCAGGCCCGCGATACACTCATCGACCTCGACCGATCGGTTGAGGACGGCATTTCCCCGGCAACTCGACGTGCGGCAGCGTTGCGTCCCCGCATCGTGACCAGCACTTTGCGGGCATTAGCGAGGCCGCAAGGAGGCGGGGCGGTGACGACCACCACGGCCTCTATCGCGGCGCGGGCCACATTCTGACGACAGTTTTCCACACGACACAGACGGGCCGGAATCCCCCGTTTCTCCTGGAGATAGAACAATGGCCGCTGACTGGCTGCGGAAAATGGTGAAGCGGGGCGACATCAGCGCCGACCAGCTTGGCGAAGCCGAGGGGATGGGGCGCAATCTCGGCATCACCACCGAAGAAGCTCTGGTGAAGCTGGGTTACATCTCCCAGGACGTCATCAGCAAGGCGATGGCCGCCCAATTCGGCTTCAAGTTCGTGGACCTGGCGGGAATCGAGATCCCGGCTTCCGCCATCGAACTGGTCCCGGAATCGGTTGCCCGCGAAAACCTGGTCTGCCCGCTGGCCCTTGAAGGGGAAGCCCTCGAAGTGGCGATCAGCGACCCGATGAAGTTCGAAGTTCTCGACAAACTGAAGTTCATTCTGAACCGAGACATTCGTCCAGTTGTCGCGTCCAAGGAGCAGATCCAGGCGGCAATCAACAGCCATTACGGCCAGACAGAGACCCAGTCGGTCGACTCGATGCTGGCGGAATTCACCGAAACCCAGATCGACATCACGCAGACCGAACTCGTCGATGCTGCCGCACCGGACGAAGATGAGAGCGCCCCGGTCATCAAACTCGTCAACCTGGTGATCCAGGAAGCGGTCGCGATGCGGGCCAGCGACATCCACATCGAACCCTTCGAGGACCGCGTCCGCATCCGATATCGAATCGACGGCGTACTGGTCGAGCGGGACAGCCCTCCCAAGCGGCTGCTCGGTGCACTGGTGTCCCGCATCAAGATCATGGGGAACATCGACATTTCGGAGAAGCGTCGTCCCCAGGACGGACGCATCAAGACCCGCGTGGGCGGGGTCGACTACGACATGCGCGTCAGCGTCCTCCCCACCGGTCACGGGCAGGCGATTGTCATGCGTATCCTTGATCGAAATAACATCAAGGTCGGCATCCGCAACCTCGGCTTCAGTGACGAGAACTACCGGACGTTCAACAACATCATCCGGCGACCCAACGGGATCTTCCTGGTGACGGGTCCAACTGGGAGCGGCAAGACAACAACTTTGTACAGTGCTCTCGGCGAGCTGAATCGCCCCGACCGCAAGATCATTACCGCGGAAGATCCCGTCGAATACAACCTCCCCGGGATTAACCAGGTCGAGGTGAAACACGGGATCGGACTGAACTTCGCGCGCATCATTCGTGCTATGCTGCGGCAGGCCCCCAACGTGATCCTCGTCGGCGAAATTCGCGATGCCGAGACCGCCGAAATGGCGATTCAGGCCAGTCTGACAGGACACCTGGTTTTCAGCACGCTCCACACGAACGATGCGCCCGGATCTATTACGCGCCTGATTGATATGGGCGTACAGCCCTTTCTCGTCGCCTCATCCGTTATGGCCATCATGGCCCAGCGTCTCGTGCGCGTCGTCTGCCCGAAATGCAAGGAAACCTACAAGCCCGATCCGGGCGAATTGCAACAGCTCAGCATCACCCCGGACCAGGCAGCGAAGGCCACCTTCGTCCGCGGCAAAGGGTGCAACAACTGCCAGCATACCGGCTATCGCGGACGCAAGGCGGTGTTCGAGCTGATGACCATGAACTCGACTCTCCGCGACATGACGTTCCGCAGCGAACCGACCCAGAACATCCGCCGCCAGGCGAAGCTGTTCGGCATGAAAACGCTTGTCGACGACGCGAAAGAAAAGGCCTTGCAAGGAATTACGACGCTGCAGGAATGCTTCCAGCTGCAGTCGAGCCGTGACTAGTCGGAAGTCGTCGATTGTTCTGGAGGACCGCCCGTCGCAAGAGCAATCAAACCACCATTCTTCGGGTCGGCCGGGCGGATCGAAATTCGGTGAGAACTCGACTTCCCCCATCGTTCCAACGGAACCTGCAGTCCGGCATGTTGCAGTTCGCTACATCGGGGCGACACGACTGAGGGAGATCCCGGATCGCCCCCGGAAACGCACCGACTCACCGTCGTCTGAAGCCTCCGGAACTTGAGCCTGCATTCAGATTGATCTTCTTTGATATGCTGTCAGTCTCTCTGTCATACGCACTTCGCTCACATTTTTTGCTCACGATCTGATCCGCCGGAATAATCTCAGCACCTCGGAGACGTTTTGCGATGGCCAATCTGCAGATCGATAAGCTGCTGGAAACCGTCGTCAAGGAAAAGGTCAGCGATCTTCACATCACGGTCGGTCAACCCCCCGTCGTCCGCATGGGCGGGCACATGGTGCGACTGGAAACGAAGACGCTCGAGGCCGACGACACCGTCTCCCTGATGAAGTCGATCACGCCGGAACGCAATCAGCAGGAACTCCAGGAAAAGGGAGGGACCGACTTCGGGTTCGCCTTCGGCAGCAAGGCCCGCTTCCGCGTCGCCGTGTTCAAGCAGCGCGGTTGCGTCGGGCTCGTGTTGCGGCGGATTCCGAACGAGTTTCTGACATTCGAACAACTCGGGCTTCCGCCGGTCATCCGTGACCTTATCCAGCGTCCCCGCGGCCTGTTCCTCGTGACGGGCCCCACGGGAAGCGGCAAGACGACCAGTCTCGCCAGCATGATCAACTGGATGAACCACAACATGGATCACCACATCATCACGCTGGAAGACCCGATCGAGTACTACCACGAGCATAAGAAATCGACGATCAACCAGCGCGAAGTCGGCGTCGACGTGCCGACCTTCGCCGAAGGCTTGCGTCGTGCCCTGCGTATGGACCCCGACGTGATCCTCGTCGGCGAAATGCGCGACCTCGAAACCATTCAGTCGGCGATCACCGCGGCCGAAACCGGCCACGTCGTGTTCGGAACGCTGCACACCACCGGGGCCCAGGGAACCGTCGACCGTATCATTGACGTCTTCCCGACGAACCAGCAGGAGCAGATCCGCACGCAGCTCTCGGTGTCGATCATCGGCATCCTCAGCCAGGCCCTCCTCCCGCGCAAGCCGAAGGGGCTGGTTGCCGCTTACGAAATGCTGGTGGTCACGCCCGCCATCGCCAACCTGATTCGCGAAGCCAAGACGTTCCGTATCAACTCGGCCATTCAGACCGGCCGCAAGTACGGCATGCAGCTCCTCGACGACGCCCTGTTCAACCTCTGGAAGAATGGGCTCTGCGAGGAGAAGGACGTCCTGTTCAAGTCGAACAACCCGGGCGAACTGAAAGCCCGCATCGAACGAGCCAAGAAGGGTCTCTTCGACGACGAGCCAGAGGAGGACGACGAAGACGACGAATGATTTTTGCTGCCGGCAGCCCGCACCCCCGATCGCACATCGGCGGCTGTGGGAAACGCTTGCGGGTTCGCAATGTCTTCTCTTCTTCTCGCACCGGACCACACCCATGGCTCAACGACGTCTCGGACAAATCCTGGTCGACCTGGGCTACCTCAACGAGGACCAGCTCTGGGACGTCCTCGAGGAACAGAAGCAAAGCCCCGGCGAGGTGATCGGCCAGGTCGCCGTCCGCATGGGACTGGTCACCGAAGCCCAGGTCACCGAAGCCCTCGCCGAACAGTTCGGCATGCCGGTCATCAATCTCCCCGAGACCACCATCGCCCCCAAGGTGCTGGAAATGGTCACGCAGACGATGGCCGAGATCTACAAGGTCATGCCCGTCTCCGTCAAAGGCGACGTCCTGACCGTCGCGATGGCAGACCCGAAGAACCTCGCCGCCCTCGACGACCTGCGGAACTTCCTCGGCTGCGAAGTCCGCGGCGCCGTCTCCAACCCCCACGACGTCGAGCAGGCGGTCGCTAAATATTACGCCGATAAACAGGACAGCATCGAAGACGTCATCAGCGAGCTCTCCGACGACGACGACGAAGACAATAAAAAGGGGCGCGGATTCGACCTCGCCGGCGACATGGAAGCCGCGAACGAAGCCCCCATCCGCAAGCTCCTCAACATGGTGCTCCTCCTCGCCATCAAGGACCAGGCGAGCGACATCCACTTCGAACCCTTCGAAGACGAATTCAAGATCCGCGTCCGGGCCGACGGCGTCCTCTACGAAATGGTCCCCCCCCCGCGGCACCTGGCCAACGCCATCGTCACCCGCGTGAAGGTCATGTCCGAACTGGACATCGCCGAACGCCGCCTCCCGCAGGACGGCCGCATCGAACTCAACGTCGGCGGCAACCCCGTCGACCTCCGCGTCAGCATCCTGCCGACGCTCCACGGCGAATCGGTCGTCATGCGGGTGCTCGACCGCACCGTCGTCCAGCTCGACCTCAACAAGATCGGCATGGACGCGACCACCCTGTCGCGGTTCCGCAGCTTCATCCGCCGCCCCAACGGCATCGTCCTCGTGACGGGCCCCACCGGCAGCGGCAAGACGACGACGCTCTACTCGGCCCTCTCCGAGTTGAACGACATCGAAACCAAGATCATCACGACCGAAGACCCCATCGAATACGACATCGACGGGCTGATCCAGGTCCCCATCAATCCCGACATCGAAGTCACGTTCGCAACCGCCCTGCGGGCCATCCTCCGGCACGATCCCGACACCATCCTCGTGGGCGAGATCCGCGACTACGAGACGGCCGAAATCGCCGTGCAGAGCTCGCTGACCGGCCACCTCGTGTTCAGCACGCTCCACACGAACGACGCCCCCAGCGCCATCACCCGCCTCCGCGACATGGGCGTCCCCGCGTTCCTCATCACGGCCACCGTCGAAGCGATCCTCGCTCAACGTCTCGTCCGCCGCATCTGCACCCAGTGCCGCACCCAGTTCGAGCCCAGCGACGAACTGCTCCTCGAACTCCAGCTCCCCGTCGAGCAGGCGCGGCGCTACAAGTTCTACTACGGCAAGGGCTGCACCCGCTGCAACAACTCGGGCTCCAAAGGCCGCTCGGGTCTGTACGAACTCCTCGAAGTCACTGACGAAATCCGCGACATGATCTCGGCCGAAGCCTCGGTCGACGACATCCGCAACTTCGCCCGCAGCCAGGGCATGACCACCCTCCGCGAAGCGGGCCTGAAACTCATCTTCGACGGCGTCACAACCATCGACGAAGTCGTCCGCGAAACGGTCGTGGAAGACGTCTGATCCTAAAGTCAAAGCTCGAAATTCAAATTCCTAAGGAAAGTCTAAATCTCAAATTCAAAATGTTGTGGAGACTCTGCGGTTTGCTTCGGTTGAGTCCATTCACCTCTCTCGGTTCATGATGCCAAGGTGCGGAAGCACCCTTTCGATTTTTGGCTTTTAGTTTTCCTTAGACATTTGAATTTCGAGCTTCATCCTTCGAAGTTCCGCTCGCTCGGCCGGCACTCTCGCACCCGGCCGCGGTGGTTCCACCGCACTCGACTGTTCATCTCTCAGGACCCTCTTTCGCAGGGCGCAGCTATGCCGACGTTTCAGTACGAGGCCATGGATAACACCGGCCTCGAGATCAAGGACACGGTCGACGCGGGGTCCGAAGCCGAAGCCCAGCAGAAGATCCGTGAGAAGGGATTCTTCGTCACGAAGATCTCCGAGAAGACCAAGGCCGCCAAGAAGGGCAAAGGCAAAGACGGCAAGAAGACCCAGCCCGACGCCAAGAAGCGCCAGGCCCAGCGCAAGAAGGGGGGCTTCTCCCTCGGCCGCGTGAAGGCCAAGCACCTCTGCACCGTCACCCGCCAGCTCTCCACCCTCCAGGACGCCGGCCTGCCGATTCTCCGAAGCCTCCGCATCCTCGAAGGTCAGGCCCGCCCCGGCCCCCTCAAGAACTCGCTCATCAACGTCATCGAAGATATCGAAGGCGGAGCGACCCTGTCCGAAGCCATGGCCCGCCAGCCCAAGGCTTTCGACAACCTCTACGTCAACATGGTCAAGGCCGGCGAGGCGGGCGGTGCGCTCGAAGTCATTCTTCAGCGTCTCGCCGAGTTCAAGGAAAAAGCCCAGAGCCTCAAACGCAAGGTCCAGGGGGCCATGATCTACCCGTGCGCGGTCATCACCGTCGCCACGGCCATCGTGACCTTCATCATGGTGTCCATCATCCCGAAGTTCAAAAAGATCTTCGACGACTTCGGCACCAAGCTCCCCGCCATGACCGAGATGCTCATCGCCACCAGCGATTTCATCTCGAGCTACTTCTACCTCATCCCCGCCATCCCCATCGGGTTCATGCTGCTGATCAAGATCATCCGCAAGAACAAGACAGGCGACTACATCGTCGACAAGATCTTTTTGAAGATACCCCTCCTGGGCAAGATCAAAGAGAAAGCCACCGTCGCCCGCACGGCCCGTACCCTGGGAACGCTCATCGCCTCGGGCGTCCCCATTCTCGAAGCCATCCTCATCGCCCGCGACACCGCGGGAAGTGCGGTGTTCGCCCGGGCCTTCGACAACATCTACGCGGCCATTCGCGAGGGCGAATCGATGGCGGTGCCCCTCAAGGAAGCCCGTATCGTTGACGACATCGTGGTCAACATGGTCGACGTCGGCGAAGAAACCGGCGCTCTCGACCAGATGCTCTACAAGGTGGCCGACGTCTACGACGAAGAAGTCGAGGTGCTCGTCGAAGCCCTCGTCAACCTGCTCGAACCGCTGATGGTCGTCATCCTCGGTTTGATCGTCGGCTTCATCGTCATCGCCCTGTTCATGCCCCTCATCCAGCTGCTGAACGACCTGTCGTAACGCAGTGGGTAGTTGGTAGTGGATAGTGGGTAGCCAATCCGGCTGCCCACTGTTTCCCCTCTCGATAGCCGCCCCGGCGTCCCTCAGTCCGCGAGTCCTGCTTGCGGTTTCGCGATCTCGTTGTCTTCACCGCCTCTCGGCCACACCCGCTTCCCTACGGAATCGAAGCGCCATGCAACGCAATCACAAAATCTCCACCCGATCCCGGCGTCGCACCGGCGGCTTCACCCTGCTCGAACTCCTGATCGCCATCACGATCATCGGAATCATGGCAGGACTGCTCATCCCCGCAATCCAGAGCGCCCGCCAGACCGCCCGCATCGCCCAGTGCCGGGCCGACATCGCCGACCTCGCCAAAGCCCTCGAAGCCTTCAAGACCAAATACGGCGAATATCCCCCAAGCCGTATCACCCTCTACCACAACAACACCACCTGGAATGACACCAGCGACCAGGAGGTGCAGCGCAGCCGGCGAATCATTCGACGCTTCTGGCCCAAGTTCAATTTCGCCGCCACAACCTACCCGTGGAGCACCACCGTCGAGCTCCGCGGCGCCGAATGCCTCGTCTTCTTCCTCGGCGGCATGGCCCGCAGCGGCAGCGACTGGAAAGACCTCATCGGCTTCTCCAACAACCCCGCCAGCCCCTTCGACCGCTCCGCCACAAGCCGCAGCCCCTCATTCTTCGAGTTCAAACCGGACCGCCTGAATAACGCCTACACCGACTCCGCCAACAGCACCATCGGCTACACCTTCCTCAACTACGTCGATACGCTCCCCGGCCAGGATACGCCGTACCTCTACGCCAACAGCGACGACGGCTCCGGCTACGCCACCGACGACGTCAAGTCGACCTCGTCCATGCTCAACCAGAACCGCCTCTCAACCAGCGCGTACCAGTCCTCCGCCAGCGGCACCTACTGGAACAAGAACACCTTCCAGATCATTTCGCCGGGCTTCGACCACCAGTTCGGCGTCGGCGGACTCTGGAACGAAGCGACCGCCGATACCGACCTCGTCGGCACCCGCAGCGTCGAACGCGACAACCTCACCAACTTCCACACCTCAACCCTCGCGTCCAACTGACACATCGCTCCCGCCGCACCCAGGGTGCGGCTCGGAGCACCCTGGGT
>JADZEF010000002.1 GCA_020850695.1 Planctomycetaceae bacterium | reverse complement strand
GCGGGCACGTGGCGATAGGCGTCAGACGTGACCATCTCCTCGATCGTCTTGCACTCGGCGGCGGTCAGCTGCTGCGGCGAGTTTCGCGGACAGGAGGGGGCGTCGTCTAGATCGCACTCCTCTTCCTGCTTCCACGCATGAAATCGGGAGTGGGACAACCGAAGGACGCGGAGCACGGCTCGCAGCGGAAGGACGGAATGAGACCGATCGATGGCTCGAAGCAGCCTGAGCTTCCTTTCTCGGTCGGGAATCCGAAGGTTGATGAGCGAGAACCCGGAGAACTTCCACAGCAGGATGACGAGCCGCAGCAACGCGATGAGCCGTTCCAAGCGTCTGCGAAGTGCGAGCAACTCCTTTTGAAGCTTGACGACGTCCCGGTCGACCCCGTCAACGGTGACCACTTCGGCCCGGCGCGAGGATAGCCAGCCCCGCGCGGTGGAGCGTGGAATACCTCGTCCGATGGCCTGATGGATGTCGCCCGTTGATCGGACGAGATCGCGCAGGCGATGGTCGTACGTGCGCTGAGTTCGAGTTGCGGAGCTCATGCCTCAATCATGGTCAACATGGCTTGCAGAACAATCCCGATGGGCGACCAGTTGAAATCCGAGTCGGAAATGGCGAGAACTCGCGCAGAAAACTCCAGAATGTCGTGGCAAATAGCACTGCGGATCATTTCATGAGACAGTCCGAGCTCCAAAAGTGTCGCGGCGCTGACGATGGCTAGTCCGACGTCCACCGCGAATTTTCGCGGACGCCCGACCTCATCCGGAACAATCTCGATGTCCAGCCCCGGGACCAAGCGATGATCCAGAACGTACCGGAGTTTCCTTCGGCTGATTCCGGTGGCGGCATGCAATTGGGAGATGTCCATTCCATGACTGTATCCAAAGTCGGGCCAAATACCATCATCTGCGGGGCAGGTACCGCGTCCGAGGTATGCTTTCGGCCGATCTCTTACTGGACTTGATTGATTTGTTGCTCACTGTTTCCGTGACCCTTGACATATAGCCCAAATAAGGGCAAAAGGCGGAGCCGCTCGGGATCAATCAAAACAACGGTGGTTTGCCCGCGGGGACATCGGCCAGCGAGGGATTCGCTCGTAGCAAGACCACGGAAGGGAATCGCGATGCAACCGTCTGATATCGTCGCAGATATCTACCGCAACCTTGACGGGCCCGGGGGGCGAGTCGCCGTTGCGGCACGTCAAGCCTTGGGCCAGCACTCGCGAGTGGGTGGCCAGGACGCCTTGGTCAGCCGCGTGGCCGACTTCATTGGGCTCCGGAACCGAGGAGACTCGGGAAAGTCGATCGCTGATCGGAAACATCCCGACATCGCCGACG
Source organism: Planctomycetaceae bacterium (assembly GCA_020850695.1). Classification (GTDB taxonomy): domain Bacteria; phylum Planctomycetota; class Planctomycetia; order Planctomycetales; family Planctomycetaceae; genus JADZEF01. The sequence continues at coordinate 62,848 of JADZEF010000002.1, read as the reverse complement.
CATACCGACTGTGGGCGGATGAGTCGACGGCCGAACGCCTGATGATCCTGGCGGTGGCAGACTGCGGCGCATCCGACATCGCGGAATATCTGGGGGTGTTGGAAGCCACCGTCACGCTCACGGAATCCCTATTCTTCGACGTTCGGACCTGCCTGCGCGCCACGAGTTGGATCGCGGCACGTGTCATCGAGCCCCAGATTTCCGCGGGAAGGCGGAGTTCACCGCGGGCCTGAAGCTGGCGTACTACGGGGGTGCGATTGTTGCCGAGAGCCTGCTTGATGCCAAGGCCCGGCTCCCGCTCGAGGAAGCGGATCGGCTGTTCGACAGGGAGATGCTGCTACACGTCAAGATGCTCGGGGTATTGAGTGCTCCGCTTGGAAGTCCCGAGGACGCAGCCGATTTCCTGAAGTTGGCCTTGGACTACGAGACCCGGAAAGCCGAACTGCAACTCGAGCGTGAAAAGTTCGAACATCAGCGCGCTCAAGACATTCGGACCCATGACCTGGAAATGCTGCAGCTGAGATCAATCAGGGGAGAGGACGACCTGCCCTCAGCGTCGCATGCGGGAGCGTCGATCGAGAAGCCCGTCCACGCCACTTCCCGATGTCCTTTGAACACCCATGAGTCGGCGGCGTGAGACACCCCACACCCCGAGGAGTCTTTCCGCGGGCCCGCTACTGAGTTCGTTGTCCGTCGACCAGTTATTGAGAGAGGTTAGTCATGACAACGGATGACTCTCTGAGCCGCGTCTATGAGAGTTTGATCCAGAACTGCGAACCCGATGCGATAGAGGATCCGTTGTCGTTTCTGGCGGCCGCTCCGGGCGCGTTCCGCAATCCTCGAGATCCCGCCACGACGATCGCGAATCTCACCGCAGAACATTCCGTCGAGGCACTCCACCAGGCCGGAGTTGTCGACCGAGGCAGCGACGGAACATTGAGCCTCGCTCAGGTTCTGACCGACCCGATCGGAATACTGATTGCGATTCGGGAGTCCGCAACCGGACGCATCTCTGACCTCATGACGGACAGGGGCAGTCTTTCCGGCCGGGAACTGCCGATTTTCGCCATTCTCGACGATGGACCAACACGTGCGGCGGCTCGAGCCCGGGGCGGGGAACTGCTCATCGCCTTCTCGACGCGCGACGTTGCCGTTCTGCGGGCCTGTGGACTGGCGGCGACGCTTGCGACGGGGCTGGAGAACCTGAACCCGTCTCAGTGCAAGAAACTCGCCGAGAATTTCGGTTTGGCGCTGCGCCTGAGTCATCGTCATCAAGACGAGGAGCTCGAGGCTCACTCGCCCACGACGGATCAGTCGCCGCCAATTGTGTCCGTTCACCCGTTCCCGGGCGTCGACGCCCATCCCATCCCACCGGTCTCCGAACTCGAGGTTGACCAGCTCGACGACGAGATCGAATGGCGCATGATCTTCGTGGGCTGGTCCCCCGCCGCGCTCGCCATCGAACCGCCGACTCCGCTGAAAGCAATTGCCCGGCACTTCGAACGGCTTGACGAATACCTCGGGCTGGAGACTTTCGACATCAGTGCGTGGGAGCCGTCAGAGAAAGAGCGCGACAGGTTGAGCTATTTCCTCGAGCATCGCGATGCAGAACATTTTCGGGAGGGTGTGCGCGATAGCTTGTACGAGTCGACGGGCATGCTGATGGATGTCGGAAAACCGCGACCGCAACCGATCACGGCACCGCTGGACGTCGCCACGACGCTCGCGCGACTCTGCCATCCCGCCGCGAATTCCGCAGCCGGCCGACCCACCGCCGAGGAACAGCAGCGCACATGGAACGATTGGCTGCGACTCCTGGACGAACAGGTGATCCGCCCGCTGAAGGACGATGCCCTGCTCATTCCTGACCCCCGGGAACGCGTGCTGCGGTTGGCGCTGGCCGATGTCAGTCATGCCTTCCACCTTCGCGCCGCCCAATTGAACCAGAGGTTGTCCAGGAGCACCGTGGACCGGTCGGCGGAGAACTCCGAGCCGATGGCTCTGAAGTCCTTCGACAAACTGCTCGCGACGGTGGATCGGGTCGTCGACTTGTCACGGGAGATTGACCGATGCGGACAGGCAACCCAGGTTCGGACGATCCCGGCTTCGGTGCTTCCGCTGAAAAGGCTGAGGGGCTCTCCCGACTGCGGCTGACGGCGGACGATATGGCGGCGCTTTCCCGTCAGGGGTTCATTGCCGAGGAACTCCGGGGCTCGGCGCGACGACATTACAAGTTGCGATTCCGGCGTGAGAACAGGCAGATCGTCCGATACATCGGCACGGATTCGAAGCTCGCGGATCAGCTGCGTGAGGACTTGAAAGCCCTGCAGCAGTCGAGAAGGGACGAACGGGAGGTGTCGAAAGCGACCAAACTGGCAAGGCAGATCCTGCGCAAGGCGAAGCAAACTCTGCGACCTGCATTGGAAGCCGCGGGCCTTATGTTTCACGGGCATGAGATCCGACGACCGAGAACCATGGTTCTTGCGTCAGGCAGCGTGCCAGCGCAAGAAATGCTTAACTTGAACTCGAGTACACAAGAGGAACTGGACGATGCAGAACGACTTGATGGAGAACGGGGAGAAGCCTCGCCACGGCGAGCGTCCGATCGACGAGGAGACTTCGGCGGCCCGCATGCAGAAGGTGCGAGAATACGAATTGAAAGCCCTCTCTCGGAAGAATTCCCTGAAGGCGGTGCTCGGAACGGTCAACAGCGACCTGATGCGGATCGCTCTTCAACTGGGGGAATCTATCGCCCGATCGCTCGCGCACAACCCGGAAACGATGACGGGGGTGCTGCCGTCGATCGAAACCCAACTGAGGCTTACCCGGCAGATCGACCGACTCGCCCAGCTCGAGATGAAATCGCGAGCCACTGCCAAGTCCGCAGGAAACCAGCCATGCGGGGCAGCGCGGGTCGAGGCAACCTCGAACGAAGTTTCGCGAGTTTGATACCCCCACCCGGAAATTTGCTGGAACTCATCGCTGTGAACCCGTGAGGTGGTCCCCGAAAAGTGGACCAGGGGTTAAGCTCGGGTGACCGGGTTTCTTCTGGACACTGAAGGGGTTTTGTGGATGTCACGGAAGCGGAAGGTTTACGGAGCGGATCTGAAGGCGAAGGTCGCCCTTGCGGCGGTCCGGGGGTTGAAGACGGTGAGCGAGCTGGCGGCTGAGCACGGGGTTCATCCGACGCTGATTGCGCAGTGGAAGAAGCGGCTTCTGGCGGAGGCGTCGATGCTCTTCGAGCGGGAGGGGAGTTCGCGTAGGGAGGACGTGGAGAGGAAGGAGTCGGCGTTGTACGAGCAGATCGGGAAGCTCCAGGTGGAACTGGAGTGGTTGAAAAAAAAATCTGCCGGGCTCGGCTAGCGTGAAGCGGGGCCTGGTGGATGCGAAGCATCGGAAGTTGAGCGTGCGGCGTCAGTGCGAGTTGCTGGGGTTGAACCGTTCGAGCTGGTATCTGGAGCCGGTTGGAGAGAGCGAAGAGAACCTGCGGTTGATGCGGCTGATCGACGAGCAGTATCTGAAGACTCCGTTCTATGGGTCGCGTCGGATGGCGGTGGCGCTGGGGATTCAGGAAGGGAGTCCGATCAATCGGAAGCGGGTGTCTCGGCTGATGCGGGTGATGGGGATCGAGTCGCTTTATCCGAAGCCGCGGCTGTCGGAGCGGGACGGGGAGCACCGCGTTTTCCCCTATCTTTTGCGGGAGATCACGATGGATGGGGTGAATCAGGTGTGGTCGACCGACATCACCTACGTGCCGCTGCGGAGGGGCTTCTTGTATTTGACGGCGGTGCTGGACTGGCACAGCCGCCATGTGCTGAGTTGGCGGCTGTCGAACACGCTGGATGTGGAATTTTGCCTGGAGGCGCTGGACGAGGCGCTGCGGGTGGGGAGGCCGGAGATATTCAATACGGACCAGGGGAGTCAGTTCACGAGCCGGGCCTGGACGAGCCGATTGGAGGAGGCGGGAATCCGGATCAGCATGGATGGGAAGGGACGAGCGCTGGACAACGTGTTCGTGGAGCGACTGTGGCGGACGGTGAAGTACGAGAACGTCTATTTGCAGGACTACGCGACGGGCGAGGAGACGGAGCAGGGATTGCGGGCGTACTTCGATTTTTATGGACGGGAGCGACCGCACCAGTCATTGAACAGCCGGACTCCGGAATCGGTGTACTTTGGGAAGTGAGGATGGCTGGAGGGGACCTCGGCTCGGGCTCAACGAAACGGGGTTCGCCCGATTCGTTGAGCCGTCGCATCGTCCTGGTGTGTGAAGGCCGACGCGACGGCGAGACGAACGGGGCTCCGGGTCCCTCGTTCCAGGGGCTGAAAGGCAGCAGGCGGCGTATGACGCCGAGCTTAACTTGACCCGAAAATGGTCCACCAAATGGGGACCACCTCACCCGCGAGGTCCGCCACCGGAAGTTCGAGTTGCATAGTTGGCGGACGAACACGTCGCAGATTGGCCAACTCTTGTGTCTCAATCGAGTCCGTTGGCCAACTCTTACGTCTCAGCCTGGCCAGCGAATGTGTCTCACGTCGTCGCAAGTCCTGATTCGATAACGCGCGGCGTGACAGCTTTTATGTCCCCCACCACTGTTGGTGGCGGACATGAAAGCGGCTCTACCGTTTCTGGGTGCCGGGCTCGGTGGTCTTGAGGTGGGGTGGCTTTTGCGGTTCGCAGGACATGGGTCGGTTGTCGCCCGGCGATTCGGTTTCCGCTTCGACTCCTGGACCCCCAGCGCTGCCTGCTGGTACTCCTTGAAGGACTTCAGATCTTCGCGTTCCAGGGAGGGAGACGGCGGTGGCCACGGTGGAAATGGATCTTGATATGCCTGAGGGGGTCAAGATCCGCGGTTTTGAACGCGTCGGCGACGGCCATGCGTTCGAAGTCGAATGGGATCTCCCCGAGACCACGACCTGCGAAAAATGCCGCCGCCGTCATAAGACCTGCGTGAAGCATGGCGACAAGATCCAGGTCATTCGCGATCTCGACGTCTGGGGTCAGCCCGCGTTCTTCGTCTACCAGCCGCCGCGGCATCGACGCCGTGGTTGAACAGATGGGGTGTAATCTCCGGCAGTTGCATCCTCAGCGATCACGGCACAGGTCTTGTTTGTCACCGTATCGGCAGGCAGGGGAGGTTAGCAATTCGCTTCAATGAAGACGAAAAGGCCGGCCGCGAATGACTCGCGGGCGGCCTTTCAAGTGGGTTCGCAGATCGCGGACAGGTCATGCTCGCGATCGTGTCCTGGCGTCTTCAGGCGGCGTCGAACTCGGAGATCCGGTTCTTCGGAGCGAATGGCAGGACCACCGCATCGTCCTCGTCGTAAAGCCGGAAATTCAGGACGTAAGCGTCTTCGGCCGTGTCTTCATAGTGGCTGCGGATGACCTGGACCGCGCGGAAGCCCTGCTTCTGGAAGAAGAGCTGAGCGTCGAGGTTCGATTCGCGGACTTCGAGGCCGATTTCCTTGCGGCGCTGCTGCGAGAGCTTGTCAACGAGCCGCTGCACCATCTGCTGGCCAACGTTGCAGCGGCGAAGCCAGGGGGCGACGGCGAAGTTGAGGATCCGCAGACGCGACTTATGGAGTTCGTAGACCATGAAGCCGACGATCTGGTGATCGTGTTCGGCGACCATGCCGATGCAGTTGCGCTGGCGAAGGCAGGTGAGGAAGTCTTCTTCCGACCAGGCTTGCCGAAAGCTGGCGCGTTCGATTTCCAGGACTTGCGACATGTCCCGGCGGATCAGCCAGCGGATCTGCACCTTCACATCCTTGTGTTGTGCCTGTCCCAGACTCACGGGGGGCCTCCTTGCCGTGCCAGATTGTGAGAACGAATGACGAGACGGGAGATGGCGGGAATCTAACAAACGGTTCAATCGAAGTACAGTCGAAAGGCGAATTCTCCATTGTCCCGTTCAATCGTGCCATTTCTCGGGGAAGCAGCAGAGAATTCCCTGTTTCAACAGGTATCTTTTCCTGGTCAAAGAATGATGGAAGAGCATTCCTCGAATGCGGCATGGCCAACGCATTCGTCTCCCCACTCGCGACGTTTGTGGACGGTCGTGGCGATGCCTGGAGTTGCTGATGCTCATTCCACGGTGAACTGCACCGGGATCGATCTCCAGTCAATTGCGGCCTTTGGACGATTCGAACTGAGCCACCGGGCGGCGAGGTTCTCCTTTGCCAATCGGCGATACCCCAGGTAGCTGGTGGTGAGACGCGGATTGATCTCGACCAGCACCGGATGGTGTGGAGCGCGGTCGGGGACGAGGACATCGAATCCGATGTAGCCCCGCAATCCCGGAAGAAACCCGATGACTCGTCGAACAAGTCCTTCCAGCGCTGCGGTATCGACATTGCGAGCGGGAATGATTCCGCCCCGATACTGGAACCGTCCGTCGTCGGTCAGCCGCTGCTCGCCGACGGGGAAGAGATCAAACATTCCGGGACCATGGACCAGAGCGGCGATCGAGAGTGGCCGCCCCGAGACATAGGATTGCCAGGTGTCCGGCGGGAGATCCGGCGGATCGAAGGGCTCGGAAAACAGTTGGTCCAACTGGACGGCATCCCGGATAAGGAACGTGTTCGTCGACCCCGCTCCAAAGCGTGGCTTGATGACGACCGGGAAGGGAAGTGCGGCGCATCCGTCCGCGGAGGGCGCGGGGGGAAGAAGCTCCGTTCGAAGGTGAGCGACCTCCGACGCTTGCCCCAGATGCCGTGACAGTGCGAGTTTGTCGCCGCACAGTCGCAGCGTCGCGGGATCGCTGCCGAGGAGTCGACCCCCATTTCGCAACACGGCTTCTGCGCGGCTGGTGAGCAGGTCGTGGAACTCGGGAGCGATCATCAGCGCTGCATCGGCCGCGGCAGACTCGCGAGTCAGGAGTTCCAGTTCCTCGGCCGGAGTAGCGGGAGAAACCACCCGCACTCCTTCCACCGGAAATGTGCCGAGGCGGGCATCCCAACTGACGGTGACCACACAGTCCGGAATGCGGCAGAAGTCCTCGGCGATCGCACGCAGCATCGCCTCCCCTTCGCGACGGAGCGAACCGGGCGGAGCCCCGTTCGACCAACCCCCGCCACACACGTATTCGGAGATGAAGAGTCGCACGTCAGGAGTAGAACTGTCTGCGGGGCTATTCGTGGCTGTGAGCGTCGTCCGGAAACTGGCCGTCCCGGACTTCCTGGACATAACGCGTTACGGCTTCGGTCGCGACCGTCCGCAGATCGGCGTAGTGCTTGAGAAACTTGGGATGGAAGCCTTCCGTCAGCCCCAGCATGTCGCAGCTGACCAGGACCTGCCCGTCGCATTCCGGCCCGGCGCCGATGCCAATGGTCGGAATGGAGAGGCGGCTCGTGATCGTCTGGGAAATCGAACGCGGAATGAGTTCCAGCACGATCGAGAAGGCTCCCGCCTCTTCGGCCGCCAACGCATCGGCGAGCAGTCGGTCCGCGTCGCGCTGAACCTTCCCCATGCCGCCAAGCTTCCGCACCGATTGAGGTTTCATGCCGATGTGAGCCATCACCGGGATATCGGCCGCGGACAGGGCCCGGATGGTATTCGCCTGGTTGACGCCCCCTTCGAGCTTCACCGCGGCGGCGCCGCTCTCTTTCAGAATCCGGCCGGCATTCGCAACGGCCTGCTCCGGAGAGACCTGGTAGGTCAGGAATGGAAGATCGACGACGACCAGCGCCCGCCGCACGCCCCGCATGACCATGCGGGCATGATAGATCATCTCGTCGAGCGTGACGGGGAGCGTCGTGGGGTGCCCCTGCACGACCATCCCCAGCGTGTCGCCGACGAGGATGCTGTCGACGCCCGCCGCATCGAACAACCCGGCCCAGAGGAAGTCGTAAGCCGTCAGCATCGAGAGCTTCCGCCCCTCGCGCTTCGCGGCGACGAACCGCGGAACCGTCATGACGGGGGAGGATTGCGGGGACGAGGGTTGTTTGTCCCGGGGCTTGCCGGCCATCGGTGATTGGGTTGAGGACGCGTCGGAGTGATCTGCAGCACGCTCAGTATCGTGGACGAACCATTGTCTCACAAGCCGCCGAAGGGAAGTGCATGATCACAGGCGCATCCTCAATTCGGCGGAGCGTCAGCCGTTGACGAGGATCGGAACGGACATGAGATCCAGATCAACTCTCACCACGGAGACGCGGCGACACGGAGAAAGGAGAATAAGAGCCGATAGGACCCGCGAGTCCGCTGGGCATCGCGCCGCTCCGCGAAGAGCTTTCAACCGCGTCTCAGACGCTGTTCTCCCGCCTCTCTCCGTGACTCCGTGGTGAGAAAATGAATTACGAAATGACAACAGCCTGTGACCACACGCACGGCCACGTTTTTGATGGACGCACCCCAAGATCGTCGAACAACGAAAGCGAGCGTGCTGAAATCTCCGTCAGAGCCGCGTACTCCCAGGTCGCGAAAGCTCTCTGTCGAGTGCGAAGCCCGCTCTCGGCAATCCGACTTCCGCTTCCATCATCGGTGGGTCGCGCGCCGCGGCTTTCCGTCCGACGGCTGCGTCCGGAGAATGCCGAGTCGGCAAAGCCCGAGCACGACGGTCACAATCGTCTCGTCCTTGTAGCGGAACTCTGGCGGGACATGCTCCCACGGAATGATCATGGAATGGGTTTGCCGGGCGACATTCTTGGTGATGGGATCGCCGCCTGGCTTCGCCGGTGGTTCGACCGGACCGAACCGCCAGCCTCCCAGCAGCCGTTCGGCGATCCAGCGGTTGTGCTCCATCTGTCGCAGCACGTCGTTCTTGCTTGGGTCGTCGGGAATTGCGTGATGACGCAGTTCGGACGTGTGGCAGTTCTCGTCGAATTCAAGGCCGTAGACGGCCAGCTTGGACACCGAATGGATGGCGGCCGAGCGGTTTGACGCCCGCATGGCTTCGCGCCGCTCGCCTTTCCAAAGTTTTTCGCTCAGACGGTCCAACCTGGACAGAGGGAGCTTGGCCGGTGGAACACGGCCGTTTTTCGCCAGGTCGAAGGCCTGCATCAGTTCATTCCAGTCCGGGTCAGTCGGCTGGTTCGTCTTTTTCCTGTAATCCTGATCCCACGCCAGATTGATGTAACGCGCGAGCCAGTCGCTCCACGAATCGGTGATTTCGTGATACGACGTGCTGTCGGAACACTGGCCGAACGGGATGAGCGGCGCCTTCTCGGCAGCGCGGCTGGCAGAGTCCCCCTGACTCGCCGAGTCCATCTGGTCGAGCAGCAGCCGCGACAACTCCTGCTGCTCGGGAATCCACACGAAAATCGGCCAGTCCACGATCCCTTCGATTCGGAGCTTCTGGCGAAGGCGTTCGGCGAGCGCGAAGTTCTTTCCGTCCTCCGCGAAACAGATCAGGATCGCGGGTCGGACGAAGGGAACGTCCGGCAGCGCGCCGGCGGGGCGTTCAAAGGCCCGGCGAAGATTGGCGATGAACTCGTCGTCGGTGATCTCGTCGTAGACTTCGCAGAACCGGGCATTGGTCACGTATTCGATCGCCGTCGGATCGTCGGAACAGGCCAGGGGGGCCGGCCGCAGGCTTCTCGAACTCCAGCTGTCGGCCGCGGGGTCGAAATGCCAGGGATCGAGACCGGTGGATTCCGGCGCAAACCGAGGATAGCGCGACTGGAACGGCTTCGCCTTCTTCGCGATATCGTGATCGAGGATCGTCATCCGCAATCGCTTGAGATTCTCGAAGTGCGCCTGCTCGGCGAGTTGCAGGGCCAGCGTCTGGCCGAACTCCTCGAATCCCAGAATCACGAAGTGGGAGACTTCGTCGTGCCGCGTGGGACGCAGCGGATGTCGCTGCTCGCCGACGTCTAGTCCGACGATGTCCTCGATGAGGCGACGTGCGGTTCGCTCGAGGGCGTTGAAGACGTCAATCCGAATGATCTGGTCATCGGTCTCCATGTCGTTCGACTGGATCCTCACGATCGACGCGAGATCACGATTCAGGATGTGGAGGCTGCAGCGCAGTGCGGACGGCTTGCGCCAGAAGGCAATCCCCTGGCTTCGTCCTTTCGACTTCAGCAGATCCCGCGCCTCGATCGCCGCCTCGATGTTCGTCTCGTCGTGCCCCATCACCAGGAAGATTTCGTCGGCCGCCCGGATGCTGGCCGCAACGAGGACCTCCTCGCGCGTCGCGTCGCCGATCACGACGAGTCCCCCCTGCTGACGCACCCATTCGATGTAGTCGTTTTCGGCGTCCGGTTCGATTACGACGATCCAGCGTTTCTTCTCCGTCTTGATCAGGTCGCTGAAGATCTCGCGGCCGATTCGTCCCAGGCCGCAGATGACGACGTGCCGCGAAATCGTCATGAGCAACAGATTATCGAACGCGTGGCGGAACAGGGTCGCGATGGCGCTGAAGCCGAGGATCAGGACGAACAGCGACGAACAGAACATCGCCCCGACGAGCAGGAGACTGGAGACGTCCCGCTTTTTGCGTTCTTCCGGGGAAAGCGCTTTCGCGGGTGGTCCTGGCGGAGTTTCGTCCTTCTTCGAGATTCGATCCGGATCGGTATTCAGGGAGAAGATCTGCGTCGTTTCGTACGCGGTGACGGCAAACGAGAGAAGGTTGTCTTCCTCCTGAAGACCGAACGCCAGGCTGCTGAAGAGGAAGATCAGCAGACCCAGGCCGAGGAGGACGAAGGGGGCCTTCCGCTCGAATTGCCGGCGGATCGAGACGGCGCGATGCGGTCGGAACAACGACAGAGTGACCAGGGTGAGAAAGACGGCGACGACCGCCACAATCAACAGGAAACTCCAGGTGCCCATGTGGTCCAGCACCACTCCGGGCAGCGAGGAAATTGTTTCAAGCAAGTTCATTGGCCACCTTCCTCGTGCGTCGCGAGCGGAGCGACGTACTGCTCAAAGGATCCCCACACGCCATGAAGCCGGGATTACACTGAGCAACGGCACGGGTGACAAGCGAGCGGAACCGAGACCCGTTGGTGGGAACGGAGCCTTGATGTTTCTGACGCACTCGTGGCGACGGCCATCGGTTGTCGACGCAAGCATCGAGTGGCTGCGGAATTCGCCGCGTTCCCCGCGGCGAATTTCGGTCCCGGGCCCCCTCGCGGGAATGTGTGGTTTTCCCCTGTTCGTCCTCTCCCGCCTTTGCTAGAGTCCCCCCCCGAATCGAATCAGCCGGGCGGTCGACGTGCCGGCTCGTCCTCGCGCGGGAAAGGATGCCCCATGCGCATCATCTGTGTCATGAATCAGAAGGGGGGCGTCGGCAAGACGACCTCCAGCGTCAACCTGGCCGCCGGACTGGCGAACGCCGGCCGCCGCGTCTGCCTGATGGACCTCGACCCGCAGGGGCACGCGTCGCTCCACTTCGGCGTCGAGGCTTATGACGATACGCCGACCGTCTACCAGGTTTTCTCGGGAACGCACACGCTCGCCCAGGTCCGGCAGATCGTCGGCAAGAATCTGTGGCTGGTGCCGTCGAACCTCGACCTGGCCGCGGCCGAGATGGAACTCGTCGACTCGCCCGACCGCGAAGTGATTCTGCGGCAGGCGGTGAAGGCGATGACGGCCGAGCAGCCGTTCGACTACATCGTGATGGACTGCCCGCCGTCGCTCGGCGTGCTGACGGTCAACGCCCTCACGGCGGCGACCGAAGTCTTCATCCCGCTTCAGCCCCACTTCTTCGCGCTGCAGGGCCTGTCAAAGCTCTTCGAGACGACCGCGCTGGTGAACCGCCGCCTCAACCGCGATCTGCGGGTGTCAGGCATTCTCCTCTGCCTGTACGAGACCGGGACGCGGCTCGCCGCGGACATCGCCGACGACCTCAACACGTTCCTCAATCGCAGCGATCCGAACTGCCCGTGGGCCGACGCCACGATCTTCAAGTCGCGGATCCGCCGCAACATCAAGCTGGCCGAAGCCCCGAGCTTCGGACAATCGATCTTCTCGTATGCCGCCAACTGCCCGGGAGCCCAGGACTATGGCTCGCTGGTGGAGGAAGTGCTGCAGCAGGAGAAGGAAATGGAAGCGTGCGATGAAGCGGATGCGCCGGCCGCCATTCCGATGTCGCGTGCGGCCTGACGGTCGGATCGCACGGCAAACCAAATAAAGATTCCCACGGCAGGATGCGCGTTCGCGCCTCCTGCTTTTTCTTTTGCGCCGACCGAATCCGGATGCTTGTTGACTTTGTCGGTTGCCGGCGGGAACTTTGAGGAGGTGGCTCGCGTCTCATTCCATTGACGCCACTTTGACGGCGGCCTCAATGACCATCGTCGAGCGGCAGATGGATCGCACTAAACCTTGGTGTCGAGGTCTCCCATGCCGCGCATTGCCTCCCTTCTTGCTGTCGGAATGATTGTCGGAAGCCTGATCCCCTCCGCCACGTGCAGTGAAGTCTTCGGCGACGAACCGCTGCCAGAAGACGCGGCCCGACTTGTGGCGGCGTTCGAAGAGGATGCGGACGCGATCCGGAAGGAAGCCGAGGCGAAGATCGCCCGGCAGCGGAGAGAGTTGGCGGCGAAGCTGAAGGAACTGCAGGACGCCTATTGCAGGGCGGCAAAGCTCGACGAAGCCGTCGCCATCCGAGACAAAATCCGCCTGCTGGGGGAAGGCGATGTGCGCACGGCAGCCGACCCCGGCACGCTGACGAATTTCGCGGTTCAAGTCGGGGCGCGGATGCATTTTCGGATTACGGGCCACCTCACCGGCCACGGCTATGGGACCGACGTCTACACCACCGACTCGACGCTCGCCACGATGGCTGTGCACGCCGGCGTGGTGAAGTCCGGCGAGACGGCGGTCGTCCGGGTGACGATTCTCCCCGGCCGCAACAATTATCTCTCGTCGACGCGAAACGGAGTGACCACCACCGAATGGGGCGCTTATCCGTCGAGCTACTCGATCGAACGCGTGAGGGATTTCGACGTTTCGACGGCGCCCGAGAAGCCCGCCGGCGAGGCAACTCCTGCGGTGGTGAAAGGCGGACTGGAAGTCATCGGTCCCGCTCCGCGCGAAAAGCTGTCGATCCGGGATGGATCCGATGAGCGCCGCGCCCCGCGCAACGAGGTTCCTCTCGACGGCGAACTGCCGAAATGACTCAGCGTGCGTCCTCCGGACCTGACGGAATCCGTACGGCATCGGCGGGGACGTCGATCGAACCGTCAGTCGCTTCGGCGTCGAGTTCCGCACGCCGGACACACGACGACGAAGCTCTTCATGCGGTTGTCACACCGTGCGCAGGCCACCAGGCCGTCCGATTCCAACCACGACGGTTCGCTCTCCGCGAGCCGTTGAGACGGCACTCCCTCATCAGCGCGGACGCGGCCTTCGATCGGTTCGCACAGGTCGGCCGTCTCCGCAAGCTCGCCCCGTTGCGAGGCCAGAAACGCCCGCACGCTGGGCGAGAATCCGAGCAACCAGGCCATCCACAGCCAGAACGTCGCGATGCCGCCGCAGACGCACCACATGACGGGCGAGGGACGTTTCGCCCCCAAAGCCAACGCCAGGACGGCCCAGCCGAAGCACCCCGCGACGTGCATCCACTGTGAAAAGCGGCTCCCTTTCCAAAGGGAATGGATGAGGTAGCCCTGCGACAGCGCCCGCAGCACGACGTTCGTCACAGGGGATCCGCGACGATAACTGAAGAACGCAATCAGCGCCGTAATCACGAAATGCAGAGCGGCCAGCCTCGAGATGATCCGGCGTCCTCGGCGAACGTCCTCCCGCATCGAATTCGACTTCCTCGGAGTACAGGGTATTCGCGCCGACGCTCGTTCGTTCGGCTCCCCCTCAATCCTACCGGGGGAGGAACCGTCGGTCTGCCTCGGAAACCACATCCCTGCCGCTGACTGTCGAGGAGTGCAACGACGGACAGCGGCGGACTTCCGATGGCGCGGCACAAGGACTACCTTGGACCGCACGAACCCGCGCAACAGCTCGATCCGTTGCCGTGTGCCTTTCGATCCCTCCGACGGCCTCGACTCACGACATGACCTCACGCGACGAGATTCTGCGAAACGTCCGCCGACGCCTCCCGCAATCGGCCGAACTTCCTTCGCTCGACAGGGACTGGATTCGCTACCCCGATCGCGAAGCGCAGTTTCTCGAATCGCTGGCGTTTGTCGGCGGACGCGGAGTGGTCGTCGACAGCGTTTCGGCCGCGGACTTCGCACTGCGCGAACTGCCGGCCTGGAGCAACGCGAAGCAGACATTCTCGGCGGTCCCAGGCGTCGGGAGTTCGACAGTCGATCTGAGTCAGACCCAGGACCCGCATGCCCTGCAGGATGTCGACTTCGCCGTCCTGCCGGGGGAGTTCGCAGTCGCCGAGAACGGGGCCGTCTGGATCACCGATGCCAATGTGAGGCACCGCGTCATTTACTTTCTGACGCAGCATCTCGCGCTGGTCGTTCCGCGCCGCGAGATGGTCGACACCATGCATGCGGCGTACGAGCGGATCAGTCTCGGAGAAAAGCGGTTTGGAGCCTTCATTTCGGGTCCGTCGAAAACCGCCGACATCGAACAGTCGCTCGTCATCGGTGCTCACGGAGCCCGGTCGATGACCGTCTTCCTCGTCAGTGATGGGCCGGCGTGACGGCCGCCACCGAGGCCGCATCGCGGTCGCGCGGCACGAGGCGGATTCCCTGGCCATGCCAGAGGTTGAGCATGTCGCGCCACGCCCAGACCTCTCGGCCTTGAGCCGGATCGCCAATGACCACGACGTTGTTCGGGACGACCCGGAACAGGACGACGGAGTGCGGCAGGCCGGGGATCAGGCCCCACTCGGTGACGTACTCGGGCCGCGTCACCTCACCTTGTTCGATCCCCACGCTCAGAATCATCGGGCGCCGGTCGCGTTCCCACTGGAGTCGCAGGTCCTCGATCGAACACTCGAAGAATTCGACGTCCCAGGGGGTATCCGCCGTCTTGTACTTCAGTCCGCGGTAAAGTCCCGCCCACGTGGTGCCGCCGCGCGTCAGGCAGAGATCGACCATCTCCTGTTCGGTGGCTGGGATGCCGTGGCTGCGGAGCAGCGTGGCCGCGCTGGCGGGGCTGCAGGTGTGCGACGTCGTTTGCAGGCAGATGCCGTCATGCCAATGGTCGGCGCAGGCCGGCTTGTCTCCCAGTATTGGGTAGATCGCCGAGTAGAACGCCGCCCCCGGAAGAGCCAGCACGACGAACAGTCGGCGGACGGGATGCCCATGGACGCGATGCCAGGCGAGTCCCGCCATGAAGCCCGAGAACGGGAGAAACCAGTTGCCGATGATGATGAGGTTGGCGAACGGGAGCAGACGGGCCATCGAGAACTGGTGCCAGAGGTGGAGTGTGTACCATCCCATCAAGAGCATGACCTGGATGGCCAGCAGTTCGCACCGATAACCCGGGCCATTGCGAGTGAGCCGGCGAGCCGCCCAGAATGCCGCAATCGCGAGCAGGACGAGTATCGCCAGCCCAAAATACAGATCAACCATCGGCAAACCTCCCCCCGAAGTCATTTCGGGGCGATGCGATCGGAGATCCAGCGTCGAGCGACGGAGAAGCGAGAATTGGCGAATGCCAATACAAGATTTCTCGGAATCTTCTCCAAAACTTCATCAATCGAATCGGCTAAAAGATGCGGCGAACACCCGCATCTCTCCCGAATCCTAATCGTGACCCCGGTTTCTGTCACGACCTTGTTTTGTGAATTTTCACAGGACTCATGCAGAGCCCCCAGTTCCCCGTCACTGGTGAGGGGATGGCTCGGGCTCTATGGCACAATGCGCTGGCCAGTCACTCGAACGCGAGGGCAGGGGTCGGACTGAGAAAGCCGGCCCGCGAATGACGCGAATGAGGCGAGAATTCGCGAATGAAGAAACGTTGGATTCGAGCAAGACGGGCGAGAGGGGGCGATTCAAAAAGCACTGGCCGAATGGCTTCTGTTCGGATCTTGCCTTCATTCGCGCGGATTCGCGCCATTCGCGGGCAAGACTTCTGCTTTCAACGCTTCTTGAAATCGGCACGCTGACTTCGCGTCATCCGCGCCAGTGGCGACCTCATTTTTTGAGGCGCAGTCTCCGTCACTTCAGACGCGTCCGCTCCGGGCCGACGGCCTGGCGGGCGGGCGGGTTATTCATCGTGGGCAAACCGGACGGGACGGGATCCTTCAGGCCATTGCTCGGACGCATTACGCCGCCCGCTCCCATCAGTTCGGGATGACGAGCGATCTTGTCGGAGAAGATCCGGGCGTCGCGGAGGATCGGCTCCATGTTCTGCAGCAGCAGCGACAGCGTCTCGGCGGATTGATTCAGGTTGCGGTAAAGTTCCGGATCGGACGCGAACTGCTTCGCAGGTCCGTCTTCCTGCATCACCAGTTGCGTGAAGCTGCTCATATCCTTCGAGACGACTTCGAGGTTGGCGAGGGTCGAATCGAGCTTCGTGAAGATCGACGCGCTTTTCTTGGCCATCGGCTCGGTGGCGTCCTTGATGTTCCCGAGCGTCTCATCCGCCTTGCCCACCGCCGACTGGACTGCCGCAATCGCCTCCTTGGTTTGCGCCACCAGCGCCGGCATCTCGGCCAGCGTCCGCTTCATGTTCGCCTGGTTCTCTTCGTCGCCGAGGATCGCCGATGTGTTGACCATCGCCACTTCGGCCTTCTTCATCGTCGTCGTGAATTGATCGAGCGCCACGGCCGTCCGCTCGATGATGTCGTCCATGTTGCCGCGGTTGGTCTCGACCAGCCCATTGAAGTTCTTTCCCACCTTCTGCCATTCGCGGGCCACGGCATTGAACGTCTCGAGCGAGACGGCCACCCGCTCCTCCATCCGCGAAACAAGTTCCATCGGATCGGCGGGAGGTTCTCCCCGGAGCGTCACGCCCCCTTTCAGGAATCGCGGGCTCTTGCCTCCGGAGAATTCGATGCTCGAGTCTCCCAGCAGCGTGCGGATCAGTCGCGGCTCGCAGTCTTCGCG
Organism: Planctomycetaceae bacterium; assembly: GCA_020850695.1. GTDB lineage: Bacteria > Planctomycetota > Planctomycetia > Planctomycetales > Planctomycetaceae > JADZEF01. The sequence goes on along the minus strand of JADZEF010000002.1, from coordinate 45,937 downwards.
CAGCCGCACATCCTGCCGCACCTCGACAATCACGAGGACGCCTCCCTGCTCATCGTCGAGAACGACGTCGGTGACCGCTCCAATCGTGATTCCATTTCGCCGCACGGGCGTCGCGGGGAACACCCCGGGAGCCGTGTCGAACCGCAGGGCCATCTTGTATCGAGGTTCCCACAGCGACTTCAGCGATCCGAAATGGAACACCATGACGCCCGTGACCGCCAGTGCGACAATCACGAACAGTCCGACGCGGAATTGAAGCTGGCGTTCGGTCATGGGGGGAAGGAGTCAGGAGTCAGGAGTCAGGAGTCAGGAGTCAGGAGTCAGGAGTCAGGAGCGAAATCCTGGCTGACTCCGTGAGATGATGACTATGGAACGATTCTTCGTGGACTGGCGACAGACGCCTTTCGAACTTCGCGACGACACTTCAGTGATCGAGCTTTTTGAGGCTTTCCTCTCCTGTCTCCTGACTCCTGTCTCCTTCTTCACGCGACCGCCAGTTCCTGTAGCCGTTCGCCGGCGTTGCCGGTGACGAACTGGGCGACGCGCGGGTCTTCGGACGCGAAGGCTTCGTCGGCGGTCCCTTCGAAGATGATCTGCGGTTCGTCGGAGCCAAGCCGTGAGACGGGATAGAACATCAGGATCCGGTCGGCGACTTTGCGGACGGTCGACATCTCGTGGGTGACGACCACGCTCGTCACCGGCTGCCGCTGCCGCGTCATGAGAATCAGTTCGTTGATCACATCGGTCATGATCGGGTCGAGCCCCGTCGTGGGCTCGTCGTAGAACATCACTTCCGGCGCCATTGCGAGGGCTCGCGCCAGTCCGACGCGCTTCCGCATTCCGCCCGACAGCATCGCCGGCTTCTTGCGGCAGGAGCTTTCGGGGAGGCCGACTTCCCGCAGCCGCTCGTGAACGATGTGCTGGATGGCGGCCTCGTCGAGAGGCGTATTCTGCCGCAGGCCGAAGGCGACGTTCTCGAAGACGTCGAGGCTGTCGAAGAGGGCCGCCCCCTGGAAAAGGTATCCGTACTTCAGACGCTCGCGATTGAGTTCCCGCTCGGTCCGCTCGGTCACCGGCCGTCCCGACCACCACACCTCGCCGGCCGTCGGTTGCAGCAGGGCGCTCATCAGCTTCATCGTCACGCTTTTCCCGCACCCGCTCTCGCCGATGATCACCAGCGTCTCGCCCCGCCGCACCTCGAGATTGACCCGGCGCAGCACCGCCTGGCTGCCGAACGTCACATCGACGTCCCGCAGCTCAATCACCGGCTCACCGAGATTGACGGAGATCGGCTGCATGCTCACATCAGCCCCACGGGCGCCGGCCACAGCAGGTAATACAACGTGCTGATGAAGACGCCGAGGAAGAAGTCGAGAATCAGGATCACGATGAACGAATAGACGAACGAGTCGGTCGCCGCCTGCCCCACCCCTTCGGCCCCTGCCCCGCAGTGGAACCCGCGGTGGCATGAGATGACGGCGATCGAGGCGCCGAAGAAGATGCTCTTGAAGAGACCGCTCAGAACGTCGTAAGCGCCGACGTAGTTGCTCGAGTGGTACCAGTAATGGAAACTGTTGATTCCAAGGATCTTCGTGCTGAAGAACCATCCGCCGAGGATCCCCACCGCATCGGCAATCGCCGTCAGCAGCGGAATCAGCAGCACGCACGCCAGAAACCGCGGGACGACCAGGTATTGCACGGGGTTCGCCCCCAGCGCCCGCAGCGCGTCGATCTGCTCGGTCACGCGCATGGTCCCCAGCTCGGCGGCGATGGCACTGCCGACTCGTCCCGCCAGCATGGTCGCGGCCAGCACCGGGCCGAGTTCGCGGACCAGTGAAATGTTGATGATCGATCCGAGCCGCGTTTCGAGCTTCATCAGCCGGAACTGCTCGTACGACTGGACCGCCAGCACCATCCCGATGAATCCCCCGGTGATCATCACCACGGGGATGCTCTGCACGCCGATCTGGAAAAGGGTCGGCAGCATGACGCGCCGAGACGGAATCCCCGCACACATCCAGCGGAGCATCCGCGCGGCGAACAGCGCCAGATCGCCGATGGCCGACACCGAGGTCAGCGTGAACCGGCCGACGGATTCGATCAATCCGCCTCCGGGTTGCATGACCGCCCCGCTCGACATCGGATCCCTCCGTCTGGGTGCCCACCGGTCCGGACTCTCTCCGGAGCGCGCCATCCTGTGCGCGGGGCGGAAGGTATCGGAAGAGGAAAAGCGAGGCGAGAGCAGTTCGAGCGGGCGTACAGCCCGTTATGGTGCGGTGGAGAACAACAGTTCTTTCGCAGGATCAGCGGCGCATCCGTTGTTGCGATTCAAACACCTGGGCGTAGTAAGTTTTCGTTGCAGGAATTGCCGAAGTCGTGCGTTAAGATGCGAGGGGGAACGCAAGTGCTCTGTACGCCGAAGGCGTAGTCATGCTCGCCGCGTCTCTCAAGTCCACCACGACAGGCAATGCAGAGAGCCGCTCCTGCGCCCAAACACCCCCATTCGCCGCGTTCGCTTGCTCCCCCGGTCGGGATTGGTACGCTCATGAGACTCCGATCCATCGGACGATCCTACCGTTCCCTCCATCGCCCCACGGTTTGCCGATGCGCGACTTTGACTTTGAGTCTCCCGCGACGCTCGATGAAGCTGTCTCCGTTCTGTCGAAGACGAACGGTGCCGCCCGCTGCCTGGCGGGAGGGACCGACCTCGTCGACCACATCCGGACCGGCCGGCTCACTCCGAATGTCGTCATCGACATCAAAAAGATTCCGGACCTCAACATCCTCGAGTTGAGTGCGTCCGGATTGCGGTTGGGGGCGGCGGTTCCGTGCTGGAAGGTCTACGGCCACGAGGGAATCGTCTCGAAGTACTCGGCCTTGGCCGACAGCTGCCACATCATCGGCGGAATTCAGATCCAGAGCCGAGCGTCGGTCGGAGGCAACTTGTGCAACTCGGGACCAGCGGCCGACAGCACCCCTTCGCTGATCGCCCTGGGGGCCGTCTGCGTGATCGCCGGTCCGAAAGGACGCCGTGAGATCCCCGCCGAGCAATTCTGCACCGCTCCGGGCAAAAACGTTCTCGAACCAGGGGAAATCCTCGTCGAGTTGAAGTTCCCCGCACGTCCCGCGAACAGCGGGTCGCACTACCGCCGCTTCATCCCACGGAACGAAATGGATATCGCAGTGGTGGGGGTCGGGGCGTCGGTCACACTCGATCCAACCGGAGAGAAGTTCGTCTCGGCCCGCGTCGCCCTCGGGGCCGTGGCGCCGACCCCGCTGTATGTTCCGGCCATCGGCGAAGCCCTGGCCGGCCAGCCCGTCAACGACGCGACATTCGCCAAGGCGGCGGAGATCGCCCGTGCGGCGGCTAAGCCCATCGACGACATGCGGGGCACGGCCGAGTTCCGCAAGCATATCTCGGGCGTGCTGACAGAACGTGTGCTCCGCGAAGCGGTCTTCCGGGCGCGCGGTCGCTGAAAGCAGGCCTTGAAAGCAGCCCTCATGTTCTGCATGAGGGCAAGCCGTTGGTAGTTCCCGCGATCCACGTCAAACGGCACCCTGACGAGGCCCGTCCATGTCGCTGAAGGGACGAGTCGCCATCGTGACGGGGGGCGCGGCCCGCATCGGAGCGGCCATGGTCTCGGCGCTGGCCGATGAGGGAATGCCGGTCTGTATTCATTACGGACGCAGCCGGGAAGCCGCCGAAGAGCTGGCCGTTCGACTCGCCGCAACGGGGGCTAAAGTCACGACGGTTTCGGCCGACTTGCGCGAATCGGACGCGTCGGCCGTCAAAATCGTCGATCATTGCCTGCAGACTTTGGGACCACCAGATGTCCTCATCTGCTCCGCATCGATCTTCGAACCCGGGGAACTGACGACAACGTTCGACGACGAGTGGGACCGCTACCTCGCCATTCATCTCAAGGCCCCCGCGGCGCTCTGCCGCGAGTTTGTGCGAACTCGCGCTCCCGGCAAACGGCAGCACATTTTGATGATGCTTGACGGCCGCGTGCTGCGCCCGGGGCCGGGGCACCTCGCCTACGCCGTCTCGAAGTGTGCACTCGCCTCGCTGGCTCGCATTCTGGCACAGGAACTGGCCCCCGACGTCCAGGTGAACGGCATCGCTCCCGGCGCAATTCTCCCCCCCGAAGGGACCTCAGAGGATCATCTGCGGCGGGCCGAGGCCAAGATCCCTCTCCGGCGGCGCGGCAATCCGGGCGACATCGTGCAGACGATGCTCTACCTGTTGCGGTCCGACTTCGTCACCGGCCAGATCGTGGCCGTGACCGGCGGCGAGGAACTTTGACTGCCGTTCGACATTCGATCTGGACTCGAATACACTGCCACGCAGCGAGGATGGGCCGGCGAATCTTTTGACTGGCGAACGGCCCCGGTGGCGATCGCTCTCCTGTCTGACGGTGCGAACTCATGGAAGCAGAAAAGCTGGAGTCGTCCCGTTACCGCGGCGACCTCGACCTCTACCACGCGCTGAAGACCCACCCCCGTCTCGGGAAACGGATCGAAGACGCGAAGTCGGCCATTCTCCGCCGGACCATCCGTTCGCAGCTCCTGCACAGCATGGTGCGTGTCGACGCCCGCCTGCTTCCGCAAATCGCGCGCTCGATGGAACGGCTGCAGACGGCTGCGGGGCTGGCCGACGCCATCGAGATGTATGTCTTCGAGTCGTCGGCGGTCAACGCGTTCATTACCCGCGGTCGTTCGCATTTGTTCGTCGCCCTCAGTAGCGGAGCCATCAATATTCTGACCGAGCGCGAGCTCGAATTCGTCATCGGTCACGAACTCGGCCATGCGATGTTCGATCACGTCGATTTCACCGTCGGTCATCTGCTCGAAGACAACAGCATCGAGCCTCGCGACCGGATGCAGATGTTCGCCTGGAAGCGGGCCGCCGAAATCTCCGCTGACCGCATGGGGCTGATTTTCTGCGGGTCGCTCGAAATCGCCGCCACCGCCATGTTCAAAACGCTGTCCGGCCTGCGGCTGGATGGCGTGGCAATCGACGTGGCGGCGTTCGCCGAGCAGTGGGACCACCTGATGGCGGAAGTGGTGCAGAGCGGCGATGCGGACGGGCACTGGCAGGTGACGCACCCGTTCCCGCCGCTGCGGATCAAGGCGATGCAGCTCTTCTGGCGGTCGGATTATTTCGAGGACGCTGTGGGACTTCGTCTTGAAGGGTCGCGTCCTTCGCTGGCGTCGATTGATCAGGAAACGGCGAAGCTCCTGGCGATGATGGACCCCCTGGCCCGCGATGACCGCAACACCGGCAACCCGTTGCTGGTCGACTTTTTCCAGTGGGGGGGCCTGCACATCGCGCTTTCCAACGGCGAGTTGACCCCGCGCGAGAAAGATCGGCTGGCTCACATCGTATCTGATGACAGGATGAATGCGGCCATCAACACCCGGCCGACGGTCGATTCGACGCTCGAGCGCTTCGTCGACTGCCTGAAGCGGCGCGACCAGCGGTTGAAGCCCCTCGAGATTCACAAAATCATGGAAGGGCTTCTGCACATCGCGAACGCCGACGGCCAGATGGACGCAAACGAGAAGCAGGCGCTCATCAACGTCGCTGGGACGCTGGGTGTGATGCCCCTGGCCGTCGAGATGATGATCACGAAATTCCCAATCGAAGGATGAATCGATGGACCCTGCCGAAACGCTGAGCGTGCTGAAGAAGATTGAAGACATCGCGATGCTCGCGGGCATCCGCGGCCGCGTGAACGAGGAGCGGATGCACTTCGAGTGCGGGTTCAATCTGCCTGAGAACCGCTCGCAGATGGTGTTTGTCCGCGTCGCCGGCAAGACGATGACCGGCGGGACCGTTGTCTCGATTTTCTCTCCCTGCCATGTCGTCTCGACAGGCTTCCTCAAAGGGCTCTCGAAGCAAAGCGCGCTCGACCTGCTCAAGCGGAACGAGCAGGTGATGTTCGCGCGGTATGGCGTGTGGTCGCTGGAAGGGAACGACATGGTTGTGGCCAGCGCCGACCGCCTTGTCGACGCGATGGACCACACCGACTTCCATTCGCTGGTCTGGTATACGGCGATCGCCGCCGACGCGTTCGAGAAGTCGCAGGGGGCGGACAAGTTCTGAAGGCGACTGCCATCGGCAGTGTGCAAAGAACGTCGCCCTCGTGCTCCGCATGAGGGCGACGTTCTTTGCCGCAAGGGATGCAACTCGGGACACGTGTCCCAGTCGCCGGACATCAAGACGGTGGACATAATCCTGCGTGACCAATCGGACGCGAAGGACCGGTGGCGTGGCCGATCCCTTCTGCGTCGTCCCGGGAGCGTCAGGCGATGATCCAGATCCGCAAGTCGGGCGAACGAGGGCATTTCAATCACGGCTGGCTCGACACGTTTCACACATTCTCCTTTTCGGAATATCACGACCCGCGGCACATGGGCGTCCGCACGTTGCGCGTGATGAACGAAGACCGCGTCGCGCCCGGCGAAGGCTTCGGCATGCACGGCCACCGCGACATGGAGATTCTGACGTGTGTCCTGTCGGGTGCTCTCGAGCACAAGGACAGCCTCGGAAACGGCGAGATTCTGCGTCCCGGCGAGTTCCAGCGGATGTCGGCAGGCTCCGGTATTCGCCACAGCGAGTTCAATCCGTCCTCGACGGAACCGGTCCATCTCTACCAGATCTGGATCCTGCCCGAGCGCCGCGGACTGACGCCGTCATACGAGCAGAAGCGCTTCGACGACATTCCGACGTCGGGAGCGTGGCGTGTGGTGGCGTCCGACGACGCCCGTGACGGGTCTCTCAAGATCTCGCAGGATGCGCGGGTCTATCGCGCGTCGCTTCCGGCCGGCGGTTCGAACACCTACGAGATTCCGCCTCAGCGCCACGCATGGCTGCAAGTGATGAGCGGGCGCGTCACGCTGGGAGGACAGACGTTGACGGCCGGCGATGGAGCCGCGCTGAGCGACGAGCAGAAGGTGGAACTGACAGCCGCGGAGACCGCCGACTTGCTGCTTTTCGATCTCGCGTAGGCGAAATGCACGGATAAGGTCGCTCAGCGTCAGAGGACCATGACACATGGTCTTGACTAGAGCATGCGAGTCCTTGCGGGACTTTCCATACCTTGTCGTGGCATGGCACCCCGCTCCGGCTGAATCCGTCAAAGGCTCCGCAGGAACCGCACCAGATCCGCCAGTTCCTTGTCGGACAGCGTCGTGTCCGAAGGATGGCCGTGCCCCTGGAACACGTCCTCGAGCGATTCGGCCCGGTTGTCATGGAACAGCCGCCGGGCATGCCCCACGCCCCGCAGCGACGGAGGGTTGAACTTTCGCCGGCCGTTCTCATCCTGCAGGCCGACGTCATAGACGTCGGACGCGGTGTAGGTCAGCGGCGGCACGTGACAACCCTGGCATTGATGTCCGAGGAACACCTCCCGGCCGCGAGCGATCGCGGCCCGGTCGGCAGCCTCTGCTTCGGAGGGCCGCGACGGCGGCGGCGGGAGCAACGTCTGCAGAAACGCGACCAGATCGTTGATGTCCTGCTCCCTCACGTCGTCGCTCAGCATGGATGTCAACAGCGATTTGCGAACCTGGTCATACAGCTCCTGCACCTGTCCGTTCCACGCCCACTTATCGGTGAAGGCGACATGGCCCAGGCCGAGAATGCGCTTTGGCGCACCGTTCGTGCCGTCCCCCTGCGTGTCGGCCCGCAAACCGTTGGTGTGTCCATCGGTGTGACAACTATGACAGCTCAGCCAGCCATCATGCGAGAGCCGCGAGTCGTAAAACAAAAGTTCTCCGCGATCGGCCGACTTCAGAGGTCGTTGCGGTCCGAGAGAGAGGGTCGCCGCGGGGACATCCCGAGTCCAATCGATCAGCGTCAGCGAATCGCCGTTGCGATTCACCACGAGCGACTTCCCGTCTCTCAGCGGGAGGATCTGCGTCGGTCGCGGTCCCGCGTTGTACCGCTGCGTCAGCACGCCGAAACGGTTGACGAGGATCACCTCGCTGGTGCCGGCCAGGCACGCCGCAATGCTTCCATCCGCCTTCACAAGCAGCCCCGCCGGATCTCCCCCGCCATGCCCGGTGTCGCTCAGCCGCACCTGTTCCGCGACGTCATCGAGGCTTCCCTTGCCTTCGAGCAATTGCGCTACCGCAACGCGCGAGGCGACGTTGCTCATCAGCGTCCCACTGTGCACCGTCTGCCAGTTGATCGTCGCCCACTCGTCCAGAACCTGATGAGCGATATACACGTTCTGGCCCGTGGCATCGAGTGCCATCCCGCGAATGTTGTGGCCGCTCAACTCGCGAACCGACGCGACCCGCGCACTCTCCGCATCAATCACCGCAATTCGCGCCGAGAACGTATCCGCCGCCAGCAAATGTCGCCCAGTCGGAAGCCAAAGCAATTCGAGAGGCGCGAAGGGGAGATCGATGGTGCGGCGCGGAAGTTCGCCGGTTTCCGGGATGGTCCGTGCCGACGTCAGGTCGAAGAGGTCCACGCGATGGGCCCATTGTGCGGCAATCGCCGCCCATCGGCCATCGGCGGTTGTGGCCACCGTGCGCGGGTGACGTGACGTCGCCTGACGCGCGACGATTTGCAGTGCGGCATTGGTGTCGCGCCGCAGAATCAGCAACTCGTGACGAAGCGGGTCGGTCGCCAGCAGCGTCTTCCCGTCGGCAAGAGAGGCCAGCCCTCCCAGTTCTTTGGCGATGTTCGTCTCGCGGAGCACCTTGCCCTCGACCAGCGAGACGATCGAGATGCTCCCCGACCGGCCGTTGGCGACGGCGACCGTCTCGTCCTGGTCCAGAAGGACGGCCGCCACCGGACGACGCAAATCGGCGTTCTCGCGCCGGTCGAGAGGCAAAGGCAATTCTTTCGCCGCGCCCGCCGTCCCCAACCACGCCGGCACGATGGTCAGGATCGCAAGGACCGCTGGAAGTATCGCACGTCGCAACATGGAACGTATCCCACGGAGGGCGGGAAGCCATCGACCGGACCGGGTTATCCGCGGCAGGCGTCAACCATTCTTCCCGCAAACTCACCGATCTGCCGGAGCGTCGCTGACCGGTCGGCATTCGGCTTCGACAGCGGCTCGAGGTGCCGCACGATCGCCGAACCGACAATCACTCCATCCGCCGTCCCGCGCAGCGATCCCACCTGCTCGGGGCGGCTGATGCCGAATCCCACGGCCAACGGAAGGTTCGTCTTCGTCCGCAGCCACTTCAACTGCTCGCGAAGTTCTTCGGGAAGCTCCTGTCGGACGCCGGTCGTCCCGGCCACCGAGATGCAATACACGAACCCGCTGCACGACTTCAGAATGCGTTCGGCCCGCGCCGGCGGCGTGGTGGGAGCCACCAGTTGAACCAGGTCGAGGTCGTGCTTGCGGGCAAGCGCCGCCAGATCGTCCGCTTCATCCCCGGGAAGGTCTGGGACGATCAGGCCCGAGAACCCCGACTCCTTCGCCTTCCGAACGAACGCCTCGGGCCCCGTCCGGAAGATGATCGAATACGCAACCATCGCGACGAGCGGCGGAAGTTTCTCGTTGGCGCCCTGCGTCAGTTCGGCGAACGATGCGAAGATGTCGCGAACGTGCAGCTTGCGGTCGAGAACACGAGTGTAGGACGCCTGGATGACGGGGCCGTCGGCGATCGGGTCGCTGTAAGGAAACCCGACTTCGATCAGATCGACGCCGCGGGCCGCCAGTTCCCGCACCAGATTCTGCGTCGTTGCGAGGTCCGGATCTCCCGCCGTGATGAACGGCATGAAGGCCATGCGCCGATCGGCCTGGACACGCGAGAACGCTTCAGAAATCCGGGAGGACATCGCGGGGGTCTTCAAGGGAGAGAAAACGGTCGATCGACGGGCTGCATCGTACCATACTCGCTCCCCCGATCCGAACGATCGAACGATCAACGTTTTCGCCAGAAGTCGTCCTCGGCCAGTCCCAGCGTCGCCAGGTGCGCGGCGATGTCTTCTCGAAACCGGCGGGCGTCTCCCGGGTAGCCGGCCGTCGGCCGAATGTCCGGCAGCCGTTCAGACCACCACCGGTTGAACCGCCGCATTGCCACCTCGCGGATGTACTTGCTGACCATGGACGCCAGGGCGGTCGGCAGGTGCTCTTCGCACCCGACCTGGAATCGGAATTCGGTCGAGCCGACCCGATATCGACTGACTTCGCGACTCTCGGCCAGCGTCAGCACCATGGCGCCGTTCGACACCTCGAGCAACAGCTCCTGGTAGCGATTCCGCCCCCCGTGCTTGTCGCACAGGACAACGCAGGGGGTGGCGTCGTCGGGGTTCCACAACGAGCGGACCAGTCGCAACGTGATGCGCGACAGGACGGCGCTTTTGTTGCCCCAGGCATCGATCAGGCGATTGAACCTCGGGGCATAGACGATCTCGCTGGCGACCCCCGCGAGTCGAAGTCCGGAAGTCTCGAACGCCGTTTGCCAGCGTCGGGCGTTGATGCCGACATCTTCGGCGGCGCCGTCCAGAGGGAGCGATTCTTCGAGGTTGGTGAACCACGGCTCGACGGTGTCGCTCGGAACGTCGTCATCGAAGGAGAGCCGGGAACTCATGAGCCGCCCGCACAGCGTTCCGAACGACGACGTGGGAAATCCCAAAGCGTGCAGCGCGGCGAGAACGCCTCTTTCGAGAGCAGCCGTCCCGATCGATGGATTGTAGACCTGCTTGGAATCGGCAATGTGGAAGCGGTCGTCGTCTTGCTCGGGGGCCGAAGTGACCGTCGAAGCAAGCCGTTTCCAGGGATTGCACCGCGCGGGATTCTCGTCAGTCGCCCACAACGTGGCCGTCACGACCAACGGCCCGAGATTCGGACCGTACCCGGCTTCATCCACCCCGAGGAGCCACGCCATCCGTGTGTTCCCGCCGCGCGAATTCCGTGTACTTGCTGGAAGCCATTTTGACGATCTCGCCGCCGACTGCAAACCTTATCGGTCAGCCCTTGCCGATCGACTCGTCCGCCGCGCAGATGATTCCATGAGCGATCTGCGCGCTCTCCGCCTTCCGGAGGCTGTCGACGAATCCCGTCAGTTGCAGCAGGCGTCCGAGCCGGGCGAGGACGTGCAGGTGCGTTCGCGAGTCACGGCAGAGGATCAGGAAGAAGAGATCGGTCAGTCCCTGATTCGGCGAGCCGAAGGGAATCCCCGAGAGTGTGCGGCCGAATGCGAGGACCGGCTGGCCAATCGACTCGGGAAGCGGATTGCGGGGGTGCGGGATGGCGACCCCATTGTCGAAGGCCGTCGACATCAACTCTTCACGCTCCTGGACGGCCTGCAGGACCGTGGCCGGCTCCCAGATCTGCCATGTGCGTCCCGCGACTTCCACCAGGCTTTCGAGAACCGACCGCTTGGTGCGGGCATTGAGAGGAATCTGCACCGTCTCCACCTGAAGCAGGCTGCTGACCGGAACCTCCGAATCCACCTGATCAGAGCACTGCCGTTGTTCGACGTGAGCGAGCTCGCGATCGGTGAATTCGCGCATCTCGCGTTCCAGCCAATGCGTGATTTCGGCCTGGTGGAACTGCCATTCCCCGCCCACCTTTCGGCCGGGCAATCGCCCGCGGTTGGCCAGCTTCTCGATTTCGCGTCGATCGCGGCCGAGTTGCTCGGCAAGTTCGTCGAGGTTAAAGCAATCGTACGACATGGCGAGCGGCCCGGCAGGAGAAGCGCGATCGGCGGGGGGAGTCAAGGCGGGAGCCTTCGCACCATCAGGAGGGTTTGGCCGATGATCGAAGGCAGGCAGCACGAGTATACGGCTCCGCGCTGAAAAAACAGAGTGCAGCAGTGCCGCGGAACACCGGTGCATGATGCTCTTCACACGCAGGGGAGGCGATCTTCCGTCACACAAAAAGGAGATCCTCCACGCAACGCCCGCATGATCATCCGGACGTTCCCATGCGGTCGATCCACGGCGAGCTTCACGCCCGACACGCGCGCTGACGGAGCTTGGCGTCGATGATCCAAAGAAGCGACCGAGCCCGGACGTCTTGCGACGGCCGGGCTCGGTGAATCATCTTCGGCCGGTGGAACATTCAGGCATCAAGAGATGGAAGAACGCCCACCGATCGCACAAGTGCGATCAGCCGTTCTTCGGGGCCGGAGCCGGAGCCGGCGCGGGGGCCGGAGCCGGAGCGGGGGCCGGAGCCGGAGCCGGGGCAGCGGCCGGGGCCGCTTCACCACCGTGGATCACTCCGCCGCCGATTCCGCAGCTCGAGCAGGCCGGGGCCGGAGCGCAGCACGAGGCCACCGGAGCGCAGCAGGCCGGAGCCGGAGCGCAGCACGAGGCCACGGGAGCGCAGCACGACGGAGCGGGAGCGCAGCAGCTGTGAACCGGAGCGCAGCACTCAGTCGGGCAGCAAACGGTGGGGCAGCAGACGGTCGGGCAGCAGACCGACGGACAACAGTAGTCGTCGTCGTCGCACTCGGCCTTGCCGCACTTGTTGCCGTGATGGCCGGCCAGCGAGGCGCTGCCGATGACCGACAGCAGCAACGCACAGGCACTCATCGCCACGAGACCCATGAACTTACGACTCATCTTTGTTCTCCTTCGCGAAAACAGAACACGGAACGCCAGAAACACTGGTCACCCGAGTGGTCGCACACTCGGACGCCGGACCAGCATGACCCCAGCCTCACCCCAATGTGATTCTGGGGGGTTTGAGAAACGTGGGTAGCATGCGAATGACAGAATATCGCGGATAGACGCCTTGTCAAACAAAAAGCCCCCAATTTTTACGACCTATCCAGTTTCACCAAAGTCTCATCGTCCGGGGGAATTGCGACCGGAATGCTCTTGGGGTTTTCCCTACATCCTGTGGGCTGTGGTGGAGCACCGCGACGGCCACAACTCATTGTCAAAAAATGCGTTAGCACACCGATCAGCGGTGCCGCAAGCTTGCAGTCATCAGGACGCAAGGGCGATTGCCTCCGAAATTCTTCCCATGCTCCCGGATGCTCCGGCCCCTACGACTGTTGTCACCGCGCACCGGACCCGTCAGCCGTGAGAGTGGTTTCTCGGAAGGCGTGACTGATGTTCGTTCCGATCGAAGGGATGATGCGTGTCGCACTTCTCGAAAAACGCTCGCGGGCGATTTCGGCAAACGGCATCTGAGGGGGACTGTGAGATTTGAAAAGTCATTCCGATTCGATCGCCGCGAGTCGGTCCTGCTGACAAGCCGCTTCGGTCGAACGACTCCACGGGTATTCCGAACTCCTGTTTCGAAGCGCACGGCATACCGGAGACCGAATGACGATTCCGACGATCGTCTTGACAAGTTCGGCGTTGCGATTGTTCCAGTCGTTGAGGGCATGTTCTCCGGCGGCAAGCGTCAACGAATCGCTCGATGCCGTTGAAACCCACGGGGCCGTCGACTACGGTCAGCAGTGGCAAATCGATCTTCTCACGACAGGCAGTTCTTGCATGACATTCGACTCCGCAAACCCGCTCTTTTCGCGTCGTGATTTTCTAACCCATGCCTCGGCGGTGGCCGGTGGGGCCGGCGTCGTCGCTTTGTGGGACCGGATTGCCTGGAGCGATTCGCCCACGATCTCGGCTCGCGGGCTCCAGATGGCGACGTTCCGCTTCGACGCCACGCCCCCGAAGGGGCATGGCTGTTGCGGGGGTTGGATCAAGCCCGTCGAGGCCGTTGACGATCCGCAGGAGGGACTGGGGTTCGTGCTGGTCGGAGCGGGGAAGCCGGTCGTCGTGTGTACGATCGATTGGACGGGAATCCTCAACTCGGGTCATGTGGAATTTCGACAAGCCCTCGCCGATGCGGCGGGAACGACGCCCGATCGCGTCGCCCTCCAGTGCGTGCATCAGCACAACGCGCCCTTCGCTTGTCCCGATACTCAGAAAATCCTCACCGCCGAGGGGGATCTCCCGGCCACTCTCGACGTCGACTTCTTCCGCCGCACCATCGCCGCCGCCGCCTCGGCGGTCAAATCGGCGCTCGGCCAGGTGAAGCCAGTGACGCATGTCGCACACGGGCAGGCACGCGTTAAGGAAGTCGCGTCGAACCGCCGCTTTCTTGGGGAGGACGGAAAGATCTCGTCCTGGCGCGGCAGCGCGACAAAGGACGCAAAACTACAGGCCCTGCCTGAAGGACTCATCGATCCGTTCCTCAAGACCGTGGCCTTCTACAGCGGCGAACGGAAGCTGGCGGCGCTGCACTACTACGCCTGCCACCCGATGAGTTACTACGGAGACGGTCGCGTCACGGCCGATTTCCCGGGCCTTGCCCGTCGCCGCCGGCAGCAGGACGATCCGGGGGCGCTCCACATTTACTTCACGGGCGCGGCCGGCAACATTGCCGCGGGGAAATACAACGAGGGAACCCCCGAGTCACGGCGACGCCTGACCGACCGCATCTTCGAAGCGATCACCGCATCCGAGCAAAGCCTCACTCCTCAGGCCGTCGAAACGTTTGCCTGGCAGACTGCCGACCTGCACCTGGTTCCCAATCCGGCCTTTGACGCAGCCCGTACCGAAGCACAGATCCACGACAAAAAAGCGGGCGCCGCCGGTCGCAGCCGCCCCGCTTTCGTGATCGCCTTTCAAAAGCGATGCGAACAACGGATCCCGATCGTGCTGAGCGCCCTGCATCTCAACGACGTCTCGCTGCTGCATCTCCCCGCCGAGTCGTTCCTCGAGTACCAACTGCGGGCGCAGGAAGCGGCTCCCAAGCGTTTCGTCGCCACGGCCGCCTATGGCGATGGAGGCCCCTGGTACATCCCCGTCAAAGAGGCCTATCCGCAAGGCGGCTACGAAGTTTCGGTCGCGTTCTCGTCGGATCAGTCGGACGCCTTCATGACGAAGGCAATTCAGGGTCTCCTCGCCCCGCAGACGACCTGAAGGGCGATCGCACTCGTCCGAACGAAGCTCGACGGCCCGTTGCTGAGCCAACTCCGTAACCCGGTGACGCGGTGAGGGGATACGGGCTATGCACATTACGAAGCGGCGGGGCCGCTACTCAATCCCGTGCTTCTTCAACCGACTGAAGAGCGTGCTGCGCGGGATGCCCAGTCGTCGGGCAGCCTGCGCCTTATTCCCATTGCACATTCGAAGCGCATCAATCAACGCCAGCCTCTCGGCCTGAGCTTCGTTCGCCAGTGTGGCGGGAGTGGGAACGACCGGTGCGAAAGGCGTCGACTGTGGGGTCGCTGGCGTCGGCAACGCAGCCTCCGGCTCGGCGGCTCGCGGCGAAGAGGCGGATGCGGGCTTCGAAGGGTTCGGGCGCGGGTGCGAATCCTCGCCCGCAGGAGAGGGGCGGTCAACGCCGGTTCCCGCCGGGGGTTTTGATTCTGATCGCGACCGCAGAAACTCGCCGGCCGCCGTCGCAATCGTGGGCGTCGTGGGCTTCGCTTCGATCACCCGATCCGGCCAGACGGGTTTGGCCCCTCCGATTTCCGGCGGCAGCTCGCGCAACGTGATTTGCTCTCCTTCGGCCAGGACAACCGCCCGCTCGATGACGTTCTCCAGTTCGCGGATGTTGCCCGGCCAACGATGATTTTCGAGAGCACCGAGGGCCGCTTCCTCAAGGTGTGTCACGCGCTTCGACTGCTGGGCGGCGGCCCGGCCAAGGAAGTACAAGGACAGCTCGAGAATGTCTTCTCGACGCTCGCGAAGCGGCGGGAGCGTCATGCTGATGACGTTCAGGCGATAATAAAGGTCTTCGCGAAAGCGTCCCTGGGCGATTAGCTTTTCGAGATCCTGGTGTGTCGCCGTGACAAGACGGACGTCGACCTCCACGGTGCGGGTGCTGCCGACCGGCTCGAAAGTCCGCTCCTGCAGGACCCGCAACAACTTGATCTGCGTCTCGAGAGAAATGTCGCCGATTTCGTCGAGGAACAGCGTCCCGCCGTTTGCCGCTTCGAACCGGCCGACGCGGTCCTTGTGAGCGCCCGTGAAAGCCCCCTTTGTGTGCCCGAAGAGTTCGCTCTCGAGAAGCCCCTGCGACAACGCTGCACAGTGCACGCGGACCATCGGCCCGTCGCGGCGCGGACTGTTGTCGTGAAGGACCTGCGCCAGAAGCTCCTTTCCCGTCCCGCTCTCCCCGCGAATAAGGACCGTCGACTCGCTGGAAGCCACCTTGCGCGCGGTGTCCAGGACGCGAATGATCGCCGGGCTGTTGCCTCGCAGCGCGTCGCGGCGAAACGCCGGGGCTTCGCCGACGGCAATCTCTCCCGAGGGACTTGGCGGCGGAGCCGCCGCGCTGGTCAGTTCCGCCTGCAGGATGGCGATTTGTCGTCCCTGATCGGTGAGTCGCTCGGTCTTGTGCTGCAGATCTTCGTTGAGGCGCGCCATCTCGTGACGGACACGCGCCGTCTGCAACGCGACGTGCGTGATCTGAGTCAGTGCCTGAAGGTAGGTGACGTCCTCGGCCGTGAAGGCGCCCCCCGCCGGTTTTTCTCCCAGCACGACGAGCCCATCGATCCCCTGGCCGGTCTCCATCGCATGGACGAGGTCCGCGTCCAGCACCCGCAGCGCGTTTTGCGCGGACGTCATCTCGGCTCGCGTCGAGACCGCGATGCGCTGCAGAGAGCCCTCGGTCTTGAGCGATGTGAGAAACTCGTCCTCCGCGTTGAACTCCAGCGGTCGACGTGTCGCTCCCCGGGAGGCGATCAGGTGAAATGGTCCCGAAGCCGAGCCTCTCAAATAAAGCGCCGCTCCGTCGACTCGCAGCACGTCGCAACACGATCCGAGCATCATCTGGGCGAGGGACTCGGGGTCGCCCAGGTGGCCGATCGCCTGGTTCATCTGCTGGAGAGCCCGGTCGAGCTGATACTTCTCGCGGAAGAATTTCTGGTCGATGGCCTGCTGTCCGAAATCGCGCAGCCAGAGCAGCAGCAGCACGGCCAGCACCAGCACGGCCGCCGCCGCAAACGCCTGCTGAGGGGAGAGCGTCACCCGCAGGAACTGGTCGAGCAGGCTGCTGGCGGCAATCGTCAGGCTGACAGCCAGCGTGAGGGCGCTGCTGACAATCCAGTACCAGACTCCTTTGGACACCAGTTGGTCAAGCAGCATGAGCTTGTGGCGGACAATCGCCACCGCATACGCGAGGTTCAGCGAGATGCTGGCAGTGAAAAGAGCCAGTCGAACTTTCCAACCCAGGGCGAATTCCACCTGATCGGTGAGAGCGACCGAGAACGCGCCGACCACCAGGGCTGCGGCGAAAAACGCCGCAATCAAAATCCCCTTCACCTGCTTGGTTTCGATGGGATTGCGGGTGGTCAGCACGCTGTCGAGCAGTGCCAGCAACGTCAGGGCGAAGTACGCAATCCCCAGATCCATGTAGAAGTACACACCGCTTCGCAGCCAGGCGAGGGCCGTCTCGATGAGCGGGGCAGCTGCCTCCGGCAGTGCACTCCGCGCTCGCCACCAGGTGACCGCCACCAGGTAGATCGTCCCGATGATGGCGGCGACCGGAGGAAGATAAAGCGCCGACGTCACGCCCCGCGGCCACGAGACGACAAAACTCTTGGGGCGGGGAAAGTTGAGAAAGAAGTGGAGCATCACCGCCGGCAGCAGGGATGCGACGAGAATCAGCGGCAGCGACAACAGAAGGTTGCCAGCAATCGTATGCCAGTGGTATCCGCCGATGAACGCCGCGAGCGTGACGGTCGACATTCCAAAAAACAGACGCGCGACCCGGTCGAACGGCCGGTGCCACCATGCCAGCGTGGCGACCGCACAGATGGCGAGCTGAAACAGCAGCCAGACAAATGTCAGGAGAAGATCGGGGAGTGGCTGATCCTGAATCTGAAGCCACGCGGTCTGAGTCGATTCGTCGCGTTGCGAGACATATTCGATCTGGACCCAGCGTCGACCGATTCCATTGTTCTCCACCAGCGGCGGCAGATCGAGATGTTCCAGCGATGCGGGGTCGTCCGAGCGATCCAGCAGTCCCCCCGGCGGCGTCGATGCGTTGCGAAGATCTCGGAGGTACGTGGCGAACTCGAGGAAGTTGCGTGTGCGTCGGTCTCCGACTCGAAGGAGCGTGTCTCCCGATGCGGGAGGCACCTTCGAGGGACGGATACTGATGATGGCGTCCGGAAGCGCCCGCACCTGCACTCCCGAAGGCCGACCATCTTCATCGACGAGCAGGGCACGGACGCGCAGATCCGGGCTGGTAGCAACATACCCAAGGACAGCGACCGAGTAGAGGACCGCCAGCGCACCGAAGAGCGTCAAGATCCAGCGGCCACGAAGTTCCACCAAGACCTCCCATGACGTCGCGAAGCGCCGAAAGTAGGATGCAGCGCCGAATCGGCAGGTTTCAGCGCCGAACACGAGGATTGCGTCAGCGCCGAGAAACTTTCGACTGCGCCGAAATCAGCGCCGAACCCATCCTAGAATTCCCTAACTGTGAATTCAAGTACTTGATCCTGAAGAGTGGAACAATCAAGTCAATAGCAATAACCCATTTTCTGTGAATGACTAACGCCAATCTATCCGGGGACTTTCCAAGTCGTTCGCGTCGGAATCCGGAATTTTCTGTCTTCGGCGCTTCTCTGGCATGCGCCGTGCAATATAAGTCCGGCGTTGAGATCACTTGACGAGTAGCACTCGCTCATCAATCTGCCCAGCCTGACCCTCGGAAAGGAGACAAGCAAAGCGGTAGAGAAAGGAAAGTCCCCTGGCTTGCAGTTCGACCCACTCTGCAAATCAGAATTCCCCTTCGCGAACTCGTGATTCTCTGTCGTCATGCGGTCTTCTTTCCGAGGGTTCTTCAAATTCGATTGCGTCTCCTTCGCCGTGCGCCACGGCGCCTGATCCAGGAAGGAGACAAGCGGCCACGGATGGCCCGTTTTCCCCCCAAGTCTATTCAGCGCCATCCAGGACCCCATCGCAGCACGACCACGAGTCGTCCCGCGATGGGGTCCTTCGCTTTCTGGGAAGCTGCTTCTGTCGACATTTCATTGAACCAGCACGTGCCGCCAACGCGGGGTGAGCTGTATCCCGCCACAAGGATGACCGTCCATCATGTCGAAATCCGAGCCTCGGATCGTCTTGATCACCGGCGTCACGCGCGGGTTGGGTCGAGCAATGGCGGAAAGGTTCATCTCCCAGGGGCACACCGTCATCGGCTGCGGGCGGAGCGCGACGGACGTGAAACGGTTGGCGTCCCAATGGCCTGCCCCGCATCGATTCGACGCCCTTGACGTCGCCGACGACGTGCAGGTGGGAAAGTGGGCTCGCGAAGTGCTCGAGGCCTCGTCCCCCCCCCGACCTGCTGCTCAACAATGCGGCGATCGTCAATCGAAACGCCGCATTATGGGAACTGACGGCAGACGAGTTCGACATGGTCATCGACGTGAACATCAAGGGGACGGCGAACATCGTCCGTCATTTCGTCCCCGCGATGATTGCCCGACAAAAAGGAATTATCGTCAACTTCAGCTCTGGCTGGGGACGTTCGACTTCGCCGGAAGTCGCTCCCTATTGCGCCACGAAATATGCCATCGAAGGGCTGACTCAGGCCCTCTCCCAGGAACTGCCAAAAGGAATGGCGGCGATTCCTTTGAATCCTGGAATCATCAACACCGACATGCTCCGGTCCTGCTTCGGCAAGCAGGCCCATCATTATCCAACCGCCGAAGAATGGGCTCGAACGGCGGTCCCGTTTCTGCTCCTTCTGTCGGCACGCGACAACGGCGAATCGCTGACCGTGTTGTAGTCACGGCCGACGCAACATTTCGGGACGCCGCCGGACTGGTCGCCTGATCCGAAACATTATTCACTGCAAGGTCTTGCGGTGAAGGGAAGCAGGATGCGTTTCAGTCGCCGAACCGATCTTTGGGCGGCGGACTTTTCCTGGACCGACTCGCTTATTCCGCGTCCCGAGTGGGCTTCGGCGGCCTGGGACTCGCCTTGCGTTTGTCGTCAGGCTCCGCCGCATTGAACCGGTTACTGGCGGCGGTCGTTCCTTCGCGAACCCAGAGTTCGACGGCATCGGCGGCGCGCATCACCGCATCGCGAATCGTGTCGACCTGGTGCGGGGCGAATTTGCCCAGAACGTAATCGGCGGCGTCCATTCGGGGCGGAGGGCGGTCGATGCCGATCCGCAGCCGCGGGAATTCTTCCGATCCGAGCCGTCGGATGATGTCGGCCAGACCCTTCTGGCCGCCGGCCGAACCGTTGGCCCGGAATCTCAATCGACCGAGATCCAGATTGAGGTCGTCGCAGACCACCAGCAGATCCGCCAGTGCGGCCTGATGAAAGGCCAGGAGCGGCTGGACCGACTGTCCGGAAAGATTCATGAAGGTCTGCGGCCAGACCAGCAGAACCTTTTCCGATCCGACCATGATGTCGGCGATCAGGGCCTCGAACTTCGTGCGCGGAACGGGGTTGCCGTTCCGCGCGACCAGCTCGTCCAGCACGTCGAACCCGACGTTGTGCCGGGTGCGGCGATAGCGGTCGCCAGGGTTTCCGAGTCCGACCACGATTTTCATCGATCGGCCTCATGACAGGAAGACGGCCGGGGCCTCGCGGCCGCCGATCACTCTTCCTCACCCTTCTCGGTCGGCTTGCGAATCAGTTCCGGCTCGGCGCCGGCGGCGGCGGCCAGTTCTTCCGGCAGCGGGGCCTTGGTCTGGACGACGTGCAGAATCAAGAGGTCGCCCGGCGTCAGCAGCTTCACGCCATCAGGAAGCTCCAGATCGCGGGCGTAGATCGACCCGCCGATCTGCAGATTGCCGATGCGGACGAAGATCTTGTCCGGAATCTTGGCGACGAGGCACTCGACCGAGACTGTTCGGACGGGCTGCTCGAGGTGGCCGCCGGTCAGCGTTCCCGGGGCCTGCCCGCGAGTTTCCAGCGGAACGTCCAGCGTGATCTTCTCGTTCGGATCGATCCGAAGGAGGTCGACGTGATGCATCTCACGTCCGAAAGCGTCCCACTGGAGCTCGCGGATCATCACGGTGTCGGGCGTGCCGTCGACGTCGAGGTGGATGAGGCGATGGCCGGTGGCAAGCGCGGCCGACAAGCCTTCCGCGGGGACGGTAATGGGGACGGCCGCCTGTTTGTGACCGTAGACATTCCCGGGAATCAGTCCGCGCTGACGCAGACGACGGCAAGCCGCCGTCCCGTTCTCCGCCCGCTTGACCGCGATAAGCTTCGCTTCGTCAGCCATATCTGCCAGACCTTCCTCAAACCACAGGGACGACCGCAATCCGCGGACGCCGTCGCGCCAAAACATCCATTCCGCGACGAGGGCCGAATCGCCTCGCTCGTACGGGAAGCGGGAGAGTGTATCGCGCTCCCCAAGGACCGGCAAGCGAACCGCTTTCAGACTGGGCCGTCGGTTCTTTCGATCCCTGAGCCTTCATGCCAGAGGTGATTGAATGGCATCCGGCGTCACTGACGACAGAAGACACTCACGACATGAATGTGTGTTGGAAGACTTGTCGGACAGAGGGAAGGGTGTGACAATTCGGGATTCCCCCCGGCATGCTGCCGACGCGGCCCAGGTCCTCTCCTTCCCTTTCTGAATGCACGACTCGGATCGACAGACGCGGTCGCACTTGATGGAGCTGTTCGCACAGCAGGGGTTCCATCCGCGCCATGATCTGGGCCAGAACTTCCTGATCGATCTGAACCTGATCGAGTTCGTCGTCCGCGAAGCCGAGATCGACCTGGACGACGTGGTGCTGGAGATCGGGGCGGGAACGGGCAGCATGACGACGCACCTCGCGCGCGAAGCGGGTGCGGTCGTGTCGGTCGAGATTGATTCGAATATGTATGCCCTCGCGTCGGAGGCGACCGCCTCGTATCGACGCGTGACGCTCCTCAATCGCGACGCGCTGAAGAACAAGAACACCATCGCGCCCGAGGTGCTGGCGGCGATAGCCGAGAAGCGAGCCGAGTTTCCGGAAGGGAACTTCAAGCTCGTCGCGAACCTGCCGTATGCGGTGGCGACGCCGGTCGTCTCGAACCTGGTGGCGACGGACCTGCCGTGGGAGCGGATGGTCGTCACGATCCAGTACGAACTCGCCGAGCGGATGGTGGCCGGGCCGGGAAGTGATGCGTACGGAGCGCTGTCGGTCTGGCTGCAGGCCCAGTGCCGCGTAAAGATCATTCGCAAGCTCGGGCCGAACGTCTTCTGGCCGCGGCCCAAGGTCGATTCGGCGATCGTGAAGATCAAGCCCGACGAAGCACTCAAGGCGACGATCAACGACCGTCACTTCTTCCACGAGTTCGTTCGCGGGCTGTTCAATCAGCGCCGCAAGGTGCTTCGCAGCACGCTGGCGAGCATGTATCGAGATCAGTTGCAGAAGCCGGAAGTCGATGCGATTCTGGCGGAGCCGGGACTGGTCGACAAGACGCGTGCCGAGCAGCTGACGCCTGAAGAATTCGTGCGGCTCGCGAACCGGTTTCGCAAAGCGATCCCTGTCGAAACGTAGCGAAGAACTAAAGGCATTGCGAACCCGCAAGCGACGACCGTTGCCGCGAGCATCGCCCGTTTGCCCGTTGAGTCTTGCCCTCAACCCTCAACCCTCAACCTTCCACCCTCAACCCTCCCTCCCATGCACGACCGCATTTCATACCAGGGACTGACCTTCGACGACGTTCTGCTGGAGCCCGCGTACAGCGAGGTGATGCCCAGCGAAGTCGACACGTCGTCACGTCTCACGCGGTCGATCTCGCTCCACGTGCCCATCATCAGCAGCCCGATGGACACCGTCACCGAGAGCGAAATGGCGATCGCCATGGCTCAGGAAGGGGGGATCGGCATCGTTCATAAGAACATGTCGCTGGAACAGCAGTCGCTCGAGGTCGACCGGGTCAAGCGGAGCGAGCATGGCGTCATTGTCGACCCCGGCACCCTGCCTCCCGAGGCTTCCGTCGGCGAGGCGGTCCGCATCATGGATGAGCGGAATATCGGGGGTGTTCCCATCACGCAAAATGGGAAACTCAAGGGAATCCTGACGCGCCGCGACCTGCGATTTCTGGAGTCGCCGCAGACCCGCGTCGCGGACGTGATGACGAAAGACAAGCTGGTGACAGCACATGAGGACACGAATCTCGAAACCGCGCAGCGGATCCTGCGTGAAAATAAAGTCGAGAAACTGCTCCTTGTGGACGAAGAATACCGTTTGAAGGGGTTGATCACGATCAAGGACATCGACAAGAACCTTCGGTTCCCAAGGGCTTCGAAAGACGCCCGCGGACGACTGAGGGTGGGGGCGGCAGTCGGTGTCTACGACTATGAACGCGTGGAAGCCCTGATCGAGAAGGGGGTCGACGTTCTGACGGTGGACAGTGCTCATGGGCACTCGAAGAACGTCATCGAGACGGTCCGCGAGATCAAGCGGAAGTGGGCGATTGATGTGATCGCAGGCAACGTGGCCACCGAGGCCGGCGCCCGCGATCTGATCCGAGCGGGTGCCGACGCCGTCAAGGTGGGCATCGGCCCGGGTTCCATCTGCACGACACGCATTGTGTCGGGCGTGGGAGTGCCGCAGCTCTCCGCCATCGCTCATGCCTCACGCGCCGCCGAACCGGCGGGCGTGCCCATCATTGCCGACGGCGGCATCAGGTACAGCGGAGACGTGACGAAGGCTTTGGCTGCGGGCGGCACCACGGTGATGCTCGGCGGGCTATTGGCCGGAGTCGATGAAAGCCCCGGCGAGATGATCCTGTTCCAGGGCCGCAGCTTCAAGCGGTATCGGGGAATGGGCTCGCTCGGAGCGATGGTGAAGGGAAGCAGCGAGCGCTACCGTCAAAGTGGCCTCGATGCGGACGGAAAAGCCGCGTCCAAGCTGGTCCCGGAAGGGGTCGAGGGACGCGTGCCGTACAAGGGACCGCTGCACGGGCTGATCTATCAGCTCATCGGCGGTCTGCGCGGCGGCATGGGCTACCTGGGTGTCCGTACGATTGCGGAGCTGCGCACGAAGGCGCGGTTTATCCAGGTTTCTGCGGCGACGGTGAGGGAGAACCACCCGCATGACATCGTCATCACACAAGAATCACCGAACTACACGGCGGAGCATCGCCCGGCCGATGGCTGAGCGGCTCACCGCCGGCCTGGCAGCGCTGATGCTGCTGGGAGGCTCGGCGCTTCAGGCGCGGGACGACGGCGACGTCTCGTCCCGCTATGAGACAACGCCGAAGAATCGCTCGCTCGCCGAGACGGGGAAGCGCAACGTGCGGACGTCGTCCGACCGGTGGGCGCACGGTTCGTCGGAATCGAGCGCAACAAGGCGCAGCGGGTCGAAGGTCGAACGCGCCGACATGGTCAACAGCGAGGACCGTCCGGCCCGCGTGATCATCGACGAGATGTCCGAGCCGCCGACTCCCTATGGCAGCGAGAATCTCGTGCCGAAGGCGAAGAAGCCGGCTCCCCGGACGAGCGCCGGTTCTCGCGTTCGGCAGGTTCAGGCCAAGGTCGAGGACGACAACGAGAAACCGGAACCTAAACCGGAAGCGAAGCCCGACGAGAAGCTCCCGGAAAACGTTCCCGAGACGCTTCCGAACGAAGGGAAGTCCGACCCGGCCGCGGCCAATCCTTACAAGAAGGTGACGTCGCCGGCGCAGCTGAAGCGGGTGACGGCCATTCTCCCCTTCCAGGATTACGAGCCCGATCCGGAAATTGCCCGGCTCGATCCGTGCCGCAATCTGTGCCCGCGGCCCGGCGACTGTGGGCCGAACGAAGCGCACCTCTGTCCGGAAGAACTCTGGGAGGGGGGGGCCTATGTTCCGCGGATGTTCGACCCGAGCTGTTTCACCTGGACGGCCACGAACCTCTGGTACAACCCGCTCTATTTTGAGGACGTCCAACTCGAACGCTACGGCCACACCTATTGCCCGCTCATTCAGCCGGCCGTCTCGGTGGGCAAGTTCGGCGTGCAGTTCCTGTTCCTGCCTTACCAGATCGCGATGGATCCGCCCTGCAAGAAGGAGTATGCCCTGGGCTACTACCGGCCGGGCGACTGTGCTCCCAAGCTCTGCTATCAGCCGCCTCTCAGCGTGCGTGGCGGACTGGCCCAGGCGGGCGTCGTGACGGGACTGTTCTTCATCATCCCGTGACGCTCCGTCGGATAGGCTTCCAGCCTGTCATCGCCGAGAGCGGAAGACAATCAGAAGGACCGCGCGACTCACCGAGTCGCGCGGTCCTTTTTCCGTTGCGCGCCGTCGAAGTCATTCTCTATTGATGGATTTGACGTTCGAGCCGCAACGGCGCCGCATGTGACTACGGCAGCAGGTCGCTGTGCTGCCTCTGGATGGCCGCCGCTTCGACGCGGTTCGCGAGGAAGGCGTCGAGCACCGCAGGGTCGAAGTGCGTCCCGCGACCTTCCTTGAGGATCGCGAAGCAACGCTCCAACGGGAACGCGGGCTTGTAGGGACGCTGCATGCTGAGGGCGTCGAACACATCCGCCACGGCCACAATGCGGCCTTCGAGCGGGATCTGATCCCCTTTGAGACCCAACGGATAGCCCGTGCCGTCCCAGCGCTCATGATGCGTCATTGCGATCTGAGAGGCCATTGAAAGGAGGGGCGAATCGACATTCAGGATCTGTGCCCCGATTTCGGGATGGCTGCGGAACACCGAATCGTCGACGGCCGACGGCTCCTCGATGACGTGCAGGCCGAGCTGGCAGTGAGCCCTCATCATCTCGTATTCGCTTGGGTCGAGCGATCCGGACTTCAGCAGAATCGAATCCGGGATGCCGATCTTCCCCACATCGTGGAGCTTGGCCGCCTGCTCGATCATCTCCGCATAGTCTTCGTCGAAACCCAGAGCCCGGGCGATGAGCGCCGAATACAGCCCGACGCGCACGATATGCCGGCCGGTATCGTTGTCGCGAAACTCGGCGGCCCGCGCGAGGCAATGAATGACGTGATGCTGTGCGGCGATCAGCGCTTTGGTGCGGCGACGGACTTCGAGTTCCAGGTGCTCCGCCGTTCGTTCGAGCGTTTTCTGGTGCTGCCGCAGCGCCGTGAGATTGCGAACCCGCGGCAAAAGTTCGAGCGGATCAATCGGCTTCGTCAGAAAGTCATTCGCCCCGAGCGACAGGGCCTTGTAGCGGATATCGTCTTCCAGGTGGGCCGTCAGAATGACGACGGGGACGTGGGCCATCGTGAAATCGCTGCGGAGCGATTGCAGCACGTCGAACCCGCTCACGTTCGGCATCATCACGTCGAGCAGAATCAGATCGGGCTGCTCGCGATGGGCGACGTCCAATGTCTCCGCGGGGTTCGTCGTCGACGCCACCTGCGTGAAGCCGGCGCCTCGAAGATATTTGCGGGCCACGCGGATGTTGAGCTCTTCATCGTCGACGATCAGGATCTTCGGCACTTCGCCGGCCGCATCCGAGGCGAGTGCTCCCGCTGTTGCGAACGACGAGTGAAACGGGAACAGGTTCGTTGCCGTTCCACTCGCCTCAGCGGCGTTTCCGAGGAAAGCCGACGTCGTCATCACACATCCGCCGCTTGCAGGATGGCGGATCCTTCGCACACACGGAGCGTTCCCCCCCTGGAAGCGCTTTGCGACGCCTGAGGAAGTGTAGGTCACGAACAGAGCGCGAGCCGGGAAAAAGTCTTGGCTTTCCGTTCAGAGTGTTGGTGTTGGAAGTATCGGGACCTCGGGAGCGGTGACACGTGAGGCGTAATCGCAGATCGCGAGGTGATGTCGGTCGACCTCACTCCACTGGTTGTCCCGCACTGCCTGACAGATTCCAGCCGCGGGAGTGGTGAAGCAGGGAAATCCGGCCGTTCCCGCCGAGCCCTTGATCCAGTGGGCCGTGGTCATCGTCTCGATCGGATCGCGGTTTCGCACGGCGGCATTCAGGCGTTCGACTTCGCGATGCAGCGCGTCGATGAAGTCGATCACGATCTCGCCGAATTCGGGATCCTCGACCGGAAGCTGCGAGTGAATCGGCTGACCTTCGCTGATGGCGGTCGGACTGATCTGCGGGCCGCGGATGGCCTGCCAGATCTCCTGCATGTGCGCGAGGAGCTCATCGGCGTTGATCGGCTTGGTCAGGAAGTCCGAGCACCCGGCATCAAGGCACTTCTCGCGGTCCCCTTTCATCGCATGGGCGGTCAGCGCGACGATCGGCGTGGTCACACCTTCCGACCTCAGTATTCCTGCCGCTGCGTAGCCGTCCATCACAGGCATCTGCATGTCGAGCAGGATGGCGTCGAACGGACGCTGTCCAAGAACCCGCTCGCACGCTTCCTCGCCGTTGCTGGCTTCGGTCAGTTCCGCGCCCGCCTTGCGCAGGACCAGCGAAATCAGCTTGCGATTGGTGTCGCCGTCGTCCACGACAAGCACTCGCATTCCCGCGAGTGACTTGATCACATCGTAAGTCTGGCCGTTGCGGGACGTCGGGATGATGTCCCCCAGCCCGGCGGCTGGAACGAACCGCACGTTCGAAAGATCCCCCGCCGCAACCGTCAGCCGAAAGTCGCTGCCGACGCCTGGCGTGCTGTTGATCGTCAGGTCGCCTCCCATCAGCCGCGCCAGCCTGCGGCTGATCGACAATCCGAGCCCCGTGCCGCCGAACCTGCGGGTCACCGAGGTATCGCCCTGCACGAACGGCTCGAAGATCTGCGCCTGCTTGTCTTCGGGAATTCCGACGCCCGTATCGATGACATCAACGGTGAACTCGGACGAGTCGCTGCCGGCATCCACGCGCGCGATGAGTTGCACGCCCCCTTCGCGGGTGAACTTCCGGGCGTTGCCCAGTAGGTTGATCAGAATCTGCCGCAATCGGGAACCGTCGGTCTTGATGCTCTCGGGAACCGGTCCTTCCCAGTTGTAGTCGAGCGTCAGATTCTTTTCGCGGAACGGCACCCGCATCAGCGAGACGACTTCCGACAGAATGCGGTGCGGGTTGTCGGGACGGATTTCGAGTTCGACGCGCCCCGATTCGATCTTTGACAGATCGAGGATGTCGTTGATGACCGTCATCAGATGGCGGCCGCTCGAGTGGACAGTCGCCAGCATCTCGTCGCGCTCCTCGGGCGAGTTGACCCACCCGCGGCGGATCATGTCCGTGAAGCCCATAATGGCATTGAGCGGCGTGCGGATCTCGTGGCTCATGTTGGCCAGGAATTCGCTCTTCGCCCGGTTGGCCGTCTGCGCCGCTTCGAGGGCGTGTGCCAGCTCCCTGGTGCGCTCGACGACGTGCTGTTCAAGGTTGTCTTTCGCGTCCTGCAACTGACGCTTCGACGTCTCCGTCTGTTCCAGCATTCCATTGACGGCGCGATACAGGTCCGCCAGCTCGCCGTCCACCTCGCCCGTCACGCGGAGAGAATAGTCTCCCTTCTCGGCGACGTTGCGGGCCACGGTCGCCAGATGACGGATGGGTGCCACGATGCTCCGCTGCATCGCGAGCGCCAGCAACACGGAAGCGACCCACGCGGTCAGCCCGAGGATGACCGAGACGATCACATAATTCCCGACGTCGCGCGACACGGCGGAGAAATCCGCGACGATGACCAGTTCGCCGACTTTCTTTCCGCGTACCATCACCGGCCGGGAGAAGCCCGCTCCGTGCTCCGCCCGCATGTTCTGGGCGATTCGGACGTCGGCCATATCCCGCGTCGGATAGCCCCCGAGAACCGATCCATCCGCCGCGTACAGCGCCGCACACGTGATCGACCGTTCGACACGAAACGCCGCGAGGAGTCGGTCGGCCAGGGCCGCATCGCGCGACTCCATGGCGACCGAGACGTTTGACGCCATCTGGTCCGCCTGAGTGTGCAGTCGCTCCCAAAGGGCCTGCTGCTTGTGTCCCACACCGTCCGAGACGAATACGCCGCACGTCATCAGGACAGCCAGACTGACCGCCAGCGTCACCAGGATCAGCAGTCGACGCTGAATGGTCTCGGACGGGGGCGCCGGGAGTGGTTTCGGCATGAATCGTCTCGACAAGCGTACGCTGGGAATTCACCATGCTTCCAGTGTCGGGGAGTAGAGGCGCAGCGATGGGGATTCGCCGGGTTGCGCCGGTCCACGTCCTGAAAACCTAGGTCAATTCCCTCCGTTGCGCTCGAGTCGGACGACTTCCCACCGTGAGAACCGGTGGGGTTGTACGCTTTATCCGGTCTGGATCGGAGCGCCGAAGCGCACCGCGATCGCCGGAAATGTGACAGAGACAATTCGGAAGGTCAGGCAGCGACGTTCGACGAGTTCGCGGCCGCCTGCACCTTCTCCTGGTGATCCTTGAGCATCTGACGCAGCGTCAGCCGCTGGTGATGCTGCGTCAGGGTGACGAACGATCGCAACGCCAGGAGCGAGGCTCCGGCAAATACCGCGATGTGCCACAGATCCATGGGGTCCCCTTTCCCTGGTTTGTTTCCATGGTGCGGGCCTGCGGCGATCCCGCCGCAGGCCATTTCACTAGGCTGTCTTTCGTGAGAGGCCGAAAGAAATCCGAAGGTCGAAACTCAAATGTCTAAGGAAAGTCGAAATCTCAAAATGACAAAAGGCTTCGATTCGAGCTTTTTGAATTTGGCCTTTTTGACATTTCCTTCGACATTTGAACTTCGGAATTCGGCTCTTCCACATCCTCGGGGCGAAAGACGACCATCGACGGCCTCAGTCGCGAATCCGTTCGATGTACCGCGCTTCGGCCGTGTCGATTTTCACCTTGTCGCCGACGTTGATGAACGACGGCACCTGAATCGTCGCCCCGCTGGTGACCGTCGCGGGCTTGGTCACGTTCGTCGCGGTGTTGCCGCGGGCGGCTGGCTCGGTATACGTCACTTCCATGATGACCTGGGCCGGCGGGGTCACGCCGATGACCTGGCCGTTCCAGTAGAGAAGCTCGCAGACCATGTTGTCGAGCAGGAAATCGGCCCCGTCGCCGAGGATTTCCCCCGCGACGGTGTGCTGCTCGAAGCTCTCATTGTCCATGAAGACGTACCCCTGCGAATCGCGGTAGAGGTACTGGGCGTCGGCCCGGTGGACGTCGGCCCCTTCGAGGCCGTCGCCGCTCTTGTAGGTGCGGTCGAGCAGGGTCCCCTTCAGCAGGTTGCGAAGACGGGTGCGGTAGAGGGCCTGGCCTTTGCCCGGCTTGACGAAGTTGACTTCGAGCATTTCATAGGGCTCGTTCTCGACGATGACCTTGATGCCCTTCTTGAAGTCGCCCGTGTTGATATGCGGCATGACTCGTGTTCCGACCGTGCAATCGTTGGATGAATGAAAAATCGGGACGCCGAGGATTCTTTGTTGTCGAGCCCAATGCCCGCTCGGACCATCTTCCCGCTGATCACCGCGAGGTTGTGACGGATGCCATCACAACGGATTTTCCGTCCCTGCGCGGCCATTTGACGTGGCAGCGAAGGTGGGGGAAGATACCACACGCCCGACAGGTCGGGAATGGCAGCCCAAAAATCCCGCGTCCTTTTCCCGAATTCCCGGTCCGCCCCCTTCATGCCGACCTCCCCCCGTGGGATATCCTGCCCGGCTGTCAGTCCAGCCATTGACGCTCACTCAGGGAGCAGCGACTGGCGTCGCTCCCTCGCCCAAGCCGTCCGCGACCCCGACGAGTTGATCACCCGGCTGGAGCTTCACGACAGCCTCCGCGAACCCGCCCGCCGCGCGGCCGAGACCTTCCCGCTGATGGTGCCGGTCAGCTTCCTGGCCCGCATGGAGCCGGGCAATCCGCACGATCCGCTGCTGCGACAGGTTCTTCCCGTCGGCGCGGAAGAGATTATCGCGGAAGGGTTTGCGGCGGATGCTGTGGGAGATGGCAACGCCCGGGCGATCCCCGGCCTCCTTCAGAAATATGAAGGCCGAGCCCTGTTGATTGCCGCCGGAAGTTGCGCCGTCAACTGCCGATACTGCTTCCGCCGCCATTATCCCTACGGCGAGGAACCGCGGCGGCTGGACGACTGGCAACCCGCTTTGGATGCTATCGCGGGGGATCCGACGCTGCATGAGGTTATCCTGAGCGGCGGCGACCCGCTCATGCTCACCGACCACCGGCTACGCGAAATGGTCGAGCGAATCGCGGCGATTCCCCACGTAACCCGACTGCGGATCCATTCGCGACTGCCGATCGTCCTCCCCGACCGTGTGAACGACGACTTGTTGAATCTGCTTCACGAGATCGGTCCAGCGGCCGTGATGGTGGTCCACGCCAACCATCCCAACGAGATCGTCGGCGATTGCGCGGCCGCATTGCAGCGTCTGGTCCAGAGCGGCATTCCGACGCTCAACCAGTCGGTCCTGCTGCGCGGCGTGAACGACGCCGCCGACACACTGGCGGCGCTGAGCGAGCGTCTGATCGAGTGCGGCGTGATCCCCTACTATCTGCATCAACTCGACCGCGTTTCTGGAGCAGCTCACTTCGAGGTCGCGGAAGCCACCGGACTCAAACTCATCGACGAACTTCGTCGCAGGCTTCCGGGATATCTCGTCCCGCGGTACGTCCGAGAAATCGCCGGCGAGCCGAGCAAGTCGCCGATCTCTTAGCCGGCGATGGTGCCACGAGCCCTCGTCTCGTGACGCCGCAGGGCAGGACAAAATGATCCACCCCGCGCATCGATTCCCATGGTCAGGTCTTAGAGGCCCCGTCGAGAAAAGGCTGATTCCCGCAACAAGACCTCGTGCCCCGACGGTCTCGCCGTACAATGAAGCTGCCGCGTTGATCTCGTGCCATCGCATGCCACGGGCCTTCTCGCATGTCCGAATCGCATCCCCAGCCTCCCGCACTTCCCTCAACGCCGCCGGCGAGTGGGACGTTCGCGATCGCCTTCCATCGTTCTCTGCTGTTCAAGCATGCGGTCTTCGTCGCGATTGTCGTGACAGTGACGGCCGGCGCGCTGGGGCATCTGGCGTATGTGCTGGCCCGCGGGATGTTGCAGCGAAACATTCACGACCGGCTGACTCTGGTGGCGGCCGAGCGTTCGCGACTCGTGGAAACGAACATTGCGATGCGGCTTCAGCAGGTGACGCTGATCGCCAGCCGGACCGAAGTGGCGCTTCTGCTGCGAGAGCGCGCCAGCCAACCGGTCGATGACAAGGAGCTGCAAAGGAAAGTCGAGCGGATCCTTTCGGCCATTCTGCGGACCAGCGAGGGGTTGCGGCAGATCTGCGTCGTGGATGCGGACGGCTCGACGCTGGCCGTGGTCGGCATGGAGCCGAATCTGCGGCGACCGGCATCGTTCCGGGCGGACCCTGTGTTTCGGGCCGGCCTCGAGGACAGCACGATCAGCATGCCTCGGCAGGAAGGGGATCGTTTTGTCGATTGGGCCGCGGCGCCGATCGACGTGGGAAGCGAAAAGCCCGCCGCCGTCCTGATGGTGGAACTCGACCTGACGAAGCTGCTGAAGGCGGCCCTCGATCCGGGGGACCTCGGCGCGACGGGACAGATCGTCATTGGCTGGCCGACCGAAGACGGCATTCGACACGTCACACGGACAGAGACTTCGGTCGTCACGTCACCCCTCTCCAGAGACGTCGACGGTCTCCTGCAAAGCGCGTCGTCTGGAAGGTACTCCACGGGAGTGGAAGAGATTGCCGGCGACGAGAGGGTGGTGGCGATGCAGCCGCTGCATTACCCGGTCGGACAAGGACAATCGTGCGGGCTGCTGGCCATGATCGACGACGTGGAGGCCTATGCCCCGGTCGCTTCGTTGCGGCGAAACCTGCTGGTGTTGCAGGTCCTGTTGCTCATCTCCGGA
Organism: Planctomycetaceae bacterium; assembly: GCA_020850695.1. GTDB lineage: Bacteria > Planctomycetota > Planctomycetia > Planctomycetales > Planctomycetaceae > JADZEF01. The sequence goes on along the minus strand of JADZEF010000002.1, from coordinate 13,290 downwards.
GTGGCGGCGTCGTACCTTGTCGCCCGTCGCCTCACGCGGCCCATCATTCGCCTGGCGTCGACCGCATCGTCGATCGCGGCCGGAAATCTGACGCACCGGGCGGATGTGGGGACGCAGGACGAGCTCGGTGTGATGGCGGCGTCCTTCAATCAGATGACCGAGCAACTCGTGGAATCGAAGAACGAGCTGGAACGCCGGGTCGAGTTGCGCACGGCCGAGCTAAACGAATCGCAGACGGAGTTGAAGCGCCAGACACGGATTCTGCGGTCGGTGCTGGACAGCATGTCGGACGGTGTCATCGTGGCCGATCCAGGCGGAAAGTTCCTGGTGTGGAACGCCGCGGCGGACCGGATCATCGGCGTCGGTCCGCAGGACCTCGACCTGGGCGAGTGGCCGCTGGTTTACGGCTGTTTTCTCAGTGACGGGATGACGGTGTGCCCTGCCGACGAACTGCCGCTCGTCCAGGCCATCCGCGGGACGACTTTGACCGATTTCGAATTGTTCATCCGTAATCCTGCCGTCCCCGAAGGAGTATGGATCAGCGTCAATGCGGCCCCGCTGCGGAACAGCAGCGGAGAGCTGCGCGGCGGCGTGGCCGTTTTTCGCGACGTCACGGCGGCTCGGAAGGCCAATGAAGAGATACAGCTCCGCGAGGAGATGAACCGTGCCATCCTGGCGACGGCGCATGAAGCCTTTGTGACCATCGATCGTGACAGCGTCATCCGGCAGTGGAACGAGCAGGCCGAGCGGACGTTCGGATGGCCGGCGGCCGAGGCGATCGGCCGGACGCTGACGGAGACAATTATTCCGCCGGAGTTCGTGGAAGCGCATCGCCGTGGCATCGAGAGGTTCTACCAGACGGGAGAAGGACCTGTCCTGAACCGGCGCCTTGAACTGACCGCGCGGCATCGGGATGGACGAGAATTCCCGATCGAAATCACGATCATGCCGGTCTGGCTGGGCAACTCCTACCTGTTTGCCGCATTCGTGCATGACATCAGCGAGCAGAAGCAGGCGCAGCGCGAGTTGCAGCTCGCCCGGGAGAGGGCCGAAGCGGCCAGCCTCGCCAAGAGCGAGTTCCTCGCCAACATGAGCCACGAAATCCGGACGCCGATGAACGCCATCATCGGCATGACCGAGCTGGTGCTCGATACCTCGCTGAACCCCGCTCAGCGCGAATACCTGACGATGGTGCAGGAGTCGGGTGAGGCGCTGCTGTCGGTCATCAATGACATCCTGGATTTTTCGAAGATCGAATCGGGGAGGTTCGACCTCGACCACGCGCCGTTCGACCTGCGCGACCTGCTGGGAGACACGATGAAGGCCCTGGCGGTCCGCGCCCACCGCAAAGGACTCGAACTGGCTTGTCACGTCGACGCCAACGTCCCGAAGATTCTGATCGGCGACCGACACCGATTGCGGCAGATCGTCGTCAATCTCGTCGGCAATGCGGTGAAGTTTACCGATGCCGGGGAGGTCGTGCTGGACGTGTCGTGCCAGGAGAGTTCGCCACAGCGCGTCACGCTGCATGTCCTGGTGCAGGACACGGGAATCGGAGTTTCTCCAGACAAGCAGAAGATCATCTTTCAGGCCTTCGAGCAGGCGGACGATTCGTCGACGCGCCGATTCCACGGAACGGGGCTTGGCCTGGCGATCTGCGCGCGACTCGTCGATTTGATGGGAGGGCGGATCTGGGTCGAAAGTGACGGGCAGAACGGCAGCACGTTCCACTTCACCGCTCAATTCGATGTGGGCGTCGCGCGCCCCGAGCCGGCTCGGTCGGAACGCGAAGCCCTGTTGCATGGAGTGCGGGCGCTGGTCGTTGATGACAACCGCACGAACTGCCGCATCCTCGAGGAAGTGCTTCGAACCTGGGAAATGAAACCGGTGACCGCCACAAGCGGCAAAGGAGCGCTTGAGGCATTGCGCCGTGAGCGGGCGGCGGGGGTGCCATTTGACCTCGTCCTGATGGACGGGCACATGCCGGACATGGACGGATTCGCGGTGGTCGAGGAGATCCGCGGCGACGCGGAACTCAGCGACATCGGCGTGGTGATGCTGACCTCCAGCGGCTTCCGCGACGCGGCACGGTGTCAGCGCCTGGGGATTGGAGCGTGCCTGACGAAGCCGGCGAAGCAGTCGGAGCTCTTCGATGCGGTGTGCGACTGCCTGGGGGCCGCGCGGCTTCCAAACGAGCCCGAGAGCTCCATTCCCGACCTGGATGAATATCGTATTGCCCCGCTGCGCATCCTGCTGGCCGAGGACAACGTCGTGAACCAGCGGTTGGCTCAGGGGCTGCTCGAGCCGCGGGGACATCTGCTGACGATCGTCGGGAATGGCGAGGAAGCGGTGCGGGCCTGGGAGGCGGGGGCGTTCGACCTGATTCTCATGGACGTCCAGATGCCCGCCATGGACGGTCTCGACGCGACGCGGACGATCCGGCGTCGCGAGGCGACCTTGGGAACGCACATTCCGATCGTGGCGATGACGGCCCATGCGATTAAAGGAGACCGGGAACGGTGCCTGGAAGCCGGGATGGATGAATACATCGCCAAGCCGGTGCGCCCGCGCGAGCTCTATTCGCTGCTGCAACGATTAATGGGAGGGCATGCTCGATCCGCCGGATTCTCTGGAAACGGTTCCGAGAATCCCGCGGCGCAGGCCCCGCTGGATGGAGCGGCTGACAGCGCCGTCGAACGTCGCGAATCGCCGCCGCCCGACCACGCTGTGGACGGTGCCGCGGCGCCGTCATTCGATTGGGAGCAGTCGCGGAAGCGGAGCGCTCTCAACGAAGAGGTTTTTGAAGAACTGGCCGGGCTGTTTGTGACCCAGTATCCCCAATTGATGGGGGAGATCCATGAAGCGCTCGAGTCCGGCGATGCCGCGAAGGCGCGACGCGCGGCTCACACGCTGAAGGGGTCCGAATCGGTATTTCTGGGCCCGATGGGAGATTCGATGGTGTGGAAGCTGGAGTCGGCCGCGAAGGAAGGGGACCTCGAGGGGGCTCGGCGTCTTGTTCCCGAAGTGCAGGCGGAAGCGGAACGATTGATTGCCGGGCTGACTTCCCATGGCACCACCACAGCGTCCTGAAGCGGCAAGGCTGCGTCCGGTGGCCGAAGCGGCGGGCTCCGTCAGCCTCGCTCTGCCGGGTCGGTTTTCGCTTTGACGGGAGGAATAGAAACCTCTGCGGCACCGGATGAGAGGGGAGCCGCGGCGACCGTTCGCCAGCGCGGGGGAATCAACCACAGGGAAAGGAGCACCGTCGCTCCGAAAATCGAGTAGGCGGTCGTGAAAACCCAGGGTTCGCCCTCATAAAAGAGGAGTTCATGAGCCCAGTAGGCGATGAAGGCCCCTTCGTAGGTGCCTTCGCCCGCGGATTGCCGGAGATTGTATTCCCAGGTCGTGAGAGGGCAGGTCACCCCGCACCACGACTCGAGCACAACGACGCCGATGCTGGCGAAGTGGATGCCCCGGAACCAGCGGTTACGCACCCACGACCACCCGCAAAGGCCCCCGATCACGATCAGAATCTGCCCGAAGAGCACGAACGCGACGAACGCGAAGTGCACAACCACGATGAAATCGGCCGCGAGGCGGGCTGCGAGGTTCATACAGTCAGGATGCGGCAGAGCGGGGGTTTATTCCCAGGAATGGAAGGCAAAGGACAGAAGAATCGAAGAGCGAAAAGAGGGAAGAGAGGTGTAAGTCGTTGCGCTGTCAGATTCTCGGGACGACCGAGGCGTTTCGGCCTCGGAAGCTATGGGGTGTCGGTCGGTTCGTGTTCGAGCAGCAGCCTTCGGTTGAAGAAACACCGCAAATGGAGATCTTCCATCCGGTTGACGTTGGCTGCGGGCGATGGTAGAACTTGCGGGCTGACGCACCGCGCCCGGATTGTTCTTTGGGCAACCCACGGATGGAGCGGCGGTCGCGCCCTACGTATTTTATCGCCAGGAACGAACTCGGTATGGGACGCATCGAACGTCAACGTGAACTTGCTCGCCGCCGCACTCGCAAGGTGAAGGTCAAGAAGCTCCGCGAACGCTTTGCCAAGACCTCGGACAACGCCGCCAGAGAGGCGATTGTCGCGAAGATGCGCAAGATCAGCCCGTTGGTCGATCTTGAAGCCGAAGCCAAGGCCGCCGCAGCGGCAGCCAAGGGCTGACGTCCGACGGTTCGTTCGTTCCTTTCCCTGTTCTCTCTTGCCGCTCGCGGCATTGCCTTTACGGATTTGACCAAGGCCATGAAAGAAGGCATCCACCCCAACTACCAGTCGGTCGTGTTCCTCGACACGTCGACCGGCCACAAGTGGCTCACCCGCACCACCATGACGTCCAAAGAGACGGTCAAGTGGGAAGACGGGAACACCTACCCGGTCATCAAGGTCGACATCAGCCAGTACTCGCACCCGTACTTCACCGGCAAGATGAAGCTGATCGATGCGGCGGGTCGCGTCGAGAAGTTCCAGAAGAAGTACAAGTGGGCCACCGGCACAACCCCTGCGGGTGAAGCCGCCGACGCTGCACCGCCGGCCGAAGGCGTGGAACCCACAAAGAAGAAGACGCGATAGCGTCGCGACCGCGTCGGCGTCCTGTTCCTACGGGGCCGGCTATTCTCCGACTGGAGAATCGTTCGCAATCCGCAGGACTCTTTGACGTCCGACATCCCGCCGCTCCGCGATGCGTCTACGACGCCTCGCGGAGCGGCGTTTTTTTGACTATCGGATCAGGAGACTAAGGCAACAGACTCTCTTCCCTCCGACCGAACGCCCTTCGGACAAGGTTCCATTCCTCGGAGAACCGCCATGCCGTTTCCCGTCGATGTCGCATTCATCACAGCCGCGGAACGGGAACTTGGACTGAAGTTCCCGGCATCGTTCGTCACCCGGATGACCAGACAGAACGGAGGCGAGTTGGTCTGTGGGGCAGAGTCTTGGGACCTCTTCACATTCTTCGATACTTCCGACCGGACGCGGATTTCGCGAACCTGCAACGACATCGTCCGTGAGACCCGGGCAGCCCGCAAACGACCTGGTTTTCCAACGGATGCCGTAGCGATTGGCACCAATGGTTGTGGTGACTTGCTGATTCTTCTTCCTCAGTCCGCGACGCCGAACGCTCTCCGTCATGATGTGCTCTGGTGGGACCATGAAACGGATCAAGTCACATGCCTAGCTGATGATTTCGCGGATCTCGAAAGTCGGTGATCCGATCGAGGGCAGCCGGTGGAGTGAAGTCAGCCGGTTGCAACCCTTCGCCTTCGAAAGTCTACCGCCATTTGGGCTCTGCTTCGCATCGTGTCCTGCGCACTCCTTCTAAGCGTCTGATCCATGTTTCCCAGTCTCGAAACCAAGCTGAAGCGGTTCGAAGAACTTGAGCTGCAGCTTCAGGACCCGGCCATTCTCACCGATACCACGCGGCTGCTGGCCGTGCAGCGTGAGTATGGCGGCCTGCAGAAAGTCGCGGCGGCGGTACGGGCATGGAACAAGCTCGAGGAAGAGATTGCGGTCGCGACGCAGATGCGGGACGAAGAGAGCGACCCCGATGCGCGGGCCTACGCCCAGGAAGAATTGACAGGGTTGCAGGCGCAGCGGGCGACCATGGCTCGCGAGCTCGAAGATCTGGCGACGGCGGGTGATTCGATTACCCGCGGCGGCCTGATCATGGAAATCCGTGCGGGGACGGGGGGCGATGAAGCCGCCCTCTTCGTACGGGACCTCTATGACATGTATTCGAAGTTCGTCGCCGATCGCGGGTGGAAGACGGAAGTGCTCGACCTCAGCCCGTCGGAGCTCGGGGGCATCAAGGATGTGACGTTCTCGATCACCGGGGAAGGGGCCTTTCATCAGCTGCAGTTCGAGAGCGGCGGCCACCGCGTGCAGCGCGTTCCCGAGACGGAGACGCAGGGGCGAGTGCATACCAGCCTCGCAACGGTGGCCGTCATGCCCGAAGCAAGCGAAGTCGAAGTCGTGATTCGCCCTGAAGACTTGCAGATCGACACGATGCGTGCAGGCGGCCCCGGCGGGCAGAAGGTGAACAAGACGGAGTCGGCGGTTCGCATCACTCACCTGCCGACCAATACAGTCGTGAAGTGCCAGGACGAAAAGAGCCAGCACAAGAACAAAGCGCAAGCGATGCGGGTGCTCCGCAGCCGGTTGCTGGAACTGCAGATCGAGAAGGCTCACAAGGAGCGGGCAGAGAAGCGGCGGACGCTGATCGGCTCGGGCGACCGCAGCGAACGGATCCGCACCTACAACTTTCCGCAGAATCGCATCACCGACCACCGCATCGGACTGACGATCTACAAGCTCGACCAGGTGATGCAGCAGGGAAAGCTGGACGAAATGATCTCCGCAATCCTGGAGTTCGACCGCCAGGAACGGCTGGGCAATCAGACGCCGCAGTCGTGAGATATCTCAGGTCAAAAGCACTTAACGCAAAGACGCGAAGGGCGCAAAGCTGGAACGCAAAGAGAGGACGAGATCGGTGAAGTCAGCAACGATTCCAGATCGATTGGCTTTCCCTTTGCGACACTTTGCGGGCTTGGCGTATTTGCGTTGAAATGTCTTCTCGCCTTGGCAACGAAGCGGCATCAAACTGCGCGGTCGAAGAATGAGTCGATCGCGACCAGGATGACCATGAGCAGGCCGACGCCGAGCTTGCCGCCGGTGCCCAGCAGACGACCGATCAGCGCCGCTTTCCCGATCGCCATGCGATCGTCGTGATGGCGGCCGGCAGTGACCTCGCCGAGGTAGGCGCCGGCGAAGGCGCCGGCTGCCCCGCAACCCAGCGCTCCAACGATGGGACCGACAACCGGAATCGGAACCCCGACCATTGCTCCGACGATGCTTCCCGCGATGGTTCCGATGACGGAGTAGATCATCCCGCGACGGCTGCCGCCAAGTTTCTTCACTCCGAGCACGCCGGCCAGCAATTCGAGTCCTTCGCCAATGACAGCCAGGGCAAGCGTGGCGATGACGACATGCCAGGTCAGTTGCGGAACCGCGTCGCGCATGAGGTACGCGTACCCTGCCGCCATCAGCACGATGAACCAGTTGCCCGGAAGTCCGAAGAGAGTTGCTGTCCACGCCGCGAGGTTCGCGACGAACAGCAACGTGGCGGCGGCGTAGGTCATCATCCGCGCGATTCCAGTTCCAGCAGCTTGCGCTTGAGGTCGAGACCTTGCGGGGCGGAATAACCGCCCAAACCACACGCCGCGACGACGCGGTGGCAGGGAATGATGAGTGGGATGCGGTTCGACCGCATCACATTCCCGACGGCCCGCGCGGCTCCGGGAGATCCCGCCCTCGTGGCGACCTCCGAATAGCTCAGCGTCTTGCCGTAAGGAATACGGCGGGTCTGCTCGATGATCCGCTTTTGGAACGCCGTCATCGCGGGGAGTTCGACCGGGCACTTCCGGAAGTCAACACGCTCGCCCAGCGCGAATTGCTCCAGCTGACGCCGCAGCTCAGGGTGCCAGTCTCCCTCGGTGATCGACGGCGAAGCGGACTCGACGTCGAGACGATCGTCGCAGCCATCATCATCCACTGACGTCAACGCGTTTCGCACGTTCTCGGCTGAGAAATGCCCTAACGTCAGTCGGATCAGGCGGCCGTCGCGGCCTAGAATCCCCATCCAGCCGAGATCGGTCGCGAAGGTGGACAGCCAGAGACCGCTGGCGGAATCGCTCGACCGGGAACGCTTCGGCGCGGCCTTTCGCGGCGTAACCGAAGTGGTTCTTTGACCCATCTCAATTGTCCCTATAGAATGCATTGGAAGCGCAACGATCCAAGTGTTGCGGGGGTGAAGCCGTTCGGGAAGAGGCCCGTTCCTCTTTCCAGTGCGCTGGGTGCGGAGGGTCAGGATGTTTCCGGGAAACGGTGCCATCCTTGCGCTTCGCACCTGAGTTCTTAATTGGAAGCCTGCCCATGAATGCGTACGAGTCCCTCGCGGATGATTACTACATCAACATGAACCTCAACACGGAGATGGAACTTCCGCGAAGCCGCGAGACGATCCTGGGATTCTTCGAACGGGTGCAGAAACAGTATCCCACGATGCGGAACTTTCATACCCGCGAGACCGGCGACTTCGTGCTCGAGGAAGACAAGGACCAGGGACAGCAGCGGTGGGTGACGCTCGAGGCGCGGCGGATCTGCAGCGGCTACATCAACCCCCCGCAAGCCGATGGCGCCTGCGACCAGCACCGGCTCGTGCTGCAACTCGTCCCCTACATGCTGTCGGTCAGCCCGCTCGATTGCGAAGCCCTCGACTACATGCTGGGCTTCGACTTCAGCTACCGCGGGAACCACGATGCGCTGGTTGCCGAGGCGCTGGGGACCAGCCACGCGATGGATGGCCTCGCGAGCACGCCGGGAGCTCACATCCTCAACTATGAGCCGTCGATCACGATCGCTCTCGAAGAATCATGCCGGCTGCAGGCGCGGCTGATGATTGAAACGCGGACCAGCGCGTATCAGGTCCGCAAGGGGGACTTCCCCGAAGACCAGATCAGCGTGTACTTCACGGTGCGGCAGTACGGCAGCCTCGAGCCGAACCAGACCTACGAGGCGACGTTCGATCGGCTGCGGATGCACGCCGAGAACCTGCTTGAGACCTATGTGATCGACAATGTGCTTCGCCCCCTGCAGCAGGCGATTTCAACGAAGTAGGCGGGAGAAAAGTCGGGCCACGACAACCGGGGCGCGTTCTCCGGAGATGATCGCAGCGGACTCTCTTTCACAGAGGAGTTGGCCATGCGCGACGCCTTGACGCGGAACTGGTGGGTCTTCCTGGTCCGGGGGCTGTGTGCCATCGCCTTCGGCGTCGCGGCCTTCGCCTGGCCGGGGCTGACGATCCTTGTCCTGGTGATGCTGTACGCCGCCCATGCACTCATCGATGGGGTGGCGGCCGTCGCGCTGGCGATCGGCAGCCGCCATCAGCAGGAAGGCTGGTGGGCGATGCTGATTGTGGGAATTATTGGTGTCTTCGCCGGAATTGGAACGTTCTTCTGGCCGGACATCACCGTGAGCGTGCTGCTGGCGTTCGTGGCGCTGTGGTGCATCGCCCGCGGAGTGTTCGAGATCATCGCGGCGATCCGACTTCGCAAAATCATTGAGAACGAATGGCTGCTTGGACTGGCCGGCGCCGCGTCCGTCGCTTTCGGCGTCGCGCTGCTGGCCTGGCCTCAAGCCGGGTTGGTGACGATTGCATGGCTGATCGGCGCGAACGCCGTGGCCTTGGGGATTCTGTCGGTGACGCTGGCGCTGCGGTTGAAGTCCTTGCGTGATCGGCATTCTCCCCACCATCCCGCACCGCCCGGTGCGATGCCCGTCTGACCGGGCTCGTTTGCCTGAGTAATCTTCCAGGCGATGCGACCAGCAGCGATGCGTTTTGCTCGCCCGACCAGTCCGGCCGGCGTTGAACGCAGTCGCTCGGTATCCAATGGGTTCAGCGCATCAAAAAACCCCGGGGTTGCCGGGGTTTGCTGCCTCTTGCGCGAGGTCAGAGAACAGGATGCCCACGGAGGGGGCCGAAACGACCCGTCATTCCGAGCAATTTCGTGCGATTCATGTTCGGAGCGGCGCAGAATCCGGCGCATCAGGGGAAACGGCACTTAGTTGGTCCTGCGCCGACCCACAACTCCAACTGATCGTCGACCTTTGGCCGACGCTCTCTGAGTCGATCCGGCGCGACATCGTTGCCTTGCTGGAGGGGTATCACCGCTTGCAGCAAGGGCACACGGAATTGCTTCCAGAGAGATAGATTTGACTGCTACCGGCGGTCTTCTCGGTTAGAACCTTTTCTCTCGGGCTGAGTTCCTCTCCCTTTTTCTTCGCGCAACCGGAATTCAGGCACTCGGCGCGATGGTCCTCCTGGCACTTCCTATTGAAGTACGTGAGGACTTCAACCAACTCCTCGACCTCATCGGGGGTAAGCGTGTTGAGGAGATTGTAAGCGGCCTTCTTGACTTCATTTTTCATTTCACGAATCCACAATTCTCACATTTTCCAAAAACCACGCGTGTGTGCCACCACGGCACGAGCTGAAGTTCACTCCACGTTCGATTGCAAACGTGACAGCGGACATTCTGCTGCGGATAACTCTTGCCGACGTGCCGGAAGCCCTCGGGCACGCACGACGGCGGCATGCTCCCAAGCGGCAGGTTCTGCTGGCTCTCAAAATCCTGTCGTTCCTCCTCGACCTTTCGGAATTTCGCTTCATCGAATGTCACTGCCTCATAGATGTTGCGGTAGCGGCCTGCCAATTTGGCAGCGAAGTCGGCGAGCTGGCGGTGCCGTTCGGTGATGCCTCTCCATTCTCCGCGCCAAGAGAGAATAACCAAGCTAACGACCGCCAACGACAACCCGGTCCCGACTAGGTTGACCGCGATCTTCACTGTCTCAAGCCGGGCAGCAGGGACGGCTTCCTGTATTCCCCACAGAACGGCGACAAACCAGATTGCGATCAGGACACTGAGGACGTCGAGGAGCTTCTGTAATGACTCCACACGCGACACATTGCTGCGGTATCCATGGGCAATCGCTTCCAGCGTCAGCCTTCGATTCCTCGCCTCATCCACTAAAGCTTGAATTCGTGGCGACAGCAGTTGCGCGCCGTCGCCCCTTCCGGTTCCCGTGCTCATAAGGTCTTTCGTAATTAGGACTTCTGGATTTTTCCGCCGCATCCTTTGCGTTTCCTGAACGTCAAGGACTCCGCCATTTTGGCAGTGTTCTTGCTATTGAGAATTGGACTGTCGAATAAAGCACTTTTTATGCCAGTCGCTCGGCGATTCCAGAACATCTCACGGGCCTCGCGGAGTAGCTCGTGAGCCCCGACACCGAAGCACCTCGAATTACGGAGGCTGCCAGCAATTGTCATTTCGCGCCAGGTCTTCCGAGGCATCTCAAGGACGGTCGGTGACCACCTGATGATGGTTAGTAGCTGCGATCTCTGTTTTACGACTGCCGACCGCGCCGGCAGGCGTTGCGAACGCCGTTGCTAGGGATCTACTCATTGCCGGGGCCGAAACGCAGCAGTTTTTCCCGCCGAACACCCCGGTTCTCCCGTCGAGTGGCGCGGAAACAGGCGCACGTACTCGGTCCGGACGCGTTGAGTCATTACCCAAGCGACCGTATGGCGCGACGGCGCGCGCGTGCCGCAGTCAAAGCTCAGAATTCGGCAGACGCGCAAAGACTCACTGGCACGCGGCGGCGACACCGTTGATGATGTGGCAGATGTTCCGTAGGCTGGAGCCACTGTCCGGAGCACGGGAAGATCCAGCATTCGGGACGGCACACGCACGAACCAACGGTAGAAATCGATGCCATCTGAGCACCAGCTTGACGGCGTTACCGGCATACCTGACGGCGTCACTCGGGACGACGTTCTGGCCGCGATTTCCGATCTGGAGCAGGGCGGCACAAGTCATCGCTTTCGCGACTCCACCGGCTACGATCTGCTTTATCGAGGCAAGCGATTTCCCCCGAAAGCAGTGCTCGGAATTGCTGCGCGTCGCATCACTGGACGTATCCTAGAACCGAACGAGTTCTCCGGCGGCGAAGATTCCAAGTGCTTCGCTGTAATCCGCGGGTTGGACTTCGAAATCGTGCCGAAAGTAAGCAGAGGAAATGTGCCGGAACTTCCCGCAAGTCCAACAGGCTCTATCTGGCTCGAAAACACCAAGAGTGTTCAGCACGGCGGCGCTGGCTGGGAGTTTGGAACATGCCTTTGGAGCCCGTCAAAGGCATCAGATGGACGCGACTGGTACAACACGATGCGAGAACCACATAAGGGCGATCTGGTTCTGCATTCCATGGACGCGACCTTGACGGGCTTCTCGTACGTTCGGGCTCAATACCGCGAGGTGCAGCAGGAACCGCCCGAGCCAGGACAATGGGCGGGGATGGCACCCTATTATCGAATTGACCTTGAAGGCTACCAAAGCTTTCCGCAGCAAATCACGCTTTCAGAAATCCGGATTCGCTTTGAAAACGACATTCGCGAAGAAATTCAGTCGACGAAGCCCACGCGTTATCCGTTCGCGCTTGAAGCTTCGGGAAAAATCAATCAAAGCCAGAACTATATCAACCGATGCACAAAACGACTATTCGGACTTATACGAAGCCAGTTAGGTATCTCAGGCGACGCCGACAGCGGAAACGCTACTCCGACGTATCCCGACCCCGTAAGACCAGTCCAATTGCGAAGGACTCCGCCTCATTTCTGGGCGATTAGTCTCGGCGAAGGTGGCCGGCTTTGGAACAAGTGCCAGGAAGAGGGGATATGCGCCATCGGCTGGGACGACGTCGGGGATCTGCGCCAGTTTGCCGATCAAGCAGCCATCTTTAACGCGTTAAGCGGCCAACGTGGGCCAAACACGCCTGCACCACATAACGACTCGCGGGCATGCTTCGAATTCGTTCACAAGATGCACAAGGGTGACTATGTTGTTGCGAAGATCGGACGCAGCAAACTTCTCGGCGTCGGCACCATAGAGTCGGACTACAACTACGATCCTACTCGAAGTGAGTATCACCATATCCGTCGAGTAAAGTGGTTAAGAGCAGTAAACCTCGAACTACCTGAGGACGCGTGGGTTCCGACGAAGACCCTAACGGACGCGACCGACTATCAGGCCTTCGTCTCCTTCGTCACCGAGAACCTTCTCGAATTACCAGACCCGCCGGCAAAGACGGTCGAAGCGCCCCCTTTCACGATTGCGGACGCGCTTTCGGGGCTTTTCATGCCGAAAAGCGAGTTTGAATCGATTATTGCTGCGACGCGGCACAAGAAGAATGTAATTCTTCAGGGCGCGCCTGGCGTTGGAAAGACGTTTGTCGCACGAAGAATCGCTTATGCCATACTTGAGCAGAAGGACACGAGTCGCGTCGGAATGGTGCAATTTCATCAATCCTATGCATACGAAGATTTTGTCCAAGGTTATCGTCCCAAAGAGGGAGGAGGGTTTCATCGCCGCGACGGACTGTTTTATGACTTCTGCAACCGTGCACGAACAGACCTCGGGCGCCCCTATGTCTTCATTATCGATGAGATCAATCGCGGAAACTTAAGCAAGGTGTTCGGCGAGCTGATGATGCTAATTGAGTCCGACAAACGTGGCAGCGAGTATGCTATTCCGCTTACCTACGCTGACGTGCAGGACCCTCAGGGCTGGCGCGCACTTTGGGTCGAGTAGGGGGGTTGGCGAAGGCTTGCGCGAGCGGTGTTGATGCGATAGAGAAGTTCCGTGTGGCCGAACACAGTGGCATCACGCGGAGCGATGGCGATGGCG
>JADZEF010000001.1 GCA_020850695.1 Planctomycetaceae bacterium | reverse complement strand
GTCGGGGCCGAAGCGGTGGCGCTTTCCTGCTGAAAATAGCACGCCGTCGGCCAGAAGGCGCAGAAGCCGGCGCAATTGCTGACCGCTCCGGATGCCGCCAGCACGGTGCAATGAAATGTTGCGAGCGGCTGCGAGACCGTGTGAACTGCCCAGCGGTCACAACCGTCGATCCGCTTGGCGTTAGAGTCGCCGAATACGTCGGGATGGTCTACCCCAGTTACTGTAGTCCCTCATCGCCAACCGACGTGCGGTTGTTGTTGTGGCTGAGTGCTTGTGGGGCTCGCGCGCGCCGCCCTGACGACTCCGATGAACGTCGGAAAGTCCATGAGGACCTACCGCGAGATGGCGTGTCCAACAAGTGATGATACACAACCAATCGTCAATGATGGTTTGTGTTGGTCCGTCGCACGTTCTTCGTCGCGGCGCAAAAATCCGGATGGGTAATGACTTATGAAAATGCTTACGCATCGCATTCAAACACACTTGTCGAACGTAACTACACAACGCTAAATGACTTGCGAAGTATTGCTTGCATGCGTAGTATAGTGCGGAGTGGTCGTTGGACATTCTGAAGTCAAATGCCAACCTTATTTCGCGGTGGAGTCGCTATGGATACTTCTGGATCGGTGCAACCCCTCGCGGTATCGGAGCCGGCGGCCGCTAAGTGCATCGGAATCTCTCCTCGCACATTGTTTACCCTTAGGCAGCGAGGCGAAATCGGCTTCGTGAGGATTGGGCAGCGAGTGGTATATCCGCTAGCTGAAATTAAGCGATACCTCGAACGCCGACAGGCCGTCTGCGCGGTAAGCAGCGAGCTGTCGGAGAAGTGATAGGCGCGAGTGGTTTAGCGGCGCAAGCGCACCGCCAAAAATTGACGCCGAAAGGGCGAAGGGCCGGGCATCGCAACCCGGCGGCGTCATTTCAATGAAGAAACCCCGTCGACTCTGACCAGTCTGCGGGGCTTTGAGGAAGTACGGTCACTTCCGGTTGTGTTGCTGAGAACCTTATCCATCGGGACAACGCGAATCATTCGTTGTTCTGAAAAAAGGAACTTAGGCGGTATTCAGTCCGCAACGGAGCGGGGTTGTAACCTCCCCCGCGAGTCATAGCGCCGGGAAGCTGAGGAAGCGAAGGGCGGCGCGAATGGGGCGATCGAAACACGGTTCCCTCGTCTGAGGGTTTCCCGGCTACGGGCTGGTAGTTGATCCAGCAATGCGGCAGACGTCCGGGTCTCACGTGATGGAAGAATGCAAAAATCGTGGTCAGTAAGACGTCCCAGTGATCGGCCGAGAGACTTCTGTAGGAACGAGTGACCGGAATTCAAGGGCTGGCTAATACCCAATCACTGGGGACTGCCGCACTATGGACTGAGGAGTAGCAATGTCGACGCAATTGGCGGTGGCCGCGAAGGCGTTCGGGCCGGCACGGAAGGAAACCACTCGCGTTCGTGTCTTGAAGGATGCCCTTCGCCTGGGAACGTGGATGATCAACAGAGAACACGGTCCGCAGGAATGGCACGTCGATGCCGCGCTGCTGCGAAGTATCGAACGCGACTTTAAGACCGCAAGGGCGAACGGCGTCCGGGCAAACCTGATCAAGGGCCACGGCGATAGCGACGGCATCGTGCATCCGAACGACATCATCGCGCCGATTGACGACGTGCGTGTGATCGGTGGCGAACTCTGGATCAGCGTGTATTGCGATCGTCAAACCGCCGAATGGCTCAAGAATCCGGCAATGAATGTCTCCGTCTGCGTCGGACCGTTCTCTGATGGTCAAGGCCGGCATTACGGCCAGTTCCTTAAGCATGTCGGCGTCGTGGATCTTCCCGTCGTCGACTCTCAGTTGCCGTTCATTGCGGCGTCTCTTTCGTCCCGATCGAAAGGAAATTCCGTGCATCCGAAAATCCTCAAGCCATTGACGAACCCTGATCGCGGCTCGCGCGCGCCGCGGCGGCTTTCAACGGCAATCACATTGCCGTCCGTCGCGACTCCCGATTCCATCCGCGAAGTCGTCCAGCAACTCCTGACCGCGCTTGGCGTCGAATACGACTTGCCAGAACTCGGCGTCGATTGGCTGTCCGACTTGCGCAAGATCGCCGCGGCGCTGGAAGCGATGGGACGCGAGTCGCCGGGTAAGCCTGCGAAGGCCGGCCGCCGCGGAATCGCGAAAGATCTTGCCGACCTAGACATTGCGGATTCGCTCCGCGGCGCGCGCGCAACGCGGCGACGGGGTCATCCGACAGAAGCGGCAATCCGTGCGTGGGGCGGCTGGCCGGAGAACATTCCGGCGCATCTGCGCCGCGTGGTGTTCGGCGAATGAGACGTTGCCCGAGGCTGGCTTGTAGGGCCAATTTGATACCACCTTCCACAGTCGGCCGAGGGTGTTCCTTCACTTCAGTATCAAGTCAGAGGGTGAAATATGCCTGCGAGCGCGGTCGAAAAACTGGAAGCGAAGCGTGCAGCGGCACTGGAGACGTACCGCGAGACTGTCTTTGCGACGGCGAAGGGCAAGAATCTCCCGCGTGGTTGGGATGAAACTTTGTCGCTGGTCGGCAAGTCGTACGACCGATTTCTCGCCGATGTTTCCCGCGTAGAAACACGCCTGAAGGCGATGGCCGATCGGGAGCGAGCGCCGGCCGTGCGACAGGACGCGGACGCCGCGTATGCGCGATATATCGAAACTCGTGACAAAGCCGACGCCGAACAGCGCGAGGATGACGCGGCATGCGAAGCGCGCCGCAAGGAACGATTGCGCCCGGTCCGCGAACGCCATGAGGAATGGGACCAGCTCTCGCGATTGGCGTACGAACTGGAGCGGGAAGCCCGTCGGATTATCCGCGAAACGGCCGATCCAGAACACGTCCGCCGGACCGATGACCGCATCCGCCAATTGCGGGACCAGAAGCAACATCTCCGCGGCCGGCTTTCGGGAATCAGCACAGATACAGATGTGGGCAAAGAGCGGTCCGCGCGGTGGTCCGCAGAGATCGAGGCGATCGACGTGGAAATCCGCCGGCTGGACTCCGAACGATACGCCGTCTGAGTCCTCGAAAGTCTTCAAATGTCCCATTTGGGCGAATCAATCGAGTTGACGCCAAAGGATGAGGCGATCGCACTGGCGTTGGCATCCGGCAAGTCGCGGAACGCCGTCGCGGACGAATGTGGCGTCACGACGCGTACGGTCTACCGCAAGATGCTTCAGCCGGCATTCCGCGAACGCGTGCGTCAACTGCGGGTAAAGATCGTCGACGAGAACGCCGCGCGGCTTTCCGCTTCCGGCGCAGAAGCGATCGAAACCTTGGGCGTACTTCTGAAATCGCCGACTCCGCCGGCCGTTCGCCTGGGGGCGGCGCGAGCGATCATCGAACTGGGTGTGAAGCTCCGCGAATCGGTTGAACTGGAAGAACGCATCGCCCGCTTGGAGGAGGCCCGCAATGGCCAGTCTTGAAGCACGTTTGAAGCTCCTCGAACGCGACTGCAAGCCGGCCGCGGTCATACTGTCGCCGGGAGAGTTTGCGCGTCTGGAACGGCTTTACTACGGCCATGCGGTCCAAAGTCCGTCGATTGAGGAATTGGTGGCTGCGTTCGATGACAGCATGTCGATTCTTGTTCAATCGCAAACCGATGACGGCGGCACGCGCGCGCCGCGTCCGTCGGGCACTCCTTCCGGCGCAGCGTTGAGACCGGAGTCTTTGAAAGCTGCAACCGTTGTCGATGGTGCGCGTCAAGGCGCTCGGCACTCTTTCGGCCGTCCAAAATCTTCCGGCGGCGCATTACGTCGGAAACGGTAGCCGTTCGAACGCTGCCGCGTTTCGAGCTGGCGGAGAGTTGATGGTGGACTGCGCCGCTTGATGCGCCGCAATCAGCGTTCGTGTTCAGAATTGGCTGGATTTTGCCGTGGATTCGAGTCCTACGGAGGGCATGCTGATGCGGAATTTTTGGTGAATGCGAGTGACTACGAATTGACACCCTCCCGAAGTCGCTTGTAGGGTGACACGGTGCTACCCGTGAAACGCACTGGAGGGCTGTCGGCAATGCGGATTCATCGACTTCCAGATGAGAGGGTTCTCATTCTTGGCGTGTTGGTCGAGACGGGCGGAATCTCACACAGCGACTTGATTGAGAAGCTTGCGGCGTTCGGATGGAGCTTGAATGGGGTCGCACTGTCGACGCTCGCGCGGCGCATGCAAGAAGCCGGCATGATCTCGCGATCCCGTGTCAGTGGGCAGGTACATTATCGCGCTTCCCGGGAAGGCGTGAAAGAACTTCGGACACGTCTCGAATCATGCCGGTACATGGCGGGTCGCTGGCTGAAGAAAATTCATCCAGAGCAAGACAGCAATTACGAGCCGGCGAGCCGAAAGGAGCGCATAGTCACGAAACGTCGTGCTCCGACTCCGACTGAACGACTTCTCATTCTTCAGAATGCTTCAAAGCCATTCGGCGCACTCTATCGTGCTCAAGGACGGTGCAATATCTACGACCTAGCGGCGGCCGAAGTCGATCAGTTCGATCGAAAACGTGGGATTCTTCACCTTCCCCCGGTCAGCTTGTCGGGCCGACGAATCGAGTCACGAAACATCGGCATCGACAAGAAGCTGGGTGCGATGCTCGAAGCGGCCATTGATGGCAGAACCTCAGGGCGGATTTTCATTCGCAGCGACGGTGCGCCCTGGGACGTCGACACCATCGTCTCGCACTTCAATCACGCGCGTAAGAAGGCAGGGCTTCCGACCGGAATCGTGTTGAGCGGACGGACAAAGAACTCAAGCGAAGGAGAATAAGTAGATGGCAAGCCTCAGTAACGACGGCGGTCTTCGGCGAATTCAATTTGTCGATGCAAGTGCGAAGCGCCGGGCGATTCGCCTCGGACGGGTCTCGTCCAAAGTCGCGGAAGCCGTTTTGGTTAAGGTGGAGCACTTGATCACTTCTAAGAAAACCGGTTCACCACTTCCGTCGGAGGTTGCAACATGGCTTTGCGAGATTGACGACGCTTTGCGGAAAAAGCTCGCTGCCGTAGGGCTGTGCGAGCCACGTCACACAGCAGACTCCGTCCTGACGGTCGCACGTTTCGTCGATGACTACATTACGCGACGTGTGGATGTGAAGCCTCGAACGCTGCATCTGCTCAAGGAGACCGCCATCAGCCTCAAGGAGGTGCTCGGTACGCGATCCCTCACGTCGATCACGCCGGGCGATGCTGACGACTGGCGTTTGATGTTGGTCTCCAAGAGGCTAGGTGACAATACGATTCGACGGCGCTGCGGCCGGGCAAAGCAGTTCTTCAAGGCAGCGATTCGAAAGGGGTTGATTACCTCGAACCCGTTCGCGGACTTGAAGGGAACGGTTCGGGCCAATCCGGACAAGTTTTACTTCGTATCGCGAGAAGAAGCAGAGCGGGTGCTGTCTTCGTGTCCGACTGACGAATGGCGGCTGCTGTTCGCGTTGTCGCGATTCGGCGGGTTGCGGTGTCCATCCGAGCATTTGGCCCTTCGGTGGGCCGACGTCGACTTTGAGAACGGCCGGATCACCGTCACCAGCCCCAAGACGGAGCATCATGCGGGCGGCGCATCACGCGTCGTCCCGATGTTCCCAGAACTCCGGCCGCACTTGGAAGCGGCGTTCAGCGAGGCAGAGACACGCGAGCGGCGTCCGCCGGCCGGCACTGAATTCGTGATCACGACGTCCCGAGATTCAAACGTCAATCTCCGCACGCGATTCCTGAAAATCATCAAGCGTGCTGGGCTAAATCCGTGGCCGAAATTGTTCCAAAACTTACGCAGCACCCGGGAGACGGAACTCGCGGACGAATATCCGATTCAGGTCGTTACGGCGTGGATCGGAAATAGCACACCGGTCGCCGCGAAACATTACCTTCAAGTGACCGACGCACACTTCAAACGAGCGGCATCGACGAAGCCTGATCCCAGCCGGTCGCGGCACGCGCGCGCCGTCAGTAAAGATTCCAATTCGGCGGCGCAGGAAGCGGCGCAGCACCCGTCGGAAGGGGCGAGCAACGCCTCGCAAAGCGGAGGGAGTGCGCATGAAAAAACCCCTGTTTTGCAGGGGTTTGCCGCACCTTGCGAGAGAGTGCAGAGTAAACAGATGCCCACGGAGGGACTCGAACCCCCACGAGCGTTTAAGCCCACTAGGACCTGAACCTAGCGCGTCTGCCAATTCCGCCACGTGGGCGACCGTGCGGCTGAGTGATCAACACGCCCGTCGCATGTCCGAAAGATAGCCGAGCGCGCGACTTGGATCAAGCGACTTGGCCGCGATTCGTGAGAAACCAAGCCCCATTTCTGCGGGACTTGTCGAGCGGCGCATGCTGGGACGTTGCCCACACAACGAGGAAACGTTTTCCCCGTCGATTGCGATCTGAAAGTGGTTCCAACGCGCCGCGCACCCTCACGAAAAGCGGCTGCGGGTCCACGGAAAGACTGACTCGACGGGAAGATCACCATCGGGATCTGCCCGCGCACGATCCGACGAGCGTGACGCCGAAAAAATCAGAAAACTTCCTGCGACGGGGCGAAAAGCTCCGTCACCACATCGGCGATCAGGCGGTCGTGGAAGTTGGCGTCGCGTTCGCCCATGGTCATCCATAGACGGCGCCCGTCCTGCACGGCCTTCCGTAAGCGGGGAGGCATCTGGTCTTCGGCCAGGGGAGGCTCGGTGTGACGGAGAATAGCTCCTGCCAACTCATCCGGGATTTCGGTGATCTCTTCACACGTCTCGAAGTCGACCATCCCGACCAGCAGCGGATTGACGCGTCCTGCAATCAGCGAGCGGACGTCATCCTTATAGGCCACAATCGGCTTGCCCAAAGTCCACGCGATGGCCGCCTCGGACACCGCCCCCTCGTCCGGCGTCCGGCCGTTGAGATTCCAGACCATCGCATCGCATTCGACGGCCAGCTGGTACACGTCGAGAGCGAAGATCGCTGCGTGGAGAAAGTGAGCGGCGGTCGGAGCGGGCCACCCGCGCTCGACGAGAATGTTCAGTATCAGCCGGAATTCCATCCCGTCGCGGTGCGGGAGATACACCTTGTAACCCGCTTCGCCCAGGACGTCGGCGATGGCCGACATCTCGGAGCGTTCCGCTTTGTTGAAGAGGGGGCCGGCACAATAAACGCGGACGACGTCTGCATCCGTCTCGTGTGACATGCTTTAGCGCTTCCGTGACCTCGATCTCGATGGCGGGTCCGACGCCGACGGAACCACTTTGCGGAGCCCGTAGCGGTTGTTCCCACCTGGTTTGCAACATTCCGGAAGGAGTCATTCCTTCCCGGAAGAGTTGGCCCGTCGCGGTCGAAGGTAACGGGATGAATGGCGGCATGCAACGGTCTTCGCGCGACAAGTCGTGGATTGGGCAAGAACGCTTTCTCTTGGGGAGGAGGACGGTGTTGCGGAGCGGAGGAGAGCGGCTTGTCGAGGGAAAAAATCCGTCGGCCCGAGCGGATTTCATTTCGGAGTCGGCGGGAAAACCGAGTCTGCTATGATGATTCCGTCCCTGGAACTTTGAGGGTCTCTCGATGATCGCAACCAGTGTGCGGCAACTTCCTGAATTGGGCCCGCACTCGAACGGCATGCTGATGACGCCGGACGAGTTCGATGCGGCGACGGAATGGGAACCGGGCTACCGTTACGAATTGATCCATGGAGTGCTCGTCGTGAATCCACCGGCGGGATTATCAGAGCGAGATCCGAACGATGAACTGGGATATCTGATTCGTCGCTACAGGGAGGATCATCCGAACGGTTTGTGCGTTGACCTGACCGCTCCGGAACAGACGGTGCGTGTCGGCGAGAACCGTCGCCGGGCTGATCGCGCGATCTGGATCGGATTGGGACGGCGTCCCGACGATGAACTCGACACTCCGACGATCGCTGTCGAGTTTCCGGCCAACCGCGCGCGAGACCGCCTTCGTGACTATGTGGTGAAGCGAAAGGAATACGCGGACGCGGGAGTTGAAGAGTACTGGATCATCGACACGCACCGCCGCGAGATGACCGTCCATCGGCGGAACGGCGAGACGCTTGTGGTCAGTGCGGGCGAGACGTATCGCACCCCGCTGATGCCCGGATTCGAGTTGGCGTTGGCGCGATTGATGTAGCCGCAACCCGGTCGCATCCGCCCGCGAACCGAAGCACTGCCTGCCGCGTCCCTCCATTTCGCATTGTTACACGGCAACCCTTTTCGCCACGATGGCGCATCTCTGATGACCACCAAGAAAAAATCGAACCCGGAGCCCGAGACGAAAGACATCGTCGCGCGGAACCGCAAGGCCTCACACGAGTACGACATTCTCGACGAGCTCGAGTGCGGGATCGTGCTGAAGGGGAGCGAGGTGAAAAGCCTCCGCAACCACAAGCTCTCGCTGGACGAGGCCTACGCGCGGGTTCGCGATGGCGAACTCTGGCTGCTGGGGGCCGATATCGCCGAATACCCGCAGGCCAACATCCTCAATCACGAACCGCGCCGGCCGCGCAAGCTCCTGCTGCACAAGAAGCAGCTCATCAAATTCGCGTCCGCCGCCGAGCAGCAGGGGCTGACACTCATTCCCCTCTCGGTCTATTTCCTGAATGGCAAGGTCAAGGCGCGGATCGCCTTGGCTCGCGGGCGGAAGCTGCACGACAAACGAGAAAAGCTGCGGGCCAACGTCGACCGGCAGGAGATGCGGTCGGCGAAGATGACGCGGCTCAAGGGGAAGTGAGTACCCGACTCTGTTGATTTTGCAGGCCGGGCGGGACGTTCGTATTGCGGTGAGTTGGGTCTCGAATCACGACAGGCGGGACTATCGCATCGTCTTCGGTCGATGTATATTCAGGATACGTTTGCTCCGGTCAATCCTCCCGCCTTCGCTCATTGGACCCGTCCAATGCCCGCCCCCGCCCGCCCCACCTGCGTGGGCCCTCGGTGTTTCGGCGTTGCCCCGCTGATGGCGACATGGTTGTGCCTGCACGGAACCGCGAGCGCCGCAGAGCCGGTTCGGTTCATTCGCGATCTGGTGCCGGCACTGACCAAGGCCGGATGCAATGCAGGGGCGTGTCACGGATCGTTTCAGGGACGCGGGGGGTTGCAGTTGTCGCTGCTGGGGTATGACCCGGCCCACGATTACGACGTTCTGTTCAAGGACGGGCGCGCGCGGCGCGTCTCTTCGGCCTCGCCGGAAGAGAGCCTTCTGGTGCGCAAGGCAACCGGGCGCATGGCCCACGGGGGAGGAAAGCGGTTCGAAGTCGGCTCGGCCACGCATCGCATGCTGCATGAATACATCGCGCAGGGAATGACACCGCCCGAAACGGGGTTGTCAGTGGTCAGACTGACGGTCGTTCCGAACGATGTTCGGCTGACGGCGGGCGGAAAGGCCGCGCTGACCGTGAAGGCCCATTGGTCGGACGGCGCGGTCAGCGATGCGACGGCGACCGCGCTTTACGATGTCATTCACGACACCCTGGCGGAAGTGACGTCGACCGGCCAGGTCACTGCGCGGGAACCCGGTCGCACGACGGTCAACGTTCGCTTCTGCGGGCAGGTCGCGGCCGTTCCGCTGACGATACCCTTCGCTGATCATTCCCCGCCGTCGGATTTTGTGCCGGCAGGCAAACTCGATGATCTCGTCTCAGCCGAATGGAAGAAACTCGGAGTCGCTCCCGCTCCCCTGGCGAGTGACGAAGAGTTTCTGCGGCGCGTCTATTTGGATCTCATCGGCACGCCGCCGACTCCTGACGAGATTCGAGCGTTTCTGGGGAATGCCGCACCGGACAAGCGAGCGAAACTCGTCGATGCCCTGCTCGAGCGCCCCGAGTATGTCGACTACTGGTCTCTGAAATGGGGCGACTTGTTGCGGGCCCACCGCCGGTATCTGGGAGACAAGGGGCTCGTGAGTTTCCGCACCTGGATTCGCGATGCCGTGCGCACGAACAAGCCGTGGGACGTGATGGCTCGCGAACTCCTCACGTCGCAGGGGAACCTCAACACGAACGGCCCGGTGGCGTACTACTTTATCGATGAGAAGCTGGAGGACCTGACGGAGACAACGGCGCAGGTCTTCCTCGGCGTGCGGATGCAATGCACCAAGTGCCATCATCATCCGATGGAGGTCTGGAGCCAGGACGACTACTACGGGCTGGCGGCTTACTTCACGCGACTTGAGACCAAGGACTCGGGGGCGTTGGGGCAGAAGTTCGGCGGCCCCAAGAGCCTGCGGGTGATTTCGAAGGCGAACCCGAATCGCGTGCTGGCCCGACCGGCCGAGCCGCGAATGCTGGGCGAAGCTCCGCCCGCGGAACTCGCCACGCCCGATTCGCCGGGCGATGTGCGGCGGCACCTCGCGGAATGGATGACGCGCCCCGAGAATCCGTTCTTTGCCAAGAGCTATGTGAACCGGTTGTGGGCGTCGATGTTCGGGTCTGGGCTGGTCGAACCCGTGGATGACCTGCGGGCGACCAATCCTCCGACGTTCCCCACCGTGATGGATCATCTCACCGCAGACTTCATCGCGCACAAGTACGATACGAAACACATCCTCCGGACAATCTGCAACAGCCGCACCTATCAGCTGGCGTCCGAGATTAATCCGAAGCGCGACGTCGACGGTCGGCTCTGCACGCATCGCGTTCCCCGGAGGCTGCCAGCCGAGGTGCTTCTCGATGCCGTGAACCACGCGGCGGGAACGCAGGAGACGTTTGACGGACTGCCTCCCGGCACGCGAGCGATCGCGCTCCCCGATCCAACCATCACGTCGTACTTCCTGAACACTTTCGGACGCCCTCTCCGCAACAACCCGTGCGAATGTGCCCGTGGTTCGTCGCCCGACCTGGCCCAGGCGCTCCACCTCGTGAACAGCACGCTGCTGCACGCGAAAGTGACCGGCGAGACGAGTCGCTTGGGAAAGCTGCTCAAGGCGAACGCCACCGACGAGGACATCACGACGGAACTGTACCTGGCGACATTTGGCCGCCGACCGACGCCGGACGAAGTTTCAGCGGTGAAGGAGTTGGTCGGAACCGCACCCAACCGGGCCGAGGGTTTTCAGGATATTCTGTGGACTCTGCTCAATAGCTCCGAGTTTGTGTTCAACCACTGAGGGAAGCGGCTCCGGCCATCATCGCTTCGGCGGCGAGGATAACTCATGTCGACTGCATACACTGAAATCCTGGATGCCGCTGCTGCCTTGCCGGACGAAGAACGCGCCCGGCTGGTCGACGCATTGATCGGAACACTCACACCGCCGGCATCAGAAGAAATCAACGAAGCCTGGATGGAGATCATTGACCGCCGCTGGCAGGAGTTCGAATCGGGAGAAGTGAAACTCTCCACTTGGGAGGTAGTGAAGGCGAGAGCCAGTAAACGGTCGCATCCCCATGCCTAGCATTCGTTTCCTTCCGGGTGCGGAAGAAGACTATTCGGACGCACTCGCCTGGTTCATCGACCACAACCCTGTTCAAGGAGATCGTTTCGAGGCGGCGATCGAGCTGGCCCTGGAAGACATCTCCGCCTTCCCGAAGCGATGGCCTCTCAGAGACGAACAAACCCGGATGCGTCCAATCACGGGTTTTCCGTATGTGATCTACTATCGTGAAATGTCCGATCTGGTCGTTGTCGTGGCGGTGGCCCATACCAGCCGCAATCCCGCGTATTGGGAAAGCCGCAACTTGGAAGACCCCAGTGAGCCTGACGCAAGCTGAAGCCGATCGAGTCCGTCCGCGCTTCGATACGCAGTTCGATTCGATGCCTCGTCATTGAGCTGAAGGAACCTCCATGTTCGAAATCCCCACACTTTCCCGCACCTGCGACGGTGTCTCGCGCCGCGCGCTGCTCAAGATCGGCGGCGTGTCGCTGTTTGGGCTGTCGCTGCCGCGGTTTCTTGAGGCGCGAGCCAAGGCCGACTCGACCGCCCGCGACGTCAACTGCATCTACCTCTTCACCGAAGGGGGGATGAGCAACATCGACACGCTCGACATGAAGCCGCTCGCCCCGGTCGAGTACCGCGGCGAGTTTCATCCGATCGACACCAATCTTCCCGGCACGCAGGTCTGCGAGCACATGCCGTGGATGGCGAAGTCGATGGACAAGGTCTGCGTCGTCAAGTCGATCGTGCATGCCGAAAGCGGCGACCATGCGGCCGCCCAGCACTACATGCTGACCGGGCATCCCCAGCGCCCCGATCCGACGGGACAGCCGGTCGGCGCCACCATTCACCCGTCGCTGGGATGCGTCGTCGGCCGCGAAGGGGGCTGGAAGAACGGTCTCCCCCCGCACGTCCTCTTCATGGGCAAAGGGAAGGGCTACTACGGCGCGGGCTACATGGGCTCGAAGTACGATCCCCTTTCCGTCTCGGCCGATCCGAACGCGGCGGGCTTCCGCGTCGAAGACGTCAGCATTCCGGAGCAGATCGGCAGCACCCGCACCGACCGCCGCAAGACGATGCTGGCCCGGCTCGACGCCTGGCAGCGGCAGGCCGAAACCAAGGGGACTGCGGTCCTCGATCGGAACGAATTCTATCGGCAGGCGTTCGAACTGATCACGTCGCCTGCGGCGAAGAAGGCGTTCCTGTTGGATGAAGAGCCCGCCGCCGTCCGCGATCGGTACGGCCGCACCCGCGAAGGTCAGGCTGCCTTGCTGTCCCGACGGCTCATTGAAGCGGGAGTGCGGTTCGTTACCATCGGGTCCGGTGGGTGGGACACGCACAACAACAACTTCATTTCGCTGCGCGACAAACTGCTGCCGGCGCTCGATAAGGCCTGGTCGGCCCTGCTCGAAGACCTTCAGCAGCGTGGCCTTCTGGACAACACGCTCGTGCTGTGTGCGGGCGAATTCGGCCGCACGCCGGGCGTGAACGGGGCCGCGGGGCGCGATCACTACGCTCCGTGCAATGCGGTCGGGATGAGCGGCGCCGGCGTCCAGATGGGCCGCACCATCAGCCAGACCGACGCGAAGTGCACCCAGGTCATCGGCCAGCGCAATACGACACTCGACTGGGCGGCGACGATCTACCGCATCCTGGGGATCGATGGAAACCGCGAGTACCACACGAACGACGGGCGTCCGGTGTCGATCACGTCAGGCGGACAGCCGATTGCGGGCGTGCTGGCATAACTGGCATGGTGACTCTGACGCGAGGCCAAAGCATTGCGAACCCGCAATCGGCGCGCGTTGACCGATGGAGCGTGCGATGGCGTTGATGCACCGAGCGCAGGCGCTCAGGGCTGCCCCGGCTTGAGGTGCCGGTCGGCGAAGTCGAGGAAGATCTTCCAGTCTCCGGTCGTCATCGAATGCTTGCCGGGGCGGATGTAGTAACCTAGGCGGCTGTCGATCAGTCGTTCGCTTTCGGGCTTCGCGCCCGGTTTCAGCCCTTCGACGCCCAGAAACTTGTAGGTCGAATCGGCTCCCTGCAGGACCTCGAACTGTCCGTCGGGGTTGGCCCAGGTGTCTTCGGCGGCATTGCTCAGCAGCACGGGGCGCGGGGCGCAGAGCGCCACGAGGCAGTTCTGGTCGAAGGGAAGCTTCGTCGGATCGTCGTTGAACTTCGGGAAGACGTCGTTGAACCAGTGCGGGAAGGCGGTGTTGATCCGCTTCACCGATTCTCCCACGGTGCCGCGGCTGGGGGCCGTCCCCCCGCAACCGGCCTGATGCGGGATCGTCAGTGCGATCCGCTCATCGAGAGCGGCGGCCAGCAGCACGGTCTTCCCCAGCCGTGAATGCCCGACGGTCGCGATCCGCTTTTCATCAATGTCGGGCCGCGTTACGAGGTAATCGACGACCCGGCTGACGCCCCACGCCCACGCGGCGATCGTTCCCCAGTCATCCTCGGCCGGCGCGGACTGCCCCGCCTTGCGGTAGTGCGGGTGAATCCCGTCGGCGAAGTCGGGCTGCTTCGGATGGTCGGGGTCGACGTCGCCGCTATAGAAGGTCGCCAGGGCGTAGCCGCGGTCGATCGTCTGCTCGACGGCCCACACGTCCGCCTGCTTTCCGCGGGATTCTTCCGTCGCACGGTTGTCCTTACAGCCGGGGCAACTCGGGTAGATCCAGCCCTCGGCCAGCGGGATGTTCGGGTCGTCGATCAGTGCGTGATTGCCGCAGAAGGTGATGCCCAGGAAGGCGGGGCACTTCGCTTCCTTGCCGTTCGGAACGAAGACAAGCAGGTGGATCGGCGGTGCGGCGTCCGGACCGAACTTGAGCGTGACGACCTGCATGGTCGCCTTGCCGCCGAGCGCCTTCGGATTCGTATGCTCGACCATTGCCGTCACGCGGTCCGGCGCGGGAGGGGCGAAACCATACATATAATGCTGGAACAGCCGCTTCAGCTCCGGACGACGCTTCTGCTCCCACTGATCGCGGCTGGCGACCTTCGTTCCGTCCAGCATCGTCAAGGGGTCGGGAAGCCCTGGCCGAGAGGGGAGCGATTCCGGGGCCGGAAACTCGTCCGCGCCGCAGTTCGATGACGAAAAAAACAGAACGGCAGCGACGAGCGGCAGGCCGAGGCGGGCAAGCGGCATGCGAGCACCAGAAAAGACGTGGCAATTTCAGGGAAGCAACGCGTCAGACATGGCTGTGTCCATGCTCCGCATGAGATTACCGCTGTCGTTGCTCGTCCCGCCAGCGAGCATTGCGGAGCAATGGTCGCCGAAAGATTTCGGCCGCTCCTGTGTTCCCATTCAGGTCTGCGCCGTTTCGGCCGCTCCCGTTTGTTCGCTATAGTGAAGGGGAAGGGTTCAGCCACTCCTCGCTCCGAAGCCGACTCCGCGTTCCTCGGGCCTCGATGACCTGACCCCCGATCCACTGCAGTCATTCCCGCCTCATCGCCACTACGGCCCTCGCCATGAGAATCTCCGCACTTCCGTCGCTCGTCGCCCTCGTGCTGGCCGCCGGTTCCGCTTCGAGCGGACTCGCCGCCGATGCAGGCATCGATTTCGACCGCGACGTTCAGCCCATCCTGACGCGGTTCGGATGCAACTCAGGTCCCTGCCATGGGAAGGCCCGCGGGCAGAATGGATTCCAGCTGTCGCTGCTGGGGTTCGACTCGAATTTCGACTACGACTCGCTGACGAAGGAAGCCCGCGGCCGTCGCGTTTTCCGCCCCGAAGCCGACCGCAGCCTGCTCCTTCAGAAGCCTGCGGGTATCGTCCCGCACGGCGGTGGCAAGCGGTTCGACAAAGGCTCGCCCGAATACAACCTCATGCGCGACTGGATCGTGCAGGGGGCGCCCCGCAGCATTCCCGGCACCCCCAAGCTCGTGAAGGTGACGGTCGACCCCGCCGACCGCATCCTCAACCTGAGCCGATCGGGCGACAACGGACCGAAGGACTCGGTGGCCCTCAAGGTGACCGCCCACTTCAGCGACAACACCACGCGCGACGTCACGCGGTTGTCTCAGTTCCAATCGAACGAGGCGGCGATCGCCGCAGTGAACGAAGAGGGGACCGTCACGGCCGGCGTGGTCGTCGGTGAGGCGGCCATTATGGCCCGGTACCAGGGGCAGATCGCGATCTGCACGATCGCGGTTCCGCTTCCGGGAAAGGTCGAACCCGAGGTCTACGCGAAGCTGCCGCGGAACAACTACATCGACGACCTGACGTGGACCAAGCTGGAGCGCCTGGGACTGCTTCCGTCAGTCACTTCCGCCGACCACACGTTCCTGCGGCGGGCCCACCTCGACCTGATCGGCCGCATTCCGACTCCCGACGAAACGCGGGCCTTCCTCGGCGACGCCACGCCGGACAAGCGGGCCAAGCTCGTCGATCAACTCCTCGAGCGTCCCGAGTTCGCCGACTTCTGGGCGAACAAATGGTGCGACCTGCTGCGGCCCAACGCATACCACGTCGGCATCAAAGCGACGCTCAACTACGACGCATGGATCCGCGACGCCTTCCGCCGCAACATGCCTTTCGACCAGTTCGTCCGCGAGCTGATTTCGGCGAAGGGGAGCACCTGGCGAAAGGGGGCGGTGACACTCTTCCGCGACCGCCGCGAGCCGGCCGAACTGACGACCATCGTCAGCCAGATCTTCCTGGGGGTGCGGCTCGAATGCGCCAAGTGCCATCATCACCCGTTCGAGGTCTACGGACAGGATGAGTTCTACAGCTTCGCCGCCTACTTCGGACGGATCGGCCGGAAAGGGGTTGGCATCTCGGCTCCGATTTCTGGATCTGAGGAGATGGTGTTCGCGGCGAAGGCCGGCGACGTGCGGCATCCGCTGACGGGGGCAGTCCTTCCGCCGAAGCCGCTCTTTGGAGCGACTCCGGAACTCAAGCAAGGGGAAGACATCCGCGAGGCGCTGGCCGCGTGGGTAACGTCTCCCGAGAACCACTTCTTCGCTCAGACCGCCGCAAACCGGCTGTGGGCCGACCTGATGGGACGCGGTCTCGTCGAACCCGTTGACGACCTGCGGGCAACGAACCCGCCGGCCAACGGTCCGCTGCTCGAAGCGCTCGGAAAGGACCTACGCGAGCAAGGGTACGACCTCAAGAAGCTGCTGCGACGCATCGCAACGTCGCACGTCTATGGCCTGAGTTCGCAGCCGAGTCCCCGCAATGCGGTCGACCTGCGGAACGGGTCGCGGCACTACCGCACCCGGCTCCGCGCCGAAGTGCTCCTCGATGCAGTGTGCGATATCACGGGCGTTCCCGAGACCTTCGCCGCCATGCCGCCGGGAACGCGGGCGATGGAGATCTGGTCGCACCGCATCAATTCCACGTTCCTCGACGCCTTCGGCCGCCCCGATCCGAACCAGGACCCGCCGTGCGAGCGGACCAGCGACAGCACCGTGGTGCAGGTGCTGCACCTCATGAACAGCGAGAACCTCTACCAGAAGGCGACAAGCGACAACGGACTCGCTGCCAAGCTGGCCGCCACCGAGAAGACACCCGAGCAGGTTGCCGAGGAACTCTATCTGTGGGTTTACGCCCGCCAGCCGGACGACGCCGAGAAAGAAATCGCCCGAAAGCTCT
The DNA here is from genome assembly GCA_020850695.1 of Planctomycetaceae bacterium. GTDB lineage: Bacteria > Planctomycetota > Planctomycetia > Planctomycetales > Planctomycetaceae > JADZEF01. The sequence goes on along the minus strand of JADZEF010000001.1, from coordinate 6,388 downwards.
TCGCGACTGAAGGTGTCAATCGCCGCCAGGCGACAGAAGACCTGCTGTGGGCGCTGATCAACACGCCGGAGTTCGTCTATAAGGATTGAGCTGGCATGAGACCTCTCGTCGTCCAGCGCGTGTTGGCGTGCGTCTCGGCTTCCGCATGGGAGACGTGAGACGCCCTTGTCGCTCGGTGCACGGAAGGAGTCAGCATCCGATGAAAGCCATGATTGCGATTGCTGTCTTCGCGCTGAGCGGTTTTCCAGCGCCGGGTGGAGAACGCATCCCCCTGATTCCGGTCGACCGCCGGACTGAAGGCACAATCGTGATGGAGTCGCCAAACTCCACGCTGGACGAACCAGTGCTCCAGGCGATCCGGCTGGCGGCAACTCATCGCACGACTCGACTGCATTCGTTCCGGGTCATGCTTTTCGTTGAGACCTATCAGAACGAAACCTTTGTGGAGAGGCGACCGAATCCAGCGATGCTGGAATTCACGAAGACCAGAACCGTCTCGTTGGCGAAGGCGCCAGCCGTTCGGACCTCCTGCACGCTTCTTTGGGACGGGAACCGATTCCGGGTTCACAGTGAGACTCAAATCGCCGGTCGCGAAGCCGACCCGTCGGGAAAGCAGGAACGGATCATCACCCACGATGGCGAGCAATTCTCGGACTTGATGATCAGGCCTCGAACCCCGTTGTCGGGATGGTCCTGCCAGTTCGCGCACGATCCGCGTCTGATGGACGAGTCATTGGGCCCGGTCTTCTGGTACGCACGCCTGTTCGATGTGCCGTTGACCATTCCGGCGAAGGCCCGCTGGCAGGTCCTTGATGCCAGTGATCCGAAGGATCCGCCGCGGAGTGAGATCGTTTTTTTGAAGCGCTGGACCGACGTCCTCAGCGTCGATGCAAGCCGCGATTGGAAGCCGGTCCAGCATATCCAGCAGCGGAACGCACTGAATCGTGGACTTCTGAGTTCGACCGAATGCCGCATCGAATACGCGAACAAGGAAGGTCCCCCGACCTCATGGATCTGGAAAGAGTTTGAAGGGGGGATGCTGAGATCGGAGAAACGCGTCCGAGTCGTCGATTGGGAAATCGCACCGGATTTCGCGGATGACGCATTCAATGCAAGATTGCCGCAACGGTCGCTCGTTACCGAATTCTTAACGGATCGCCGTAGGGGGTCGGTTTTTTACGTGATTGATTCACGCGGCAACCGGCATGACTTGAGTGAAGATGAAATCTTTCGAGGTCAGCACCAGGGTTTCCTCGAGTATTGAACGCGCAAATCCGACGAGGCAACCCCACTCCGCGGCCGCGCCGGAAAGGACCGAGTCAACGACTCGATGCAGGTCCTCAGGCTCCGACCTTTTCGTGATAGAGCCGGGCGATGTCTTCGACCGTCACCGTGATTTCGCGGGTGAAGCCGGTGTGAGCCCGCTCGTAGGCGACTTTCTTCGCCTTGGAGGGCTCGCGATGGACGGCGACCGCCAGCCAGGCCTTGTCTTCGTCGGTCAGTTTGCCGACGGCCGGGTCCCAGAAGGTCTTGGTTTCGACAACGAGAGAGTCGACGCGGGCGTCGTACTTGTCGTAAGCGGCCATAGCGAGCAGAAGCCGTGGAGGACGGTGAATTCGGAAAACGTATGTCGGTCTTCCCGGAATATATCCGATGACCGATTCGCTTTCATCGGTGCGGGGACGAGGATTGCGAAGTCGCACGGGCACGATGCTGCAGTCGGGCATCGATGAACGTTGCGGCCCCTTCATGCTGCCCTCTCACCCCGCTTGGGCTGTGGTTCGGGAAAGCAGTCGCCGTGGTAAATGCTGAATGAACCTCCCTCGAGCAGGAGACATTGAAGGGGCGGCGCGGCGAGCCTATACTCGATCGAGACGGGGTTCAACCGTCGCTCTGTCTCGTTCTCCTCAGTTCACTTCCGACCGGACAATCCGCACTCGGGGCGGTCGACGGGATGCCGGATTGCCAGGGCGAGGGGAAGTATCCTGTCATCGACAACTTGCGGCCCGGCCGACGACGCTCCTTGCGGGCGTTCGACGATCGGAGTCTGACGCCGAAGCTCCCGATCCCGCGCAGAAACATCGTCGATGAGTCGCACTCTTCACCTTCGCGAAGCCGAAGACCGGCGGGACATCGTTCACGAAACGGTCCTGTCGCTGGCCGAAGGAAAGATCGTCGCCCTCCCGACGGAAACGGTTTACGTTCTCGCCGCCCAGGCGTCGCAAGGGGACGCGGTCCGCCAGATCGCCAGCATGGTGAGCGCTGCCCGCACCAACGGCGACCGAGCCGCCCCGCAATGCGTGCTCGGCATCAAGGGACATGCTGAGGCTCGCGATTACATCCCGGTCTTTCCGCCGCTGGGGATGAAACTCAGCCGCCGTTGTTGGCCGGGGCCGGTCACGCTCGAGATTCCCCCCGGCAACTCCGACAGCCTGCTGGGCGCTCTTCCCGAAGCGACCCAGTCGGCGCTGCTTCACTCGGGGGCGCTGGCGATGCGGGTGCCGGCGCACGATTTCGTTTCGGACGTGCTGCGGATGACGTCGCAGCCGCTGGTGCTGTCGCCCGACCGGATCGGGTCGGCGCAGCCTTTCAAGACGCTGAAGGATCTCGAAGGGCGGTTTGGATCGGCCTGCGACTTGAGCGTGGACGACGGTCCCTGCCGTTACGGGGAGCCGAGCACGGTGGTGCGGGTAGAAGGAAACCGCTGGACGGTAAGAGGAGCGGGCGTGGTCACCGAAACGGCGGTCGGACGATTGGCGAGCGAGGTGATCCTCTTCGTCTGTACGGGCAACACCTGCCGCAGCCCCATGGCCGAGGGGTTGTTCCGGCGGATGCTGGCGCAGAAGCTGGGGTGCGGGGAAGAGGACCTGTTCGATCGCGGGTTCGTCGTGGCCTCGGCCGGATTGTCAGCGGCCCCTGGACTGCCGGCGAGCCCCGAGTCGGTGGTGGTGGCCAGTCGAATGGATGTCGACCTGCGGGGGCACGAAAGCCAGACGTTGACCGAGCGGCTACTGGAGCAGGCTGACCGGATTTTCACGATGACCCGCAATCATCGCGAGTCGATCATTTCGGTGCGTCCCGACCTGTCGTCGCGGGTGGAGTTGCTCTCGCGCGATCGCCGTGACATTTCCGATCCGATCGGCGGCACCATGTCGGACTATGATCGGTGCGCGCAGGAAATCCAGAAGCATATTCAGGCGATCCTCGAAGATCTTCCTTGCGAGTCGTCGCCGGACAGGTCGATGGAATAAGAGCGCCGGCGGCCTGCGACGGGGGACGCGTCTCCGGGCCCGCCACACGATCAGTCAGGAATCGGGAGTTCCCGATGGGGAACTCGTCAGACGGGAGCGTCTCTCATGAAGATTGGCGTCGCGAGCGACCATCGCGGATTCGCGCTGAAGGGAAAGATTCTTTCGCTGCTCCAGAACCTCGGGCACGAAGGGGTCGACTACGGACCGGAACACCCGGAGCATGTCGATTATCCGGATTATGGCGCGAAAGTGGCGGCGGCGATCAGCGAGAAGTCTCTCGACCGCGGGATCCTGATCTGCGGGACCGGGATGGGAATGTGCATCGTCGCGAACAAGTTCGCGGGGGTGCGGGCCGCCCCGTGCCATGACGACGTCACGGCCGAGATGAGCCGCCTGCACAACGACGCCAACGTGCTGTGCCTCTCGGCCGACCTGCTAGGTGATCGCCTGGTCAACCGCATGGTGACGATCTGGCTGACGACCGAATTCGAAGGGGGCCGCCACGGCCGCCGGCTCGAGAAGATCGCGCAATATGAGACGCAGAATCACTGCCCGGGCGGGAAGTGACTCGCAGCCGTCAGAGGGGCAGGACGTTCAATTCGCGAAATGGCCGAGAGCGATCCGCAAGGCGGTCGGCCCGGTCGGCGGATCATTTTTCCCATCCGCTTCGCACGAACGCCGTTCGTTACGTCTTCGACAGCCTTGAGCACATTGCCGCGACAACCGGCGAGTCGCTGCCGAAGCCGGACGATCGACCGGCTCCCTGCCTCGTCGGCGCCGTCTCAGGCCGTCCTGACCGACGTCCCAGCAAGATCGGCCGCTGGTTGCCGCATCTCCGCACCCGGACTTCCGCCACGCGGGGCTTTTCCTACAATTCCTCTTCGCGCTTTTTGCCCCCGTCGACCGGAGTTGAGCCGTCCATGGCCGTGATGATGCAGATTAAGAACGCCAGCAAGAGCTACGGAAGCCAGGTGCTGCTGGACAACGCCGAAGCCACGCTGACCGATGGAGTGAAGGTCGGTTTTGTCGGACGCAACGGGGCGGGGAAGAGTACGCTGCTGCGGATCCTGCTGGGCGAAGAGGAACTCGACCGTGGGGAAGTCATCCGCAGCTCGCGGCTCCAGCTGGGCTACCTCCGCCAGCACGATCCCTTCCAGCCCGGCGAGACGACGCTTGAATTTCTGATGCGCGACAGCGGCCAGCCCGACTGGAAGTGCGGCGAGGTCGCGGGCGAATTCGAGTTGAAAGGAGACTATCTCAACGGCCCCATCGCCAAGCTCTCGGGCGGATGGCAGACCCGGGTGAAGCTTGCAGCTCTCCTTCTGCACGAGCCCAACCTGCTGCTGCTCGACGAACCAACGAACTTCCTCGACCTTCGCACGCAGATCCTCCTGGAGCACTTTCTCAAGCACTACGAGGAAGCCTGCCTCATCGTCTCGCACGATCGCGCCTTCCTGCAGGCCACCTGCACGCACACGCTCGATTTGTCGCGCGGCAAGCTGACGATGTACCCGGGCAGGATCGAGCAGTACCTGCAATACGAACGCGAGCGCCGAGAGCACGAGGAGCGCACCAGCGCCGCGGTCGCCGCGAAGCGCAAGCACCTCGAAGAGTTCATTGCCAAGAACAAGGCCCGGGCCAGCACCGCCACGCGGGCGCGGTCGAAGAGCAAGCAGCTCGAGAAGCTCGAAGACGTCGAGCTGACCGTCGACCAGCCGACCGTCCGCATCCGCGCCCCCATCGTCGAGCCGCGCCGCGGTCCCGCCTTGCGGTGCGTCGACCTCGCGATGGGCTACCCCGAGCGGACGATCGCGAAAGACATCGGCCTGGAGATCGATCACGGCTCACGGGCGGCCATCGTCGGAGACAACGGTCAGGGAAAGACGACGTTCCTCCGCACCATTGTCGACTCGCTCAAGCCGCTGGAAGGGGAAGTCCGCTGGGGGCACGGCTGCGATGTCGGCGTCTACGCCCAGCACGTCTACACCAGCCTCCCGGCCGATAAGTCGGTCCAGGACTACCTCGAATACCATGCGCGCCCCGGGACGAAGACGCAGGCCATCCTCGACCTCGCCGGCGCCTTCCTCTTCGGCGGCGACCTCGTCAAGAAGCGGATCGGCGTCCTCTCCGGGGGTGAGCGGGCGCGGCTCTGCATGGCGGGGCTGCTTCTCTCGCAGCACAACGTCCTGATCCTCGACGAACCGGGCAACCACCTCGACGTCGACACGGTCGAAGCGCTCGCCGATGCCCTTCTCGACTATAAGGGGACGGTCATCTTCACGAGCCACGACCGGCACTTCATGAAGCGCGTGGCGACGTGCATCGTCGAAGTCCGCGACGGCCGCGTCGTCAACTATGGCGGCGACTACGACTCGTACCTCTACAGCGTCAATCGAGAAATTGAAGAGGGCGAACGCGAACTTCAGCAGGCCATGGCCAAAGCGCCTCCTTCAGCGCGTGCGGCCCGCCCGACGCCGAAAAAGGTGCGTCGCAGCGAACGGGAGATCCGCAAGGAGATGACGGCGATCGAACGCACCATTGCGCGGCTCGATGGTGAAAAGAAAGAGGCCAACGGAAAACTGATGACTTCGACCCGAGCCGACGAGGCCATGAAACTCCACGAGCTGGTCGAAAGCCTGTCGGCCCAACTGAGCGAAGCGGAAGAGGGCTGGTGCCGGCTCCAGGAGGAATTGGAACAGGCGGACTGAGGAACTCGTCGCTGTGGCGCCTCACATTCCAGAGTCGATCGCATCAACAGTGATGCAAACATCCCTTCCCCGAGAGTGGGTTCGGAGCGTATCCTCAAGACTTGCCTGCGGCAGCGCTCCGCATCCCCCGACCTGGGCTCCTCATGACCGGCAACGGTCAATTCCGCACACCTTCGCCCGCCCGACCACGGCGGTGGGGCGCATTGCCGATTTTCCTCGCGGCGCTTGCGTGGTTCGTCGGGTGGGATGCCCTTGTCCGCCAGGCTCTTGCTCAGACGCCGGCCCGCCCTCTCCCGGGGGAAAAGGAAGAAGTAAGCCTCTCCCACTCGGCGCGGCCTGCTCGCGATCGATTTGCGGAAAGCCGGATTTCCCGCGCGCGACGGCTCATCCAGGAAGGGACCACCGTTGAGGCTCTCTCCGAACTCGAGG